>JAFPTC010000108.1 GCA_017400455.1 Prevotella sp. | reverse complement strand
TGATTACTTATCATAAAAGGGATGCTTTATGGGCATCCCTTTTTTCTGTGTATATAGACCAACTACTGCCATCCATGTTGACGTGTGCTTATCTCAGAGTCTTGATGAGATAGTCGGAGACCATCTCCATGGTGTGGTAGAGATTCTGTGAGAACCCATGGTCGAAGCGGTCGAGAATCACCAACTCGCTCTTGGGCCAGATGTGATGATAGCGCTCGCCATAGGTGTAGGGCACCACGCGGTCGCCGGTGCCATGGATGATGAGTGCCGGTCCCTGATACTTGATGGCTGTCTCGTAGATGGGCAGCGAGAAAGCCGACAGGATGTACTGGCGACCCAGCTTCTTGCCGCCCCACAGCTCTACATACTCAGGCGGGTCGAGCGGACTGAGCGCATCGAAGCTGGCACCGAAGGTGCTGCCGCGGATGGCATCGTCGCGCAACACGGCGGCAGGAGCCAGCAACACCACGGCTCCGAAAGCCTCGGTGCCCAGTTCGCCGGCAGTCATACTAGCCACCACGCCTCCCTGCGAATGGCCCACGATGGCCACACTGCTCACGTAGCGCAGGTCGCTCACGTAGCTGTACACCTGCTTGGCATCCTCTATCTCGTTGGGCACCGTCATGTCGACAAACTCGCCCTCGCTCTGTCCGTGGCCGTTGAAGTCGAAACGGATACTGGCAATGCCATGCGCCTGCAGCGAGTCGGCCAGCATCTCATACATCGGACCGTCTTTCGAACCGCCGAAGCCGTGACAGAGAATGGCCATCGGGCACTTCTCGCCCGGTGCCAGCTGCGGTTTCTGCAGGATAGCGGCCAACTTGCCCTTGCTGCCGTCGATGGTAAGGCGCTCGGTGGTTCCCGCGATTTCTTTCTTCACACTCAGCAGTTCGGTGAGCGTCTTCTCCATCTTGTCGGAGAGCACCGTGCTCAGCACCACCTTACCCTCTCTGTCGATGAGTACCATCGAGGGAATCCATTTCACACCATATTGCTGTGCCACTTCCGACTCGCGCATCTTCTTCAGCTCGCTCACCTGCGGATAGGCCAGCTCGTATTTCTCGATGGCCGACTGCCAGTTGGCGGCATTGTCGTCGAACGAGACACCCACAAACTGCACGCCAAGCGGCGCGAACTTGCGGTAGAGCCGCTTCACGTTGGGAATATCCTTGCGGCAGTCGCCACACCATGAGGCCCAGAAGTCGATCACGGTATAGTGCCCCTTCGCCAGCTTGCTCAGCTTGACGGTCTTGCCTTGCGGGGTTTTCAACTTGAAGTCGGGAGCCAACGTGCCCGGCTTCACCAAATCGGTGGCATACTTCGCGTCGAGGTCCAGCTGTGCGGGCTGTGCCTTTGCCATGGCTGCCATCATGAGCAGCACTGCGGCCAGAAACATTCTTGCTTTCATCTTTTTTATGGTATAAAGTTTTTGCAAAGATAATATTTTTTTGTACTTTCGCAAAATGGAACTGCGGAAAATCATACATATCGACATGGATGCCTTCTTTGCCAGCGTCGAGCAGCGCGACCACCCCGAGCTGCGCGGGCAGGCCATCGCCGTGGGCTACGACGGTCCGCGAGGCGTGGTGTCGACGGCCAGCTACGAGGCTCGTAAGTATGGTGTCCACTCGGCCATGCCCATCGTCACGGCCAAGCGCAAATGTCCGCACCTGATTGTGGTGCCGGGCCACTATCATGTCTACAAAGAGGTGTCGGCCCAGATACATGAGATTTTCCATGATTACACCGACATCATTGAGCCGCTGTCGCTCGACGAGGCTTTTCTCGACGTGACCCACAACAAGAAAGACATCCCCTTGGCGGTCGACATCGCCAAAGAGGTGAAGCAGCGCATCCGCGAACAGCTCCACCTGACGGCGTCCGCCGGCATCTCTTACAACAAATTCCTGGCAAAGATAGCCTCCGACTACCGTAAGCCCGACGGCATCTGCACCATCCATCCAGACGTGGCCCTCAGCTTTATCGACAAACTGAAGATCGAGAACTTCTGGGGAGTAGGTCCGAAGACGGCCCAGCAGATGCACTACATGGGTATTTTCACCGGGGCCGACCTACGGCAGGTGTCGCTCAAGCACCTGCAGGAGGTGTTCGGCAAGATGGGACCTGTGCTCTACAACTTTGCCCGCGGCATCGACCACCGGCCCGTAGAGACTTATCACGAGCGGAAATCGGTGGGATGCGAACAGACATTCCTCAAAGACATCCACGAGCCCGCTGCCATTACCATTGAACTCTATCATGCCGTGCTCGAACTGGTGAGAAGGCTTGAGAAAGACGGATTCGAGGGAAAGACCCTCACCCTGAAAATCAAGTTTGCCGATTTTCAGCAAGTCACGCGCAGTCTTACCCACGACAAGGCACTCCTTTCGAAAGACGACATACTGCCGCTGGCCAAGCTGCTGCTCAAGGAAGTGGAGATCAACGCGTCGCACCCCATCCGCCTGCTGGGTCTGTCGGTATCCAATCCAGCCAGTGCCCGTCAGCAACAGCCATTGTGGCGGCAGCTGGAGATAGAATTCAAGCCATGGTAAGGCAGCTGGAGATAGAGTTCAAGCCATGGTAAGACTACCGGCAGGTCAGAAAGCTAGTCGCGCAAACCTTGCCTGCAGGAAACAGAAGACGAGTGGCTGCGCTCCTTTTATTTTTAGGCGACTCTTTTAAGGTCATTCGGGCACATAGATAATCTCGCCGTTCTCCAACTCATAGGCGATGCCCACCTTACGGCCGCGTTTGCCCGTGGCGTTCTGCTCGTCGCTGGCTTTGTAGCGTTTGATTTCCTTTCCCTGGCGAGTGATAATCTCCATGTTATCCTTGCCAGGGTTTTTTATCATGGTGAAGTCTTCC
>JAFPTC010000107.1 GCA_017400455.1 Prevotella sp. | reverse complement strand
GTGGAACACCCCGATTTGCGTGATCCACAGCGAGTTCGACTTCCGCATCGTGGCTTCCGAGGGTATGGCGGCCTACAACGCCGCGCAGATGCGCCACATCCCGAGCCGTTACCTCTACTTCCCGGACGAGACCCACTGGGTGCTGAAACCGCAGAACAGTCTGCTGTGGCACCGCAACTTCATCGATTGGTTCGACACGAATCTGAAGTAGCCTGTTGCGAGAGCACACTTGCAAAAAAAAAGCGGGAATCTTGTCGATTCCCCGCTTTTTTTTTTGCATCCGGAAAGCATGTATAGACGGTACCTCTCCATGGGCCAACGGCAATGAGATTCCAAAGTCCGCCCGCTTCGGACCTCATTTTTTCCGCTTCAGACCGATTCTTCATCATCACCCGGCGAAACATTCCTACTTTCGCGGCCTGAATCAACGAAGATAACGGAAAGATGAAAAAAGTGAATGTAACCCTTTGGATGGCAGTCCTGCTTTGGGCAATTCCCCTCGCGCAGGCGCAGCAGGCCTTGAGTTTGGAAGAGTGCCGCCGCCTCGCCGCCGAGTCCAACAACCGGCTGAAAATCGCCGAGGAGAAGGTGGAGGAGACCGATGCCCTGAAAGGCGCGGCCATCGCGAACTTTTTCCCGAAGATTTCGGTGAACGGGACGTACAACTGGAACCAGAAGAGCATCGCCCTGCTCAGCGACGAGCAACAGCATTCCATCAACACCATGGGCACCACGATGATGGCGTCCTACAACACCTCAGTGGAGGATTTTGCGGAAAGGCTTTCGCAGGTGGATCCTCGAATCGGGCAGGCGCTGTTAGACGCATATGGTTCCGTGAGTCCCGAGGAGATGCTGAACGACATGGGGCATCAGATCACCGATGCCTTCAACATCGATATGACTCACGTCTTCGCCGGGGCGGTCACGGTGTCGGAGCCCGTCTATATGGGTGGCAAGATACGTGCCATGTACCAGCTATCCAAACTGTCGAACGAGGCGGCCAAGCTTCAGGTTGACAAGCAGAAGGAGGAGCTGATGATTCAGGTTGACGAAGCCTACTGGCGAGTGGTTTCCCTGCAGCACAAGCAGGAGCTGGCCCGGCAGTACTGCGCCCTGCTCGACACGCTGAGCCACGACGTGGAGGTCATGTTAGAGGAGGGGGTGGCCACGCCGAGCGACGTGACCAAGGTCCGGGTGAAGCTGAACGAGGCGCGGATGAGCCTCACCAAGGCGGAAAACGGCCTGGCCCTCTCGAAAATGGCCCTCTACCAGCTTTGCGGCCTCGATTTGCGCGGCGACTACCGCGTCACGGAGGACAACACCGCGCGGATGTTCCAGCCCGAAGTCTCGCTCGACATGCAGCAGGTGTGGAACAACCGCACGGAAATCAAGCTGTTGGAGCTCGGCGACCGGCTGGCCCGCACCAACGTGCGCATCGCCACCTCCGGACTGCTACCGAATGTGGCCGTCAGCAGCTCCTATCTCGTGAGCAACCCCAACATCCTCAACGGCTACCAGAACAAGTTCGGCGGCATGTTCACTGCCGGGGTGGTCGTCAACATCCCCATCTGCCACGTCAACGACATCTACGCGGTGAAGGCCGCCAGGCACCGCCGCAACCAGGTGCAATACGAGCTGGAAGAGGCCAAGGGCATGATCGAGTTGCAGGTGAACAAGCTGAACTACGAGTTGGAGGTGGCCAACAGGAAGTTGGCGCAGGCGCAGAGCAACCTGGAAAACGCCGAGGAGAATCTGCGGCTGGCCGACGAGTCTTTCGAGGCGGGCGTGATCAGCAGCAGCGACCTGATGGCCGCCCAGACCGCCTGGCTCAGTGCCAAGTCGGAGGTGGTGGATGCGGAAATCGAAACGCGGATGGACTACCTTTACCTCCAGCAGGCGTTGGGCAGATAAACCGTATTGCCAATATTTTTTCAATAAGTAAAAAACTAAGTATCAGTAGAATATGGAAACAACAAAACGAAATTTATGGATAGGAATCGGGGTGGTGATCGCCGTGGTGGCTATCGTCGCCCTGATTGGAATCATCGCCCTGCGCCCGGAACCGGAGCTGCTGACGGGCGAGGTGGAGGCCAACGAATACAGGGTCTCCAACAAGGTGCCGGGTCGAGTGGACACGTTTTACGTGCACGAGTCCCAGCACGTGAAGGCCGGCGACACCTTGGTCTATATCAGCAGTCCTGAGGTGGATGCGAAGTTGACGCAGGCCAAGGCGGCGCGCGCGGCGGCCAGCGCCCAAAGCAGCAAGGCCGCCAACGGCGCGCGCCAGCAGCAGATCGCCTCCGCGTATGAGATGTGGCAGAAGGCGAAGGCCGGCGTCGATATTGCCAAGAAGTCCTACGACCGCGTGCAGGCGCTGTACGACAAGAACGTGGTCTCGGCGCAGAAGCGCGACGAGGCCGAGGCGCAGTACAAGGCCGCCGTGGCCACCGCCAACGCCGCGAAGGAGCAGTACGAGATGGCTCGCGAGGGGGCGCAGAACGAAGACAAAATGGCTGCCAACGCCCTGGTTATGCAGGCTTCCGGCGCGGTCTCCGAGGTGGAGGCCTACATGAACGACCGCTTCCTCGTGGCCCCATGCGACGGCGAGGTGGCGGAAATCTACCCCAAACGATCCGAACTCGTGGGCACCGGCTCGCCCGTGATGTCCATCCTCGACATGAGCGACGTCTGGTTCACCTTCAGCGTGCGCGAAGACCTGCTCCAGGGCCTGTCTGTCGGACAAGAAGTGGAGGTGCGGATTCCGGCGCTGGGCGACCAGACCTACAAGGCCAAGGTCACTTCGGTCAGGGCCATGGCCTCCTACGCCACCTGGCGCGCCACCAAGACCAACGGACAGTACGACGTCAAGAGCTTCGACATCAAGATTGTGCCAGTGGGCGAGATTCCCGGCCTGCGGCCCGGCATGACCGTCATCCTGCAGCAACGCTAACCGTAAAACCGTGGCATCATGATGAAGAGAATCGTGAACTCGCTCGGTCGCGAACTGCGCATGTTGCGGCAGCATCCGCGCTATCTGATCCTGCTGACTGTCGGGATTCTGTTCAGCTATGTCTTCTTCCTGACCTTCATGCATGAAGGCCAGCCGGAGAACCTGCCCATCGCGGTGGTCGATCACGACGGCAGCTACCTGTCGCGGCGGCTCTGCCACGAGCTGAACGCCACGCAGGGGGTCGCGGTGGTGGCCGTCTATGACACGCACCGCGAGGCCCGCGAGGCGATGCAGCGGCAGGAAATCTTCGCCTTCGTCGAGATTCCCGCCGGCACCTATTCGGCGATGCTCGACTTCAAGGCCCCGCACCTCGCCCTCTACAGCAACAACGCCTACCTGCTGTCGGGAACGCTGAGCTACAAGACTCTCAGCACCATCGGGAAACTGGCCTCCGCCGCCGTGCAGCGCGAGGTGCTGCGGAAAAAGGGCACGTCTGAAACGCAGATTATGGGTATGCTGCAGCCCGTGGAAATCGACGCGCACCTCATCAGCAACCCGTGGGGCAGCTATCTTCCCTACGTCCTCACCACCATGCTGCCCGGCATCATTGGCGTGATGGCTCTTCTTTTCACCATCTATATGATAACAAATGAGTTAAAGCATAATACCTATCAAGTTTGGTTGGAGACGGCCAACGGCGACATGCTCAGTGCCCTGCTCGGGAAACTGCTGCCCTACACCTTCTGGTTCACCTTGTTGGGCATCGTGGGGAACATCGTGATGTTCGGGGGCTGCCACTTCGTGTGCCGGGGGAGTTTCCCCGCCCTGTCGGTCACGCTGCTGCTGTTCATCCTCGCCATGCAGGCCATGGGTGTGTTCCTTTCGGGGCTTATTCCCAACCAGCACTTGGCCGTCAGCGTGGGCGGCATCTACGGTATGCTCTCCTTCTCCATGGCCGGCTTCTCCTATCCTGTCGATAGTATGCCGCCCGCGTTGCAGGCCCTCAGCTACATCTTCCCGCTGCGGCACCACTATCTCGCCTACGCCAAGATTGCCCTTTTCGACGGCACGTTCACCGACTACTGGCTGCATCTCTGCCTGTTGCTGCTCTTTCTCGTCCCAGGCCTGATGGGAGGGTTGTTATTAGCCCGGAAGAGTGTCGCGAACAGTTGCCAAACTTCCTTGTAAAACAATAATACACAAAAGATTATGAGCAAACTCATTCAAACCATATCATCTGGACTGAAGGACATTTTCGAGGTTTTCACCTTGGAATTGCACCGCATTTTCACGGACGGCGGCGTGATGCTGATTTTCTTTGTGGCCACGCTGCTCTACCCGCTGATTTTCGGGGCCATCTACAAGCACGAACTCGTGCGCAACCTCCCGGTGGCGGTGGTGGACGACTCCCGAAGCGCGTCGAGCCGGCGGTTCATCCACAAGTTGGATGCCACCCCCGAAGTGAACGTCGATTTCCGTTGCAACACCCTCGAAGATGCCGAAACGCTGATGCACCAGCGCAAAATCAACGGCATCTTCTATTTCCCGAAGGAATACAACGACTTGATTGTCAACGGCGAGCAAGCGAGACTCTGCCTGTTCTGCGACATGAGCAGTTTTCTGTACTACCGCAGCGTGTTCACGGGGGCCAGCAGCGTGATGCTCGACGAGATGCGCCACATCCAGTTGGAGCGATACGCCATGGCCGGCACGACGGGCGCGGATGCGGAGGAGATGATTGCGGCCATCCCCTACGATGATGTGAAGCTCTTCTCGCCGGCGGGCGGCTTCACCAGTTTTCTTGTGCCGGCGCTGCTCGCCCTGGTCATCCACCAGACGCTGTTCCTCGGCATCTGCATCCTGTCGGGCACCATCCGCGAAGAGGGACAGACGGTGAACGTCATCCCGGAGCAGCTGCGCAACCAGAGCGTCTATCGGGTGGTGCTGGGGCGTTCCCTTGCCTACATCATGATCTATATCCCGCTGATAGCCATTGACCTGGTGCTGCTGCCGCGGGTGTTCGGACTGCCCCACATCGGCCGTCTCGGCGACCTCTGCCTGTTCCTACTGCCCTTCATGCTGGCCACCGTCGCTTTCAGCATGACCGTGGGCATGTTCATCCGCGAGCGCGACACGGTGGTGCTCACCTGCATCTTCTTCAGCGTGGTTTTGCTGTTCCTGTCAGGTGTGGTGTGGCCGAGGTCCAACATGCCTGCCTTCTGGCGTTACTTCTCCTACCTGTTCCCCTCCACGCACGGCATCCAGGGCTTTGTCCGCATCAACTCGATGGGGGCGCAGCTTAGGCAGGTGCAGTTCGAGTACCTGATGCTGTGGATCCAGGCCGGGGGCTATTTCCTGCTGTCGTGCCTCTTCTACTGGCTGTTCTTCCTCCACGAGCGGCTGAAGCAAGAGGGGTGGACGTTCGAGTTAAACGGAAAAAGGCTATCTTTGCCGCTTCAAAAAAATAGCATGGATGTGGACATCCAATAAAGGATAGGACGAAATCAAATACGAAAAAATAATAAGAAAATCAGAAAATGAAAATCTTATTCGTAATAGACGCCTACTTCACCAACAACAACGGGACAAGCATTTCCGCGCAGCGTTTCGCGGACGAGCTTCGCAAACGAGGCCATGAGGTGCGCATCCTGACCACCTGCAAAGAGGCAAAGGAGGACATCTACGGGCTTCCTGAGCTGAAAGTCCCTTTTTTCCAGGGGCTGATCTCGAAACACGGCTTCCAGTTCGCCAAATGGAAGCGGAAGACGCTCACCGAGGCGGTGCAATGGGCGGACATCGTCCATTGCTACATGCCGTTCGTGATGGAGGCGAAGGCGAAAAAAATCGCCGACAAGTTAGGCAAGCCCTCCACGGCCGCCTTCCATATCCAGCCTGAAAACATCACCTCCAGTATCGGTATGGGGAACATCGCCTGGGTCAACAACGCCATTTTCAGGCTGTTCCGCAACACCACCTACAACCATTACGGCCATGTGCACACCCCGTCGCAGTTCATGGCCGGCGAAATCGAGAAGCGCGGCTATACGGCCAAGATTCATCCCATCTCCAACGGCATCCAATCGGATTTCACCTGGACGAAAACGCCCAGGAGCCCGGAATATGCCGACAAAATCCTCATCATGATGGTGGGGCGTTTGGCCGGCGAAAAGCGTCAGGACCTTATCATCAATGCCCTGCAATACTCCAAATACGGAGACAAAATCCAACTGGTGTTCGCCGGAAAAGGACCGAAATACAAACAGTATTATAAACTGGGTCAAAAGCTCAAGAACCCGCCAATTTTCACCTATCTCACCAAGAATGAACTTCTTAACCTTTTGGGACAGTGTGACTTGTATGTCCACGCTTCCGACATGGAGTCCGAGGCCATTTCCTGCATCGAAGCCTTCGCCACAGGGCTCGTGCCCGTCATCTCCAACAGCAGGCTTTCGGCCACGAAGCAGTTCGCCCTCGACCATCGGAGCCTCTTCAGAGCCGGCGACCCCAAGGATCTGGCACGCGCCATCGACTACTGGCTCGACAACCCCGAGGAGAAGCGGCGAATGGAGAAAATCTATTCCGAATCAGCAAAGAAATACTCCATCGACAATTCCATCGACCAGTTTGAAGCGATGCTGAAAGAGGCGATTGCCGATTTCGAGAAGTCGAGGCGGAGCTGAGCGGGTCAACACACGTAGATTTCCAAGTTTATGCTAAATAAAGAACGCCTCAGGTCAGTCGTCACGATGACGCCCGCCATTTTGAAGCGCAAGAGCCTCGAAACGCTGAAACCGTTGCGGATGGTCACGCCCTTCACGGTGCGGAATGCGCTCTACATGTCCATTCCGACCGGCATCTTGTTGACCGTCATTATGTTGCTGGGAAAGCTGAACACGCAGACTTGGACCGTGTCTCCTGACTTCCACTTCGTGCTGACGCTTTCGCTGAACTGCGCCCTGTTCTTCCTGCTGTTCCTCTACGTCTTCAGCATCCTCAAGAGCGGCATGCGCGTGGCCTGGCGATTCGCGTTGGCCACCATAGGGGCGCTGGTCATCGCCGCCTCTTTCTCCTTGCTCTCCAACTGGGTGAAAAACCAGATGTACGAAGGGCAGCTGCTGGAGCATCTTGGTGACAATGTGCTGAAAGACAGTTTGATTGCCGTCATCACCATCTTGATTACAGTGCTGATTTACATGCTTAGCCGGCGCCATCAGATGGAGATGGAGAACGAACACCTGCAGTCCGAAAATCTGTTGGTGCGTTATGAAACGCTTGAGAACCAGTTGGATCCGCACTTTCTGTTCAATTCGCTGAACACGCTGAGCGGGCTGATCGGGACCGACGACGAGAAGGCGCAGGCCTATTTGATGCAGTTGGCCTCCACCTACCGTTATACCATCCAGCAGAACAAGCTGGTGCCTTTGGCCGACGAGCTCGCCTTCGCTGACGCCTACCTCTACATGATGAATATCCGTTACGGCGACAGCCTCACGGTTGTCCGCCATTTCGACGAGGTGCAAAGCGGCTATTACGTGGTGCCCATCAGCGTGCAGCTGCTGATAGAGAACGCCATCAAGCACAATGTGGTCAGCAACCGGCACCCGCTCACCATCACGGTGGCGTCCACCGGCCACGGCAGTCTGCGGGTCAGCAACTCAATGTGCCCGAAAGAGGAGGACTCAACCTCGGAAGGCATCGGTCTATCCAACATGGACAAGCGCTACGAGCTGATTGCCGGCGAGCATATCTCGGTGAGCAACGACGGAACAACGTTTTCCGTGGAGATTCCCCTCATTCCCGCTCAGAAAGCGGAAGCCATCCTCGCTAAGCTTGGAGAGGAGATGGGGTGAGTATCAGGTTTCAAGGTTCAAAGTTCAAAGTTCAAGTTTCAAAACTCAATTCACCATTCACTAATGAAAAAAGTTGTAATCATCGAGGACGAGGCCATTGCGGCGCAGCGGCTCAGCCATTTGCTCGGCGAGGTGTCGCCGGAGAGCACGGTGGAGCAGGTTTTGCAGTCGGTGGAGGAGACGGTGGAGTGGTTCTCCGCGCACCCTTTCCCCGACCTGGTGTTCATGGACATCCACTTGGCCGACGGCAACGCATTCCGCATTTTCGACAAGGTGTCCTTCCCGTGCCCGATCATCTTCACCACGGCCTACGACCAATATGCGCTGCAGGCCTTCAAGGTGAACAGCATCGACTACCTGCTCAAGCCCATCGGCAAGGAGGATTTGCAGCGGGCGTTGGACAAATGGGCCATTTTGTCGGGGAATGGAAACGACACAACGGGTAATCAGCAGCTTGACGCGCTTGTCAAGATGTTCAGCCAGCAGTCGCAGCGGTATCCTTCCTACTTCCTCATCCCCGTTAAGGACAAGTTGGTGCCCCTGGCGGTCAATGAGATAGCTTGTTTCTACTTGGAGGACAAGGTGTCGCGGGCGTTGACCTATCCGGGCAAGACCGTGGTGATTGGGAAGCCGTTGGACGTGATTGCCGAGCAGTTAGACCCGGGGCTGTTCTTCCGCGCCAACCGTCAGTTCGTGGTGGCGCACAAGGCCATCGAAGGGATCACGGTATGGTTCGGCGGGAAGCTGCGGCTCACGCTGTCGGTGCCCGTTCCAGAGGAAATCACCATCAGCAAGTCGAGGGTCCCGGAGTTCAAGGAATGGTACATGCAGTGACTTTTAGTTCTCCGCCACGTGCCCGACGTTCACCAGCCACTTGCCGGCCTGGGTCAGGAATGGTTCGAGGAGGTCGTAGGAAATCACGCAAGCGGGCATACCAGCCGCGTAACAGGCGATTTCGTACTGTTGATAGACGAACTCCACACCGTCCTCACGGAAGATAGGCGCAGCCTGCGGAAGCGGGAAGAAATCGTTGTTCTCCATCGTCAGCAGGTTCTCCATCTCACTGGCGTCTGATTCGAAATACTGAGAAAAGATGTTGTCCTTGACCAATTCGGTAAGCTCGTCCATCGACTCCTCACGGAAAATGTCGTAGTCGATGCGGCGACCGTCGGATTTGCGGAAAGTCTGCCCTTGCATCAGATACCAGCCGTGGGCACCCCCCGCGAAGCCCTCCTGAGTGTAGAGGTAGGTGATATAACGGTCTGTTTCGTGGATTTTAGAAAATTTGATATCCTTATAGCAGGAAATCCCCTTGAT
>JAFPTC010000106.1 GCA_017400455.1 Prevotella sp. | reverse complement strand
TGCAGTGTACGACCTCAGCGGTCGTCGCGTCGAAAAAACCAGAAAGGGCATCTTCATTATTAACGGCAAGAAAGTCGCAGTTAAGTGAAAGAGTGAACCCCAAAAGCCTGACAAGAGACTTTTGGGGTTCACTTCATTCGGAGCCTCCGACCACGCTGGAAGCGGGGGAAGCGGGCGACGTTATTTCACGAAGTCGGCTGCCAGCAGATAGTTGGCACTCTCCTCCATGCGCTGCATCTGCTTGCCGCTGCGCGTATCCTCAATCTCCACGAAGAACGTATTATGCCCATTGGCATTGAAGTTCTTGAATATCTGCTCGAAGTTCATCATTCCGGACTGGCCCAGGACGAGACGGTCCTTGATGTGCAGCAGCTGGATGCGGTCCTTGTAACGGTTGATCCACTCCACGGGATCCTGCTGTCCCATCACGGTCCAATAGACATCCAGCTCGATGGCCACCAGCGACGGGTCGGTCTCCGTAATGAAGATTTCCTCGATGAAGCGGTCGGGGCTGCCCTCGCCCTTCACTTTGTTGAACTCGCGGTTATGGTTGTGGTAACCCCACTTCAAGCCAGCCTTCTTGGCCACCTCGCCTGCAGCGTTGAACACATCGGCCACCCGCTTGGCGTCGTCGATAGAGTCGATGCGCGGCAGACCAGGCTGCACGATATACTGCATTCCGAACGGAGCGTGCTCGTCAATCTGCTTCTTCCAGAAGTCAACGATCATCTGCTTGTTCGAGCTCGAGTATTTCTCGCCGTTGGTGTTCGGGTTGAGGTGAGTGCTGACAACCTTGATACCGGCGTCGGAAGCCATCTTCTGGAGCTCGCTGGCCGAGTGGCCTTCGAATCCGGCCAGTTCCACATAGGTATAGCCCATGTCGTGCAGGCGCTTCAGTCCTGCTGCGGTATTGTCGCCAGCCAGCTCCGGACCGAGCGAATAGGCCTGGAAGCCTATCTGCTTCTTGCCGGGCTTTGCCTTCTTGGGTTTCTTTGCCATTGCCACTTCGGGCATCATCGTTGCGCCCAGCGTAAGGAGGCCGGCGCTCTTGAGAAAATCTCTTCTGTCTAACATAGTTTTATGGGTTTAATGAGTTAATGGTTTTTTATGGGTTATTTGCCAAATAGTTCGTCGAGCAGGGTATAGAAGGCGGGGTCCTCGCCCACGATTGTCTTCACGATCTTACCCTCCGGGTCGAGGATAATCTTCGTGGGGAATCCCTGGATGCCGTACTGAGCAAGCAGGTCGCTGTCCTCGGGATTGTAAACATGCAGCCAAGGGAGATCGTGCTCCTTGACAGCACCGCGCCAGGCCTCATCCGAGTCACTGCAGTCGATGCCCAGTATCTCGAACTTGCCCTTATATTTATTATAGTACTCCTTCATCTCGGGGAAGCCCTTGATGCACCATCCGCACCACGAGCCCCAGAAGTCCAGGATAACATACTTGCCCCTGAGCGAGGAGAGCGAGAGGGCATTGCCCTGGAGGTCGTTGAGTGTGAAGTCGGGCACCTCGCGGCCTTCTGCCTGCAAAGCCTGTGCCTGCGATTCGCTCTCGGCCTGTGCCTTCACGGAGGCAATCTGCTCTTCTAAGTACGGTTTCATACGTCCGTTCTTCACCTTATCGGAGAGCCGGGATAGGAAGGAATCCAAGCTGTCGGGAGCCACATAACCCACGATGGAGATGAGCGAGAGGGCCGCTTCGCTGTTGGGGTTCTCTTTGACGTGGTTCATGATGAGTTCCACCACATTGTCCTGAGTGGCATCCTTCAGCATCTTCTGCTGGGCATCGAAGTCCTTGAAGAACTTGGATCCGGTGATGGTATAGTCGCCCATCATGTCACCGCTCACCTCTGCCTTCTCACCGGGGACGGCCAGCAGGACGATGGCTGCCGTCTCGGGACGCACGATGTAAAGCGTCTGCACCTTATCCACCTTGGTCTGATAGGTGAACTTACCCTCCTTCACGGTAATGGTATCGGGAGCCTCGTCGGCCTTAAAGACAAGCAGGGTGTCGCCCGTGTTCGTCAGGTTGCCCGTGACGGTGAGTTTGTCGTTCTTGCACGAAGCCAGCGCAGCCACAGCCAACGTCAGCAGGCCTGCACGCTGCATTACTCTTTTCAGATGTTTCATTTTTCTGTCGTATTT
>JAFPTC010000105.1 GCA_017400455.1 Prevotella sp. | reverse complement strand
GATGAAGGTGTCCCTGCCAAGTCGTTTCCTGCGGCTCGGCCTTTACCACCTCGTAGAAGCAATGCTTGTTGTTGGCCATGCTGACAACGGCCTCGTAGAACGTGCCACAGCCATCCATCAGGAAGATTTCGTCGCCCTCCCTGAGTCGCAGCACGCGCAGGGCATGGACAGCCTCTTCCTGTGGCAGTTCCTTCTGACTGGCTGCATCGGGCACGTAGAAGTATCTTACCTCTTTCATGACGGGTCGTTCAGTTTCCTACGGCGGATTTCGTCGCGCAGGCGCGAAGCCAGCTCGTACTTCTCTTCTTCGACGGCCTTGTCGAAAGCGTCGAGGAGCATTTTGTTGCTGAGGGTGTTCATGGGGATGACCACGTTACGCGCTTCCTTTTCGTAGGGCGTGCTCTGCTTCTCCATCAGCTGGCTATCGACATAGATGGGCAGACGGGCAATATAAGCCAACAGCACGGCATCGCTCAGGCGGATGGCCACCGGCTCGCGCGTCTTGGTGTTCAACAGCAGCGCGCGATACTGGTTTTCTATGACGTCGGTGATGAGCACCTCGAACTCCATCTTCGCCTGCATGGCCACCACGTGCCAGAGCACCTCGGGCAACAGTCGGCCCACGATGGGCACATGGTTCAGCCGGAGGGCAAACTCGCGCATCATGGCCTTGTCGCAAGCCACTGCCAGCTGCCGGCGCTCTTCCTCGTCGGTCAGCGTGATCAGTCCCATCTCGTCGGTGCCCGCAAGTTCGGAAACACCCTGGAATATCAGCCGTGTACGCTCCATCTATGCTTATTTCTTATCTTCCTTGGGGTTGAACACCAGGGCGAACGAAACGCCCACCACCAGCGCGAAGGCTGCAAAGATGAACCAGCAAGTCTGCCAGTTGCCCACCAGATAGCCGTTCTCCCACGTGCAGAAGCTGTTGACAATCTCGCCGGCGGCAAGTGTACCCACGGTAGCACCGATGCCATTGGTCATCATCATGAACAGTCCCTGGGCCGAAGCCTTCACCGAGGGCTCGCACTCCTGGTCGACGAAGATGCCGCCCGACACGTTGAAGAAGTCGAAGGCCACACCATAGACAATACACGACAGCACGAATAGCAGCACGCCTGGCATGGCAGGATTGCCAATGCCGAAGAAGCCAAAGCGGAACACCCATGCAAACATCGACATGAGCATGACCACCTTGATGCCATAGCGCTTCAGGAAGAAGGGAATCATCAGGATGCACAGGGCCTCGCTGATTTGTGAAATCGAGGTCAGCAGCGTGGCGTTATTGGCTGCAAACGAGGTGGCCACGGCAGCATCGGCCGAACCCTTGAACGACGTGATGAAGGGGCCGGCATAACCGTTTGTCACCTGCAGGCACATGCCCAGCAGCGCCGAGAAGATGAAGAACAGGGCCATCTTCTTGGTCTTGAACAGCTTGAAGGCATTCAGTCCGAACGACTCGGCCAGCGAGGTCTTGCCCTGCTTCTTCTCCACGTGGCACTCGGGCAGCGTGAAGCAGTAGGCACAGAGCAGCAGGCTCAGCACGCCGGAGACGAAGAACTGCATGTAGGTGTACTGGAACTTGTGTGCATTCTCGGCCAACGTGAACGAGAACGAGCCATTGTCCCACACGGCGCAGTTGACGAACCACATCGTGGCGATGAAGCCCACAGTGCCCAGCACGCGGATGGGCGGGAAGTCCTTCACGGTGTCCAGTCCTTCCTGCTTCAGGATGGTGAACGCGGTAGTGTTGGCCAAAGCGATGGTAGGCATGAAGAAGGCCACGCTCAGCGTGTAGAGGGCGATGAACAGTCCTTTCTGAGGCAGCTCCTGTCCGAAGCCAGCCTGCACGCCCAGCCACCAGCAACCCAGCATGAAGGCACCGGCAGCCAGATGGCACAAGCCCAGCAGGCGCTGGGGCTGAATCCACTTGTCGGCCACGATACCCATCAGGGTTGGCATGAAGATGGACACGATGCCCTGAATGGCATAGAACCACGATATCTCGCCACCCAAACCGGCAACTCCCAGATAGTTGCCCATACATGTCAGATAAGCTCCCCAGACGGCAAACTCCAGGAAGTTCATGACTGATAATCTCGATTTTGTGTTCATGTTGCTATTTAGTTTTCATTTATCAATTTTCCATTTCACTACACGGGAGTGTCGCTGGGTTCCTGTTCGAACACCTCCTCGGCATCCACGATTTCGTCGTCGTCGAACCATTGCGACAGCTTTGCCTTTGCCTTGGCCTTCACCTCTTCCGACACGTCGCCCCATACCCTGTGCAGCACATAGATGAGCACAGCCAGGTCGTCGCTCAGACCGGCGATGGGAATGGCATCGGGCATCACGTCGAGTGGACTGATCAGATAGCCCAATGCACCTATGATGATGGCTTTGTCCTTGATGGATACCTTCG
>JAFPTC010000104.1 GCA_017400455.1 Prevotella sp. | reverse complement strand
GTCGCCTGTGATTGACGGCTTTCTCTTCTACCCCAGCCCATGCCCAAACGCGAAAACGCAAAGGACAGGGCCGGCTTCTTGTACTACTTCTCTGTCTATGTAATGCTTTCAAAGATCGCTTCTTCATCCGCCTCGCAGGGGGCTTCCCTGTTTAGCGGATGCAAAGGTACGACAAATTCCCGAACCGGCCAAACTTTTCCGAGACTTTTTTGCATAAAAACACAAAAAAAACAGAGGGGATGACTTCCGTCAAGGGAATGGGGGAAGGCTCCTTTTATAATATATGCGCGGGCGCGCATGAGGGGGAGGGGGAAGGCCCGGCGGAGAAGCGCCGGGCACGGCGGCAAGGGGCGGCGGCAAAGAGGCAAGGGGGCGGGCACGGAGGCGGAAGGGCGGCAGCGAGGGGACGGGCACGGAGGCAGGGGGAAAAAACACGGGGGAAAAGGGGAAAAGACACTGGGTAACAGGGAAAAAGGTACCGGGTTGCATGATTCGGGCGCCCGCCCGCAATGATAAGGGCGGCCGCCCTTATTAATGCGAGCGGACGGGCTTATAGGTGTGGGCGGCCGCTGAATTCCGAGTTTTACGGCAGGGGGAGGAGGCAGGGCGGCACAGGGCCACGCCGGAGCGTGGGGACGGCTACGCATAGCGGGCGAGCAGCTCCTTTTCCTTTTGGCGGGTTTGGGCGAGGAATTGCTGATAGTCGTCGCTATCGGGCTGGAAGGGCTTGTGGCCCAGGGCGGCCTTGATGGGCTGCCAGTCCTTGACGAACTGCTGAGCCAGGGGACTGAGATAGTGGGTGGAGAGCTGCTCCCAGATGTATTCCACGGCCTGGGGCGAAGGGTGGAGCATGTCGGGCTGATAGAAACGATAGTCGCGCAGCTCGTCGAGCACAATCTCGTAGGCCGGGAAATAGGTTACCCCTTCGTTGCGCCTTGCCAGCTCATGGGCCGCCAAGAGGAGCGTGGCCTTCGACAGCTGGCTACCATGATAGCCGTACTTGGCATAGCGGATGGGGCTGACGGTGACCACCACCTGGGCGTCGGGGCGACGCTCCTGCAACAGGTCCACGGTCTGCTGAAGATAGTCGGTGCAGGCCGCTACCGACAGCTCCTCCTCCTGGAAGAGCTGCTGCGGGCGTTTCTGGCAGTTGTCAACGATCTGGCCCGTTTCCTTCAGCCTGTAGACGTGGTTGGTGCCCAGGGTGAGGAAGGTGATTCGCGCTGACGACTGGCAGCGCTGTACGGTGTGGAGCACCGAAGCGGGGTTGTACATCACGCCGAAGGGGTTTACCACCACGGGAAATCGCTCCTCCTGAAAGCGCCGGCCAATGTTGTCGGCGAAGCACGATCCGACGAAGAGCAGTTCTTCGAGCGGCTCAATGAGGAACGGAGGACGGGGAATGTCGACGACGGTACGGAAAGTCATGGGAGTGATGAGTGAGAAGTGATGAGTGAGAAGTGATGAGTGATAAGTGATGAGTGAAAAGTTATGAGCGGCTGACTTGCAGGCCGGTGGTGGAGAGGCACATGTCAACGAAGCGGGCATTGGCATAAGGGCTGTTCTCGCTGAGCCGTTGCTTGATGCGTGCTGCGGCCTCGGGGTCCTTGGCCACCATGTAGAGATATCCTCCCCCACCCGCTCCGGGCAGCTTGTAGCCCAGGCAGAGGTCGTCGACGAGGCTGGTGAGCCTGCTGACGGCCTCGGGATTGGTGCCGCTGTCGAGCAGTTGATTCTCCTGCCAGTTCTGGCGCAGCAGACGGCCCATCAGCAGGAAGTCCTGTCGCTGCAGGGCCTCATACATCTCCATGGCGTGTTCTTTCATCTGGCGCAACAGCAGCAGCTGGTCGTGGCTGTTGAGGAACATACGGCGCACAATCTCGGCCAGGATGTGCTTGGCGGTGCGGGTGATGCCTGTGTAGTAGAGCAGGTGGCACTGCCGATATTCGGGCTGAGTGTATATGTCGGCTGGCAGCCATCGCGTCAACGGCTGCTGCACCACGCCAGGCTGCGTCTGCAGCAGTTTCACGCCGCCCATGACGCCTCCAAACTGGTCCTGCCATCCGCCGCCGGTGGTGAGCAGCTGCTCCAGGGCCAGCGTGCGTCGCCCTATCTCATCCTTGTCCCATGCCAGCTGGCAGAAGTCGCTCAGCGCGCCCAGCACGGTGGCGGCCAGGATGCTGCTGGTGCCCAGTCCGCTGCCGGCGGGAATGGCCGAGAGAAGCGTCAGCTCGATGCCCGCCCCGAAATGCTCCAGCTGTTCCTTCAGACTGTCGAAATGGTCGGCCGCAAACTGCGGGGCGAAGCCTGCCAAGGCCAGGGCGGCCTTGGGGATGGAGAAGGGCGAGCCCACCCTGCTATATTGCAGCAACTCCTCGTAGGTGCTTACCACCTCAGATGCTCCCAGGTCGATGCTGCGCAGGATGATGTGAGGCTCGGCGCAGGGCTTCACATAGGCCTGCAGGGGCTGTTGGCCGTTCAGCTCGATGGCGAGGTTCACCACGTTGCCCCCTTCGAGCATGCAGAAGGGAGGCGTGTCGGTCCAACCGCCGGCAATGTCTATGCGCACGGGGCTGCGCCCCCACACTATCTGGTCGCGACATACCGACAGCTGGGGCCGCTGCTTGCTGGCCAGGAGCTGGTCAATGATGGTGTGGCGCAGCAGGGCAAAGGCACCGTCGCTGTCGCCCCGGAACATGGCGTCGTGAACACGTGTCATCAGCGGTGCGTCGGCAGGTAGCGGCTGCGGCACGGCAATGCCTGCGGCGGTAAACTCCTTGGCGGCGTCCTCCAGGTCCAGCTGGTAGAACACGCTGTGCTGCCAGTTGGCGGCCAGTGCGGGCCAGTTTTGGCAGCGGAACTGCCGTCGCTGGAGGAACAGGCGGTGGAGGTTGGCCTGGTCGGACAGTTGTTCGGCACTGAGGAAACGCCGGGGGCTGACCGACGGCCGACGGGTGAGCCACGGCTCAATCTCGTCGTATTTCAGCACGGGGAACTGCTCGCGCTGCTGCTCTGCACCATCGAAGCGGTCGGCTATGTGGTAACACCTCACGGCATAGTCCTCCTGGCCTATGGGCACGATGTCGAGACACTGGCCTGGCGCCAGGCTCACGGGCCAGTCATTCTGTGGCACGCCCGTCACCACGTTGTCGGTGGTCAGCGTCCATCGCGGCCCTATGCAGCTGTTCTCCACCCACACGTTCTGGTTCTCGGCCGTGAACCTGATGCCCAACAGGGCGTTCTGCACGAAAATGGAGGGATGGGGCTTGCGGTCGTGGTGCATGATGCGCCGCTGGTCCGACACCACATTCTGCAAGGCCAGCATCGACGAGATCATCTCGGCCGAGGTGCCAAAGTGGTAGAACTCGCCGCCCGTCAGGGGCACCACGGCCACCGTCAGCGCCTTCAACTCGGGGTCGGAAAGCTCGGGGTCGGTGCCTAAGGAGCGGCCGAAGTCGGAATAGAGGTCGTAGGCCGGAAGCGACGAGACATCGACGGCAAGCGAGGCGCCCATTCCGCATCTTTTCATGAGCAGGTCTACGGCCCGGTCGCTGAGCAGCCACAGTCCGATGTCGGTGAGGTAGAAGTGCTGGCGCTGCAGGTCGGCAAGGCGTTCTATGCTGGGTTTCTGCAGCATCTGCTTCAACACCTGCGGCGAATGGCGGTCGGAGACGAACACTCCATGATGGGAGGCCACCGACGCATCGAGCCATAGGCCATAGCACACCACGTCGGCCTGGGGCACGGGGGGCAGCGGCTGGGAGGTACGTATGAGCACGTCGCCACTGACCACCATGGTGTTCAGCCCCTCGGGGGCCTGCTGCATGATGCGCTCATAGAGCGGCAGCTGCAGCGAGAGCAAGTCCTGGCCCAGGCGCTGGCCGCGCTCCCAGCGGAACACGGGCACGGGCGTCAGTATCTTGCCCGACGGGGCATAGGCCGGCAATCGGCGTCCCTGTCCACCGGCATGCAGCAGGATGCGGCGCTCGGCAGCCAGCCACTCCTGGAACGGGCACGAAGGCTGTTCCCGGTCGTAGCACTGCTTCAGCAGCCAGGCCGTGCCTCCACCGCTGCCCAGCCGGTGGCCTTCGGGATCGCAGGTGCAGAAGAACTCCTCCTCCGACAGGCCCGTCACATCATGGAACACGGTGGGTTTATCTTCGCCAGCCCTCACCAGGTTGGGCGGCAGTGATAGTAGCTTCTTCATCATTCTTCTTTCTTTTTGGCGGTCTACTTGGTGGCCAGTCCGCATTCCTCCTTGGGCTGCGGCTATAGGCTTTCTACAAAGGTGCGGGTGAGCAGAAACGACTGTGCGGCCACCTGGGCCCAGAAGTCGTGGTATTGCGAGGCGTCGGTGTCGCGCAAGGGCACGTCGCTCACCACGCGGAAGGAGATAAACGGCACGTGGGCCAGATGGCAGGTGTGGGCAATGGCGGCCGACTCCATATCCACGGCACGGGCATCGGGAAACTTCTCTATGATGCTGCGCATCTTCTCTTTCGAGTCAACAAACCAATCGCCCGTGACAATGAGGCCGGGAAGGATTCGCGAGCTGAAGTCCGAGAGCTTGGCAGAAAGGCTCTGGGCCTGCTGCAGCAAGTAGGGATCGGCCTTGAAACGGGCGGGTAGTCCCTGCACCTGACCATACTGCGTGCAGTTGTCAATGGCGGTGCCGCAGTAGACATCGTGATAGGCCAGCTCGGTGCTCACCACCACGTCCTTCACCTGAATGTCATCGCCATTGCCGCCGGCACAGCCGCTGCTGATGATGCAATCGGGGTGATGCTCATTAATGATACGCTGCACGCCAAGGGCGGCATTCACCTTGCCAATGCCGCATTTCTCAACAATCACTTGGCTGCCTTCAAACACTTGCTGCAGCTGTTGCAGCTCCTTGTCCATAGCGACTACAATTCCAATCTTCATGTTATACTTATTTTGGGGTTATTATTCTGCCTCGCCCTTACGGTAGAGGTGAGTGAAATGGCGGTTGTAAAGTTCTGAGAGGCCGTGGCGGTTGTCTATGGCCTCGCCCACCACGAGCATGGTGGTCAGCGTGAGGTGGTTGTCGTGGACTATCTTGGCCAAGTCCTTCAACACGCCGCGATAGATGTGCTGGTCGGGCCAGGTGAGATGGTAACAGGCGGCCACGGGCGTGTCCTCGGGATATTCCTGGAGCAGCTCGGCCTGCACCTTGTCGACAATGGCGGCTGAGAGGAAGATACACATGGTGCTCTGCGAGCGGGCCAGCAGGTGGAGCTTCTCGCGTTCGGGCATGGGTGTGCGGCCTTCGCCCCGCGTGAGAATGATGGTCTGCGTGCGCTCGGGTATGGTGAACTGGCTGCGCAGCTCAGCGGCAGCGGCCAGGAAGGAGGATATGCCGGGGGTGATGTGGTAGTGCATGCCCTCGCGGTCGAAGAAGGCCATCTGCTCCTGTATGGCTCCAAAGATGCAGGGATCGCCCGTGTGGAGGCGCACGATGAGGTGACCCTGGTCGTAGTGTTCCTTCATCAGCTGGCACTGCTCCTCCAGCGCCATGTCGGCCGACGAGCGCACCACGGCGCCGTGCTTATGGCAGTCGGTGAGCGCCTTCGGCACCAGGCTGCCGGCATAGAGGATGAGGTCGGCTTGTTCCAGGAAGCGGCGGCCACGCACACTGATGAGGTCTGGGTCGCCCGGGCCGGCGCCCACAATCTCGATATGGGCCGTGGGACGGGCCGCAGCCAGGGTCCAGTTGCCGCCCTTCACCTTTTCTACAATCAGCTGCCCGCCACAGCTGCCCAGGATGGCGGCAGCCTCGCTGACGCTGGGCGTCCCCACATGCTTGGCCACGGTGGTACTGGGATGGGGCACGCTGACTTGAGCCAGCTCCTCGGCGGTGAAGAAGTCTACCGTCTGACCCCTCTGGCGCAGGTAGTCCACGAAAGGCTCGTTGGCCTTCACATCAATGGTACACCAGCGGCGGGGACAGGGAAGCAGGCCGGCATCTGTCATGGCCTGGCACATCTCGTCGTAGATGCGGGCCACGGGCTGCGCCTGATGGGCCAGGCCAAAGCCCACGGTGACCACGGGTGGGACGTATCTAAGGGTGAGGATGGCCGCAGGCTCGTTGTAAGGCGAGACTGCAATGAGCAGCTTGTAGTATGCGTCTACCTCGCTGGC
This sequence comes from Prevotella sp., assembly GCA_017400455.1. Taxonomy (GTDB): domain Bacteria; phylum Bacteroidota; class Bacteroidia; order Bacteroidales; family Bacteroidaceae; genus Prevotella. Next base: position 85,480 of record JAFPTC010000104.1, on the reverse strand, counting down.
GTCCGACACCAGGGTGACGTGGTCCGGCAGCGTGCGCAACAAGTAGTCGGTGCCTGCATCGTGGGTCTTGAGCAGCAGAGCCGTGGGCTGGCGATTGACGAAGGCGGCAATGCACTGGTTCAGGTGGCCCTCGTCGTAGAGATGCCATCCGAAGCGATGATGCAGGGTGTCGAGGGACCACAGTCCGCTGAGGTCGCTCTGCGTGGTGATGACGGGCTGGGCATCCACGATGGAGGCTATGCGGCGGGTCAGCTCGTTGGCGCCGCCCACATGGCCCGAGAGCACGGAGATGGCATGATGGCCGAGGCTGTCGATACAGACCACGGCGGGGTCATGGTGCTTGTCCTCGATGAGGGGGGCAATGGTGCGCACGCAAATGCCCATGGCGCCGATGAAGACGAAGGCCTCATAGTCATGCCAGCGGCTGGCCACGTCGTTGCGGCCGATGACCTCGGCCGGCAGCTCACGGCACAGCGTGGAAACCAGCGTCGTCGCAGCCTCGCCAATGGGTATGATGGCTATTTTCTTTTGCATTTCAGTATAGTAATGGGGTGATGGTCGTTAAGCTGTATGTGCAAGGGCGGTTCCTGCTGCAGGTTCAGCTCCTGGCAGGCCTGGTCCCACAGCTGGCGGCTGTCGGTGGTGACGCGTGGTGCCACGACGCTGTTCATCACGATGACGCCGTCGGGGGCCAGCACCGTGAGCACCTGCTGCATAATCTCCTTCAGGTGGCCGCCGTGGCCGCCGATGAAGACGGCATCGGGGGGCTGGGTGGGGGTTTCCTTTGCTGCGATAGTATCGCAGCATAGAGGACGGGAAAGGTTGCTGCTTGCGGAAAGGGAAAGGTTGCTGCAAACGGAACGGAAGTCGCCCATGAGCACCTCGATGCCTGGGGCACCGTGGCGGCGCATGTTCGCGTGGATGATGGCCTCGCACTCGGGGCGCACCTCGAAGGCCACGATCTGGAGGTGAGGGAACATCAGCCGCGCCTCAATGCTGACGCTGCCCGTGCAGAAGCCGATGTCCCAGAGCACGTGGCGACGCGGCAGGTCGAGGGCTTGCAGCGTGAGCAGGCGGATGGGCATCTTGGTAATCATCTTCTCGCGGCCGTCAAGCAGGGCGAACTCCCCGTCGGGAATGCCGTAGCTACGGGGCGGAAGGGGCTCCTTGGCGGCGAGCACCAGGCAGTTGGGGAAACCAAAGTTGCGCTGGGCTGCTTCTTCGAGGCAGAGGGTAGTGACGCGCTCGTGCTCAGGATGGCCCAAGTGCTCGCCTACGTGCATGACATAGTGAGCATAGCCATAGTCCAGCATGCGGCGGGCTATGGCGGCGGGCGTATGCTCGCGATCGGTGAGGACGCCGATCTTCTCAGCTCGTTCAATCAGCGCCCGGTCGAAGGCTGGCCACGGCCGCCCGGTGAGCGACACGATGCGCATGTCGTGATAGGGCATCAGCAGCCGATGGGCCAGCATCTGCAGCGAGTTGAACGACGGGTAGAGCACCACCTCGGCCTCGGGCATCTCGCGCCGAACGGTGTTGGCGAAGCCAAAGAAAAGCGGATCGCCGCTGGCAAAGACAACTACATCGGAACCGACGTCACGATACTGCCTGAACACCGCGTCGAGGGGCACGGTGATGTCGATCCACCGCACATCGGCCGGCAGCAGCGGGGCCACGATGTCATGATGGCGCCTGCCGCCACTGAACACCCTGCCCTGCTCCACGATGCTGAGCACATCGGGGGCGATGCTGGGCCTTGGGCTGTCGGTGATGCCTATGATGATGAACTTCATAAGTCGCGTCCGGGCTTTAACTGTGCAGCATCGTCGAAGGTGAGGATGGCGTTGCAGAGCGTGGCGGCCAGATTGGAGCCGCCCTTACGGCCCTCGACGATGATCTTAGGTATGTCGCGGAAGGGCTTCACCATGTGTTTCGACTCGCGCACATGGACGAAGCCTACAGGAGCGGCGATGATGCCGGCGGGGCACGCTTTCCCCTTGCGAATGAGGTCGCACAGCTCCATCAGCGCCGTGGGGGCATTGCCAAAGGCAAAGAGGGCGTCGGGATGCTCGTCCACAGCCAGGCGAATGCCGGCCTGCGTGCGGGTGATGCCCAGCTCGTCGGCCATGGTGGCCACGCGAGGGTCGGCAAGATAGCACTTCGCCGTTATGCCCAGCCGCTGCAGCGCACCTTTGCGGATGCCGCTGGTGACCATGGTCACATCGGTGACGATGGTCTTCAGCCCGCCGTCACGTACCTTATTATATATATGCTCCACAGCCTGCGGGTCAGTGTAGAGGATGCGCTCCATGTCGAAGTCGGCCGTGGTGTGGATGGCGTGCAGCAAGGCCCACTTGTGGTCCAGCGGCCAGTCCTTCCGGCGCAGCTCGCCCTCAATGGTGCGGAAGCTCTCCATCATGATTTGCTGGCCCTTCTTCTCGTCGCCCTGCTCACGCTGCAGGTAATAGCCCCTGGGGGTGATGATGGCTCCCTGGTCGACATACGACTGGGAGTTGCCGATGATGACCACGGTGAACATGTCTACCTGCTCGGGGTTCAGCTCGCCCAGCGTGGTGAGCCATACCTGCTGACCGTCGCGGCCCGCCTGGCGGACGCAACCCACAGGCGTCTGAGGTGAGCGATGGGCTAGGAACAGCTCTTGCAGGCGATAGAGCTGCCAGTAGCGCTCGTGTGAACGGGGGTTGTAGATGGCCGTGACGAAGTCGCCCACGGCGGCAGCCTTGATGCGCCGCTCAATGACTTCCCAGGGCGTGAGCAGGTCGGAGAGGGAGATGAGACACAGGTCGTGGCCTATGGGTGCGCCCAGCAGCGAGGCGGCTTTCTGGAAGGCGGAGATTCCGGGCAGTGACGCCACCTCGACGTCCGACTGCCGCTCCCGACGCATCTCATAGATCAGCGGCGTCATGCCATAGATGGCGGCATCGCCGCTGGAGATGACCACCACCGTCTGACCCTGCTCGGCCAGCAGAAAGGCCTGCTCGGCACGCTCGCGCTCGCGTTTCATGCCCGTGTCAATGCACTGGCAGCCCTGGGGCACCAGCTGGGCAATGAACTGGAAATAGTATTTATAGCCCACCACGGCGTCAGCCGTGCTCAAGGCGTGCAGGACGGCGGGCGTCACGTCGTCCATGCTGCCGGGGCCGATGCCTGCTACGATGATTATTCCTTTCATGAGTAATTTTTACTTTACGTGAAACACTGTTGGCCGCTCAACCCATCACCACGTCGAGCACCATCATCAGCACAAAGCCCACGGCAAAGCCAATGGTACTCAGGTTGCTGTGCTTGCCGCTTGAGGCCTCGGGAATGAGCTCCTCCACCACCACATAGAACATGGCGCCAGCCGCAAAGGCCAGCAGATAGGGCAATACGGGCGTCAGCATGGAGGCCAGCAGCACGATGGCCAGTCCGCCGATGGGCTCTACGGCTCCGCTGAGACTGCCAATCATGAACGAGCGCCACCGCGAATTGCCTTCTGCCCGCATGGGCATGGCGATGATGGCTCCCTCGGGAATGTTTTGGATGGCGATGCCCAGCGAGACAGCCAAGGCCGAGGCTAACGAGAGCTGGGACGCCCCCTGCTCGGCACCTGCGAAGACCACGCCCACGGCCATTCCCTCGGGCAGGTTGTGGAGCGTGACGGCCAAGGCCAGCATCGACGTCCGTGACAGCCGCGAGCGCGGACCCTCAGGCTTGTCGCTGCCCAGGTGGAGGTGGGGCGTCAGCTCATCGAGCACCAGCAGGAAGCCAATGCCCAGCAGGAATCCCACGGCAGCAGGCAACACCGACCATGCACCGGCCGCCGCCTCCATCTCCATCGACGGAATGAGCAACGACCATACCGACGCTGCCACCATGACGCCCGACGCAAAGCCGAGCAACGTCTTCTGTACGCGTTCGGGCAGCGAGTCTTTCATAAAGAACACAAAAGCCGCCCCCAGCATGGTTCCCAACAGGGGAATAAGCAGTCCTAAAGCAAGTGTAACCATTTCTATTCTTTTTTGCCTTAACGGGCTTTTAGCCTATGTTGCTGCAAAGGTACAAATTTTTCTCGCCTTTCAAACCTTTTTCCTGCTATTTTTTCGCAACCTCACCACTAAAACCACTAACCCGCCCGTCACTCTTTTCTGTAACTTCGCTCCGTCCATGTTACTTTTCGCTTGGAAATGAAAAGAAAAGCGGGCTTTTCTTTTCATTTCTCTCACTTATTTCGTAACTTTGCCCTCTCTAACGAAAAGAAGAAGGCTTTCGCCATGATTGCAGACTTGTTTTTCCCTGCTTTGCCGATGCAAGGGCTGGCAGTGCCGCTCATGCTGATTGCGCTGGGGGCGGGATGGCTGCTCGACCTGGTGCTGGGCGACCCCCGCTGGCTGCCCCACCCCGTGGTGGGCTTCGGCAAATTGATTGCAGCGGGCGAGCATGCACTCAACAGGGGCGGCGGCCGCCTGCTGAAGGGCGGACTGCTGGCTGTGAGCCTCATTGCGCTGGTGTTTGCCGCAGCATGGACGGTGCGATGGCTGCTCTGCAACCATGCGCTGCTGCTCGTGGCCTTCGACTCCATTGTGGTCTTTTTCTGCCTGGCCGGCACCACGCTCATCCGCGAGGTCAGGGCTGTGTTCCTGGCCTTAGACCGCTCATTAGACGAGGGACGGCAACAGGTGGCACGCATCGTGGGACGCGACACCTCAGCCCTTTCAGCGCAAGAGGTACGCACTGCGGCCTTAGAGACGCTGGCCGAGAACCTGAGCGACGGCGTGGTGGCACCCCTCTTCTGGTTTCTGCTGCTGGGCACGCCCGGCATGCTGGCCTACAAAATGGTGAACACGCTCGACTCGATGATTGGCTACCGAACGGAGCGCTACCGCCTGTTTGGACGCGTGGCAGCCCGCATCGACGATGCTGCCAACTACTTGCCCGCCCGCCTGACGGCCCTGCTGATGATCCTGGGACGGGGATTCATGGGCCGCCTGCAGTTTGTAAGGCGCTACGGCTCCTGCCACGCCAGCCCCAACAGCGGATGGCCCGAGGCCGCGCTGGCCGCCATTCTTGACTGTCGCTTCGGCGGTCCGCATTATTATTTCGGACAGCTGTTCGACAAACCCTATATTGGTCACAACAACCGCCCACTGACCACGGCCGACATGCGGCGTGCCGTGGGCGTGAACCGCAAGGCCGAGGTGGCAATGGTGCTGCTCGTGGCCGTCATCATCTGTGTCATAACAAAACTTACGATATGAAAAAAAACATTCTGGGCCTGACGGCCCTGTTGCTGCTGTGTGCCTGCTCGCGACAGGCCAAGACCGCCACCGCTGAGGGCGACGGCAGCGCCACTGGCGTGAAGGTGGAAGCGAAATATGCCACGGGATTCAGCGTGCGCGACTCGGCGCAGGTGCGCTTGGTGAGCGTCTACACGGGCGAGCGCTTCGCCCTGGTGGGCAGCGACACGGCCCAGGTGCCCCAGGGATGGCAGCGCGTGGTGGTGCCCATCCGCCGCTGCATCTGCATGACGTCGCTACAACTGTCGAATTTCACCGCGCTCGACGCCCACGACTTCGTGACGGGCCTGACGGGCACGAAAAACCTCTTCAACAAGGACATTCAGCAGCGGGCCGACGACGGACGCATAGTGAAGATTGGCATGGAGGGCAACTTCGACCCCGAGCTGGTCATGGCGGCCCAGCCCGACGTCATCTTCATCTCGCCCTTCAAGCGCGGCGGCTACGATGCCATCAAGGAGAGCGGCGTCACGCTGGTGCCCCATCTGGGCTACAAGGAACTGTCGCCCCTGGGCCAAGCCGAGTGGGTGAAGTTCGTGGGCATGTTCATTGGCCGCGAGCAGCAGGCCAACGAGGTGTTCCAGGGCATTGAGCAGCGCTACAACACGCTGAAGGCCAAGGTAGACTCGCTGAAGAACCGTGAAGAAAGCCTGCCCACGGTGACCAGCGGCGAGATGCACTATGGCATGTGGCATGCCGTGGGCGGACGCAACTACCTGGCACAGATTTTCCGCGACGCCGGTGCCCACTATGTGGTGGACGACGACGAGACGGCGGGCGAGGACCTGGAATTTGAGAAGATGTATGCCCTATCGGCCGAGGCCGACTACTGGCGCATCCTCAACAGTTTCGACGGTGACTTCACCTACGACGACCTGCGCGCCAACGAACCGCGCAACGAGCTGCTGAAGGCGTTCCGCGAGCGCAAGGTCATCTACTGCAACATGAGACAGACGCCCTACTACGAGATCTCGCCCGTGGAACCCGACGTGCTGCTGGCCGACTTCGTGGCCATTTTCCACCCCGAGCTGGCCCCATCGGGCTACGAGCCGAAATACTACCGACTGCTGAAATGACCCTGAAAACCGAAAGACCATGATAGAAGTAAAGAACCTATATAAAAGCTTTGAGGAGCATTCGCCCGAAGGACAGGTCACCACGAAAGAGGTGCTGAAGGACATCTGCACCACGTTCAAGGACGGCATTACGAACCTGATCATTGGCCAGAGCGGCTCGGGCAAGACGGTGCTGATGAAGAACCTGGTGGGACTGCTCGACCCCACCAGCGGACAAGTGCTCTACGACGGCCGCGACTTCGTGAACATGACCAAGCAGGAGAAGGTGCTGATGCGGCGCGAGATGGGCATGATTTTCCAGAGCGCAGCCCTGTTCGACTCGCTCTCGGTGCTTGAGAACGTGATGTTTCCGCTTGACATGTTCTCGCCGATGACGCTGCGCGAACGGCAGCGACGGGCCCAGGAATGCCTGGCCCGCGTGAACCTGGTGGGCGTAGACGGGAAATATCCCGGCGAAATCAGCGGCGGTATGCAGAAGCGCGTAGCCATTGCCCGCGCCATAGCCCTGAACCCGAAATACCTGTTCTGCGACGAGCCCAACAGCGGCCTGGACCCGAAGACCAGCCTGGTCATTGACGAGCTGCTCCACAGCATTACGCACGAATACCAGATGACGACCATCATCAACACCCACGACATGAATTCCGTGATGGGCATTGGCGAAAACATCCTGTTCATCTATGAGGGCAGGAAGGAGTGGCAAGGCCAGTCGGCCGACATCATGAATTCGAGCAACAAGCGGCTCACCGACTTCATCTTCGCCAGCGACCTGCTGAAGGAGATGCGCCACGCCGTGCAGGAGAACGCCCAGCAACCATAGCTCAGGCCCAGAACCGGCTGAACGGATTAAACGGATGCTGCCGTCTGATAAGAATCAGTCCTTGCAGCATCCGTTTAATCCGTTCAATGCGTTGTATCTACGAGGCTCAGAGCAGTTCGAGCAGTCGTTTGTCGGTTTTGTCGCCAGCGGCGGCATCGTCCTTTATCTCCTGCAGCTTCTCGGCGCCATGCTTCTTGCCGCCGATGGAGCGCTTGAGCCACATCTTGGCCTTCTTCTCGTCGACGGGCACGCCCTTGCCCTTCACATAGGCACGGGCCAGCTGATACTCGGCTTTATAGTAACCCTGATCGGCTGATTTCTGATACCACTTGATGGCTTCCTCGTTCGATTCTTCCACGCCGTAGCCCTTGTCGTAGCAGCGGCCCACTCGATACTGGGCCTTCTTGTGGCCTTTCTCGGCTGCGGGGCGCAGCTTGGCCAGCGCGGCCACATAGTCCTTGGCGTCATAGAGCGCCTTACCTTCGGTGTAGAGTGCCTCTACGTTCTGCGCTCCGGCCGTCATACTGACCAGCAGCGCCAGCATCAGAAATAGTCTTTTCATGGGTGTTGGTATTAATGGTTTGAGATGTTATGCTTCCTGCATCATCTTGTTGAAGTCGTCAAGCGAGACCTCCTTGTTGGTCAGCTTCACCACCTGCTTCAGTGCCTGCATGAGCTTGATGTCGATGGCGCGCTCAACGAAGCTCTCGATGTTCTCGCGCTTCTTCAGCTGCTCGTCGGCATAGTTCTCAAGCACGTCGTCGGGCACGTTGTTCATGCCGTACTGGGCAAACTGCTGGCGAATGGCGCCCTTGGCCACCTGCTTCAGGTCGTCGTCCTCGACCTTGATGTTGTTGGCGGTGACGAGCTGCTCCTTGATGAGGTGCCACTTCAGCTCGTCGATGCTGGCCTTGAAGTTCTTCTCAACAAACTCCTCGCCCTTGTCCTTGTTGTTGTTCAGCATGACGCGCTTGAGCAGTGCCTCGGGGAACTGGATGTCGCCCACCTTCTTCTCCAGATAGGTGCGCACGTCGCGCAGGAACTTGAAGTCGCTGTTGGCCTGCAACTGGGGCTTGATGCCGTCGGCAATCTTCTGGCGGAACTCAGCCTCGTCCTTGACGTTGCCCTCGCCGAAGATGCGGTCGAAGAGCTCCTGGTCCACGGCGTGGGGCTGAAAGTGACGGATGGAGGTGACCTGGAAGCTGAAGTCGCTGGTCAGCTCGGCCACTTCTTCCTTCTTCATCTTCATCAGTCCGGCCACCTCGGCATCGTTCTCGGGATAGGCTTTCTTGGGGTTGAAGATGATGATGTCGCCGGGCTTGGCACCGTCGAACTTTTTCTTCTCGTCCTCGCCGGTGATGTAGCTGGGCATCACCTGTGCGTCGGCCACTTCAATGCCGCCCTCCAGGGTGTTACCGCTGGCGTCGAGCTGGCGCAGGTCGCCCTTCAGGGTGTCGTTGCCGCTCCACTCTTGGGCGTCGACGAACTCGCCGGCCTGGCTCTGGAACATCTGCACCTGGTCGTCGATGATCTTGTCGTCGACCTTGATGTCGTAGTATTCAATCTTGTCCTTGGCGCTCAGCTCGGCTGTGAACTCGGGAGCCACTGCAATATCGAAGACAAACTCGAAGGGGCCGTCGCCCTGGAGATCCTGGGGCTGCTGCTTCTCCTCGTTGGGCAGGGGCTCGCCCAGCATCTGTATCTTGTTCTCGCGAATGTACTCATAGAGCTTTTCGCCCAGGATGCGGTTCACCTCGTCCACCTTCACGGCAGTGCCATACTGCTTTTTGATGAGTCCCATGGGAACCATTCCCGGACGGAAGCCCGGCATTTGTGCCTTCTTTCGATAGTCCTTCAACTTCTTCTCTACTTCTGCCTGATAGTCGGCCTGCTCAATGGTGATGGTCATGAGGCCGTTAATCTTGTCGGCGCATTCAAACTGGATATTCATTTTTGAAATTTCGGTTATAACTATATACAATAATGTTTTGGGGTGCAAAATTACGCATAATTGCTGTAAAATCAGCACGATTACCATTTTTTAACACGGAAGTGCGCCTTTCTTGCGGGCGCACTTCCAGTGATTGGTTTTCCTTAGCATTTTATTTTGTAAGGTAAGTCCGGTTGGTATTTGCTGATGCAAAGATAGTGATTATTTTTCAATCGGCCAACTTTTTTTCCGCTTTTTTCTTTCTGAGGGGGCGGCGGGGCGTGAAAAAATCTCACGTGAGAAATTTTTCTGGGAGGCCTTCCCGTGAAAAAATCTCACGTGAGATTTTTTTCTGCGGCGCCTCCCCATGAAAACGCGGCGGCTCAGGCCAGGCAAATGCCGTCGTCGGAGAGGGTGATGAGGCGGCGGCGATAGAGGTCGCCCACAGCGCGCTTGAACACCTTCTTCGACACCTGGAAGCGGTCGGCTATCAGCTCGGCGGGCGAGTGGTCGCCCAGGTTGCAGCGGCCGTTGTTCTCGTGCAGGTAGCGTAGCAGCACCTCGGCGAAGTCGAGCGTCTGGCGGTGACCGGTGGGCTGCAGCGTGAGGTCAATCTTGCCGTCCAGGCGAATGTGGTCGATGTAGGCAGTGAGGCGATCGCCGGTGTGGAGGGGCTGAAACAGCTGATTGTCGTAGAGCTGGCCCTGGTAGCGGTTGTCCACTATGGCCTTGAAACCCAGGTCGGTCTTCTGCCAGATGAGGCAGTCGCAGCGCTGGCCATGGTACCCCCCTCGGTCCCCCCGAAGGGGGGAAGCGTTGCCCGTCAGGCTTTCAACAGGGTACCCCCCTCGGTCCGAGGCGTTGTTCGTCTGGCTTTCAACAGCATTGCTCCTCCCCCCTTCGGGGGGATAGAGGGGGGTAAGGTACTTCTCCACCTTGGCCGTAGCCATGAGCCGGTGGCTGGCCTCGTCTTCCTTGATGTATACGATGTAGCCCTCGCCGCGCTGCATGCGTTGCTTCTGCTCGCGGAAGGGGCAGAAGAGGTCTTTCATCAAGCCCCAGTTGAGGAAGGCCCCGTACTGGTTAGTCCAGGCCACTTCCAGGAAGGCAAACTGCCCCACCTGGGCCAGCGGGCGCTCGGTGGTGGCAATGATGCGCTCGTCCTGGTCCAGATAGATGAACACTTCCAGCTCGTCGCCGTCGTGCATCTGTGGCGTGACGTAGCGCTTAGGCAGCAGGATGTCGCCGGTGGTCTCGTCGCCTTCGAGGTAGATGCCGGGATCGGTGTGGCGCAGGATGCGCAGGGTGTGATAGGTGCCGAGTTTAATCATGAGATGGAGAAGTAGGTAGGGTAGGTTCAGTAGGTTCGGTAGGTAGAGTAGGTGATTCCAGAAGACCGTCGCGCATGTGTATGGTGCGGTCGGTAATGGTGGCCAGCTGCTCGTCGTGGGTCACGATGACGAAGGTCTGGCCATACTGGTTGCGCAGGTCGAAGAACAGCTGGTGGAGCTCCTGCTTGTTCTGCGTGTCGAGCGAGCCGGAGGGCTCGTCGGCCAGGATGACGGCGGGGTTGTTCATCAGCGCACGCGCCACGGCAATGCGTTGCTTCTCGCCGCCGGAAAGCTCGGCGGGCTTGTGGTGGGCGCGGTCGGTGAGGCCCAGGAAGCTCAGCAGCTCCGTGGCCCTGGTCTTGGCGCTCTGGCGAGATGTGCCTGCAATGAAGGCGGGAATCATGATGTTTTCCAGGGCCGTGAACTCGGGCAGCAGCTGATGGAACTGGAACACGAAGCCCAGGTGGCGGTTGCGGAAGTCGCTGAGGGCTTTCTGCGAGAGGCGGGTGGTGTCGATGGCATCGACACATACCGAACCGCTGTCTGGCCGGTCCAGCGTGCCGATGATTTGCAGCAGCGTAGTCTTGCCTGCGCCGCTGGGGCCAACGATGCTCACGATCTCGCCCTTGTCGATGTGCAGGTCAATGCCTTTCAGCACCTGCAGCGAGCCAAAGCTCTTGGTAATATTCCTTACATCTATCATGTCGTCTAAACGTCTATTTATCTTGTTGTCTTAATATCTTGTCTTGTTGTCTTGATGTCTTGTCCTGTTGTCTTGATGTCAAAAAAGCCTTGATGTCTACAACCGGATACGCAGATGCCGCAGCACAAAGTCATAAACACTCGACTCCTCCTTATGCTGGGCCTCGGTGAAGCTCATGCTGTCGTCCTTGGTGGCATTGCCATACTGGTCGGGGAAGATAATCATCAGGTTTTTGCCGCTGAAGTGGTTCTGCAGCTCGTCGGGCAGCCGCTCCAGCGCGTTCTTATAGGAGATGGTGCCCTTTCGGGCTGTCACCACCACGAACATGTGGTCCTCGGCAATGCTTGAGGCCAGCCGGGGCAGCTCGTTCCAATGGCCCATGGGCGTGAACACCGCCTTCACGTTGTGGTGATGGCGCTGAATGTAGCCCTCGATGAGGTTGAACGACTCCTGGCGCCCGTGGAACTCCATGCGGCAGTCCAACTGTCCGGCAAAGCGGCACAGGCGTTCCAGCCAGCGGTGGAATCCCGGCTCGTACTCAGCCCTGGAAGGCACGGCCACCTGTATTCGCCTGAGCGTGGACAGGGGCTGCACAAAGCGGGTCAGCACTATTTGTCGGTTCAGGCCGTTGTAGAGGCTCTGGATGAAGTCGCCCCAGAACTTCGGGTTGTTCTCCGTGTGAACGTGCATGCCCATCACTATCTCGGAGCAGGCAAACTCGCGGAAGGCGTGCTTGATGCCGTTGGCGATGTTGCTAGCCAGGCGCACCTGCGTCTGCAGCTGCACCTCGGAGGCTGACGCCCGCTGTTGCAACTGCTCCAGCAGTCGCAGTCCCTGCTCGCGGCCGGCGGGGCTGTGCTCGTCGTCATATACCACGTTCAGCGCCACCAGTCCACGGTTCAGCTGGTGGTTGCGCATCAGCAGCGACAGGCTCAGCAGCTGGGGAGCTATCTCGGGATACTTCACACAGAGCAGAATCTTCTCGTCGTCGGCCTGGTTGGTGCCCAGCGAGTCGAGATTCGTCTTCTCGTGAACGATAATGGCCTTTGCCGACTGCTCGGTGACGAGGGTCGAGACGACGCACGTCACGAGTATCATCATCACCACGCCGTTCAGCATGTCGTCGTTCACCAGATTCAGCCGTATGCCCACCATCACCATGGCTATGGCGCCTGCCGCATGGGCCGAGGTGAGGCCGAACATCATCTTGCCATCGCGCTCGGGCAGCCGGAACAGCAGACTGCTGATGTAGGCAGCCACGGCCTTGCCAAAGGTGCCGATGAATGCAATGAGCACCACGATCCACACCACTTCGCCGCCCTGGAGCACCGACTGCACGTTGATGAGCATGCCCACGCCAATGAGAAAATAGGGAATGAAGATGGCGTTGCCAATAAACTCAATGCGGTTCATCAGCGGCGACACGTGGGGTATATACCTATTTAATATAAGGCCGGAAAAGAAGGCGCCGAAGATGCCCTCCAGGCCAACGAAATCGGTCAGCGCCGCCGAGAGGAACATCACCGCCAGCACAAAAATGTACTGCATCACCGAGTCGCTGTAGCGGCGCAGGAAGAACCGTGCCAACCGGGGAATGAGCAGCAACGAGAGCACGATATAGGCCGCCAGCTTCACCAGGAAAAGGAGCCAGAACAGCACCTGCGAGGTCACGGGCGAGAGCTGCGAGGCCAGCGGGACGTCCACATCGCCCTGGGCGGCAGCCAGCGCCGCCAGCATGACCAGCGCCAGGAACAGCGAGATCATCGACGACCCCACGCTGAGGCCCACCGACGGATGTCGCTGCAGGCCGTAGCGCCCCACGATAGGATAGGCCACCAGCGTGTTAGAGGCCATGATACATCCCAGCAGGAACGACGTGGCGGGACTGTAGCCCAGCACCGTCATGGCCACCACATAGGTGAGCGCCAGCGGCACAAGGCACGTCAGGAAGCCGAAGATGAGATAGTGGCGCGTGTTCTTCTTCACGCTCTCAAGGTCCATCTCCAAGCCGGCCAGGAACATGATGTAGTAGAGGCCCACCTGCCCGAAGATCTCGAACGAGGAGTCACGCGAGAGGATGTTCAGCCCGTGCTCGCCAATGAGTATGCCCGCCAGCACCATGCCAATGATATGAGGGATGCGCAACTTGCCCATGATGATGGGGGCCAGCAGGATGATAAGCAGCACGACGAAAAAAATCAGCGTCGGGCTGGTTATCGGGAAATAAGCAGACAAGCTTGGCATACGTGTGCAAAGGTACTAATAATTGAGCAAACGGCCAAAGAAAACGGCCTTTTCTTTTGCTCAATTCATTTTTTATGCTTAACTTTGCCGCCCGAATGACAGCGATGACTCTTTTAACTAACATAACACAAAACAAAGATGAAAATTAAATCGCTTTTCACAGCAATGGCCATGTTTTCGGTCGTTCTTGCATCTTGCACACAGTTGGACAACCCCGCCGACTATGAGGGCGGCACCGACGAGCCAACAGTCATCACAGCAACTGAAGTAGCAAACCTCACACCTTCGTTCATCGCAGCGGTCAGCGGACTGGAGGAAGGCCAGGAGCTGACTCCCGGCAGCACCTTCACACTGACGCTCACGCCCGGCGACATCCTGTGGGCCGGATTTGCACCCTATCACATGGAGCACATTCACGTGCATGTGGGCGATCAGGTCTACATGCCCGAATATCCCGCCGACGGTGGCGAGAACGTGCAGCAGGTCAGCCTGACCATCCCCGTGCCCGAGAAGCCTTTCAACGTGGTGGTGGCCTATGCCGTGCAGCAGCAGCTCGACCCCAACGGATTCACCATGCGGCTGGAGGACAACGAGGACGGCGTCCAGCTCTACGGCGTGAGCCAAGAACAGAAATACAAGTATTTCGACTGCTACCTGCGCACGCCTGAAGCCTACACCGTGGACAAAGTAGAATTCAAGATGGGCGACAGCCAGTGGGAAGACCTTACCAACTATATCGGCTGCGGTTTCCAGCGCGTCGATGGCGTGGACAACGTCTACCAGGTGTCGGTGCGTCCCGACTATCAGAACGTAACGGGCGACGTGACCCTGCGCGTCAGCGGCACACAGCATGCCCGCAGCAAGATTACCTGGAAGAACACGGAATACGTCAACTTCGACATTCCCGAAGGTTACGTGCCCAACTACCTGCCCGAGAGCGCCATCGGCGGCGAGACGGTGACAGCCGTCATCTACACCAAGGACGACTACTACCTGGACGGTGCAACGGCCAACGTGGAAGGCGTGAACCCCGAGTGCAGCTATCGCTCCTACGTGACCTTCACCATGCCCGAGGAGGACGTGGAGATCACGCTTGACTTCAAGGAGAAGATTCCCGTGAGCTATGTGGCCAGCGACCACATCACGGCAGCACAGCTCTATAGCGCCCCCGACATCTACTACGGCGTGCCCGTGGAGAAAGCCATCCCCGGTGAATATGTCTACCTCTTTGCCAACGCCGAGCAGGGCTACAAGCCCCTGAAGGCCACGAACGACCAGGGCGAGCAGTCGGACTTCGTCATCTACGGCTCCGGACTGGACAGCTACGCCTACTATGCTCAAGTTCACGTGCCCGAGGGAGCCACGCAGATGACCGTGAAGGCCGAGGCCGTGACCACACACTATGCCGGTGGCGAGAACATCTCGTTTGACGGCGGCCACTACTATGCCGCAGGCGAGACGGTGACCTTCACCGTGGCCGTTCCCAATGGCAAGAAGCTCGAAAACGTCACCGCTGCCGATGCCAACGGAACAAGCGTGGCCGTGAACATGAACGGCACCTATGGCAGCTTCACCATGCCCGATGCCGACGTGACCGTGACGGCCACCTTTGCCGACATCGACCCCAGTGAGAACGTCACCATCACGGCCCTTTACGACGAAGACCAGTACAGGGTCTACTCGCAGAGCTCGGCCTACTACGGCCCCATCACCAGCGAGGGCGTGACCGTACCCTCGGGCACCACGCTCTACATCAGCGTGCAGGACGACTACGGCGAGCCTTTCTGGGTGGGCGTGAAGATTGGCGAGAGCATACAGTATATTGAAGCCCCGCAGGACGAAGAGACCGGCGAGTACATCTTCGGCCGCAGCTTCGTCTTCTCCGATAACGCCGTCATCAAGGTTGGCGCAACGGAAAATGCCGTAGCATTCTAAACACAACAAACTTTATAGAACAATGAAAGTAGCTATTGTTGGCGCCAGCGGCGCCGTGGGCCAGGAGTTCCTGCGCCTACTTGACGAGAGGAATTTCCCGATGGACGAGCTGGTGCTCTTCGGCTCGGAGCGCTCCGCCGGGAGAAAGTACAGTTTTCGGGGTAAGGAAATAGAAGTGAAGCTGCTTCAGCACAACGACGATTTCAAAGACATCGACATCGCCTTCACCAGCGCCGGCGCCGGCACGAGCAAGGAGTATGCCGAGACCATCACGAAGTATGGCTGCGTGATGATCGACAACAGCTCGGCCTTCCGTATGGACGACGACGTGCCCCTGGTGGTGCCCGAGTGCAACGCCAAGGACGCCCTGGTGCGCCCACGCGGCATCATTGCCAACCCCAACTGCACGACCATCATGATGGTGGTGGTGCTGCAACCACTGGAGCAGCTCAGCCACATCAAGCGCATCCACGTGGCCAGCTACCAGAGCGCCTCGGGCGCCGGTGCCGCCGCCATGCAGGAGCTGCAACAGCAGTACAAGGAGATTGTCGAGACCGGAGAGGTGAAGACCATCAAGAAATTCCCCCATCAGCTGGCCTACAACGTCATTCCCCAGATTGACGTGTTCCAGCCCAATGGCTACACCAAGGAGGAGATGAAGATGTACAACGAGACGCGCAAGATCATGCACACCGACGCCCGCTGCTCGGCCATGTGCGTGCGCGTCAGCTCGCTGCGCAGCCACTCCGAGAGCGTATGGATTGAGACCGAGCGCCCGCTGGGCGTGGAGGAGGCCCAGCAGGCCATAGCCCAGGCCCCCGGCTGCACGCTGGTAGACGATCCCACCACGCTGACCTACCCCATGCCCCTCGACACGGCCGGCAAGGACGACGTCTTCGTGGGCCGCGTACGCAAGGACCTGAGCGACGAGAACGGACTGACCTTCTGGCTCTCGGGCGACCAGATTCGCAAGGGCGCTGCCCTGAACGCCGTACAGATTGGCGAATACCTTATTAAGGTAGGAAGCGTTGGCCGCTGATTCTCCTTATATATAAAGAGGAGAACTTTTCTCCGCAACACCCTTCACTGATTACACGGATTTCCATCCTGCTGGCACAGCACTGGAAATCCGTGTAATTATTATGTTTTCCAAGGGGGAGGCGCCGCATGAAAAAATCTCACGTGAGATTTTTTCACGGGAAGGCCTCCCAGAAAAAAATCTCACGTGAGAAATTTTTGCGGGGCGTAGCGCCCGCTTATTTTTTCAATATCTTCTTGCCATTTCTGATGACCAGACCCTTATAGTCGGGGCTTACCTTCTGGCCCGAGAGGTTGTAGGCGGGCGCATCGGTCTCCGCCTCGTCGGCCAGCTGCTGGCTGATGCCCGTGTCAACGGCCAGCTTCAGCTCCAGCTTGTCTATGTTGCACTGGTCCTGGCCAATGTTGATGCGCAGGATGCACTCGCCCTCTGGCAGCTTCACGGTGAGCCGGTCAATGGTCACCACCTTGTAGGTATCCCAGTTGCTGTTGCCGGTCTGAGGCACGTTCACCCTGCACAGCGAGGTCATGTTGCTGCCGCGCTTCAGGCTGACGGTGAAGTAAGAGCCGCTGACGCCCGACGACACCGTTGCATTCAGCATATAGGTGCCGGCTTCCTTCACATTCACGCTGTATTCCAGCCATTCGCCCTTGGCGGTGTAGCCAATGGCAGTGCCGCCGTTGCCCTTCACCAGGTCCACGCCCTCGTTGTCGGTACGATATTTGGCGTCGCCCTGGTCCTGGTCGTCCGTGTCGTGGAACGACAGTCCCTCGCCGCCGCCGTCGAAGTTCTCGGCCTCAATCACACCAGGCAGCTCAATGAGTCCCTTGTAGGGCACGCGCTTGCCGTTGACCTTCAGCGTGGCCTTGGCCACCTTCGACTCCTTGCCCTCGGCATCGGTGGCTATCGAGGTGATGACCCACGAGCCCTTCGCGGTGGGAACGAACTCCGTCTGATAAGGTGCCTCGGTCAGGGTGGCCACGTGCATGTCGTTGGCATAAATGCTCACGTGGTCAATGGTGCTGGTCTTCGACGAGGCCGTCACCGTGATGGTGGTGGCATCGTCAAGGTTGACCGTCGTCGGGCTGCACTTCACGCTGTTGGCTATTGTGTTGTCCACAACCAGCGGGGTGAAGGTCATCTTGTCGAAGCTGAAGCCTCCCTTGTCAATGCAGAAGCCTATGACCTGGCGGCCGGCTTCCAGGGGCACGGTCAGGCGCAGGTGTACGTTCTTGTAATCATTGGCACTGCCCGTGGAGGGCACGGTGATGAAGTCGGTGAGGAACTTCATGTCGCCCAGGTGGTTCTCCACCAGGTGGAACAGGCCTTCCTTTTCAGCCGCCATATCCAGGTCTACGGAGTAGAGGCCGGCCTCTTTCACGTCGACGGTGTACTGCAGCCACTCGCCGTCCTTGGTGTAGCCAATGCCGAAGCCGTCGTCGCCCACCTTCACGATGTCCACGCCGGCGGCATCGGTGCGATAGGTCTTGTCGCCCTGCTTGGTGTTGTCAGTGTCGTGGAACGACACGCCGTCGGCTCCCTCGTCGAAGTTCTCGGCCTCAACGACGCCCGGCAGCTGGGGCACCTCGCCCTTGAAGGGCTGGCGCTTGGCGGTGGAGCTGAGCACGGTGAAGCGGGCGGTACGCTCGTACTTGTTGCCGTCGGTGGTGGTCACCACGGCCTTCACGGTCTTCGTTCCGGTGGTGGTGGGCACGTGCTTGGCCAGGTAGGGCGCCTCGGTCATGATGGTGTCGAGCACGTTGTTCACGTAAAGCTCCACCTTCTCAATCTCTTTCGTCCTCATGCTGGCGCGCACGTAGATAGGCATGGTGTCGTTCTTCGCCACCTTCTGCGTCACGGGACGAATATAGATGGATGCTTCCTTCTTGAAGCCCGGGAAGGGGCTCTTGGCATTCTTGGCGGCATCGCTGGCCATGTACTCGCGAAGCCAGGTCATGGCCGGACGGTCCTTGCCGTTGCGGATGATGCCGGAGTTGCCGTCGGTGGTCCAGGTGGCACCGTAGATGTAGCCCCAGAGGGTGATGCCGGCACAGTAGTCGGCCTCCCACATCACGGGAATCTGCTCCTTGTAGCGCTGCAGCTGCTTGGCATCGTCGGTGGTGCCGATGTCGTACTCGGTGCTGTACATCGGCATCTTCAGCGCGTTCTGAATCTTTGTCATGGCGCTCTTGAAGGCGCTCAGGTTCATGTCGGTCAGGTCGTGGCTCTGGCATCCGTAGGCGTCGATGGGCGCGCCGTTGTCGCGCAGGGCCTGCACCAGGGCAATGAACTGGTCAATCTGCCACTGGAAGGTGTTATAGTCGTTGTAGACGAGGATGGCGTTGGGCCAGCGCTCGTGGGCCAGCTCAAAGGCCTTGATAATCCAGTCGTAGCCTGTGCGGCCCTCGCCTCCCAGGGCAGCCCTGTAGGGAGCGGGCTGGTGGCCGGCGACAGCCTCGTTCACCACGTCGATTACCTCCAGGTCGGGATAGTGTTTCTTCACGGCATCAAACCATTCCACGATGGCCTTGTACTGCTCGGCCGTCGACAGGTTGTCCATCCATCCGGGGTATTGTGCTCCCCAGATGAGCGTGTGGAACTTGAAGGGGAATCCGTGCTGCTTGGCATAGTTGGCCGAGCGGTCGGCGCCACTCCAGTTGAACGAGCCTCGGGAGTTGCCTTCTATCGACTGCCACTTGGTTTCGTTCTCGGGCGTAATCTGGTTCCACAACTGGTAGAACTTTTCATTGCCATAGTCCACCTGTCCTCGCGTGGTGATGTTTCCCAGGAACTTGTCGGGATTCGACGACAGCTGGGCGCTGCCGTTCAACGGGAAGAGGAGTGCTGCCGACAGCAGCGCCCCAGGAATGTTTTTCGTTAGATGAAGCTTCATTTTTCTTGGTTACTTAGTTTTCTGTATGCAAAGATAGCCATTTTCCCCCACTTCTGCTTTTCCAAATGTTCCATTATTATGAACTTTTTCGTCAAAACATTTGGAAAAGTCGTTGAAATACACTAATTTTGCGCAAAATAACAATCACAGGCTATGGAGTTTACCGATTTACACCACACCGTGTTTGCCCAGTGCGACACCCACGAGAAACAATGCATCTACCAGGCAGTGAGAGCGGCCATGTTGAGCGACAACGACTCCGCCCGCCGCGAGGAGTACCTGCTCCGCGACCTGGAGCGGGCCATGGGGCTCACAGCCGAGGAGTACGACACATCGAAAGGACTAGACAAGGACGTCATCATCGCAACCATTCGCAACATGAACTACTTCAAGCGGCTCATCACGGGCAAGCTAATGGTTGACATGGTCTATGCCGACGGCTTTGTCACGCAGCGCGAGCAACTATTTATTCAGCAAATTTTCGATCAGTTCAACATCCCCGTGGCCGACTGAGCCTCCATGTAGGCACGAATGCGGCGCTCCATGTTCTGGCGGATGTAGGGATGATAGAACCGCAGCTCCATGTTGTGGTAGTTGCCTCTGCGCCCAATGACGGGCATGATATATTTCTCCTGAAAGCCGTCGACCAGCAGCAGGTGGCTTTCGGGATCGCAACGCACGGAGAGCGTATCGTTTTTATGGCGCCCGTAGTACACAAAGGGTGTGCTGACGGTGTCGGTACGCCAATTCACAGGATTAATACACAGCATGTTGCCCTCGCTGACGATGGGGATGGCGCAGTCGGGCGTCTTCACGGAATTGAAGCACACGATGACGCCCACGTCGTCGGGCCCTTGCGCCGGAAGCAGCCATGGGCAGCTGTCTAAATCCTCCTGCCTCACTTTATAGCCAATGGCGTAGGCGGCCACCAGGCGGTTGGCCACGCTGTCGGGCATGTGGTGTAGCAGGTGCATCATGGCGTGTGCTCCCTGGCTGAAGCCTGCCAGGATGAAGGGGCGCCCGTGGTTCAGGTGGGCCAGGTAGTAGTCCCAGCTGCGCTCCACGTCGGCTAAGGGCACGGGCAGCAGCGACATGGCCAGCTCCTCGCTGCCCCACGTCTGCATGGCCGTCTGGCGGTAATAGGGCGAGAAATAATTGAAGCCGCCCGAATAGAACGAGTCCACGGCTTCCATTTCGTGACACATGGCAAAGCGCATGTCGTCATCGTAGGTGTCGGCAAAGTTGCAGGTGTCGCCATCTTGCAAATGCTGGCCCGTCTCGGTAGAAATGATGTAGAAGATGTCGGCGCAGGCGCCACGGTCGCGAATGAACCACTGGCAGGAATCGGAATAGTCGGGCTCAGGAGGCAGCGGGCCCAGACCGGTGAAGTCGCCGTCGCCCTTGTCCCAGGAGAAGAGCAGCAGCGGAATGAACAATCCGGCCAGCAACGTCAAAGCAGACTTCTTTCCTCTCATCGCAACGCTATTTCATGAGCCATCTGCCCTTGTGCTCCACCATGGGCACCACGATTTCCTCGCGGGTGCCGTCGCCGTAGCTGAGCACCAGGAACACCTGGATGAGCTGCAGCGTTGTGTCGCGCTCGGCCTTGGACACTTCTACTTTTTCCACGCCCCGATGCTCGCTGTTCACCTGCTTCACGTGCTGGTGATAGGCCGCGAGCAACTGCTCGCGATAGCTCTGCGGCATCTCTGCGGCATGGATGCGCCCGTCGAGGAACAGCCTGGCCACGTCGTCGTAGAGCGCCTCATAGCAGCTCTTCGCCACGGCCGATGCCCGCTGCTCGTCGGTCATCGGGCCCTTGTCCGAGCTACAGGCCGCCAGCAGCAGCGTGCAGGCGACAGAGGCCATCAGTAATCTCAACATGCCCTTCTTACCCATTCCTCACTTCTGACGCACAAACACGTTGATGGGCGAACCCGTCAGCGTCCAGTTCTCGCGAATCTTGTTCTCCAGGAAGCGCTTGTAGGGCTCCTTCACATACTGCGGCAAGTTGGCATAGAAAATGAAGGTGGGAATTTGCGTGTCGGGCACCTGACTCACATATTTTATCTTGATATATTTTCCCTTGATGCTGGGCGGCGGAGTGGCCTCGATGATGGGCAGCATCACCTCGTTCAGCTTCGTCGTGCCAATGCGCAGTTTGCGGTTCAGGTAGACCTGCTTGGCCGTTTCGAGCACCTTGAAGATGCGCTGCTTAGTCAGTGCCGAGGCAAAGATGATGGGGAAGTCGCGGAAGGGGGCCATGCGCTGGCGGATGGCCGTCTCGAAGGTGTCGATGACCACCTGCGACTTGTCCTCCACCAGGTCCCATTTGTTCACCACCACCACCAGGCTTTTGTTGTTCTTCTGAATAAGCTGGAAGATGTTCAGGTCCTGCGACTCTATGCCTCGCGTGGCGTCGAGCATGAGGATACACACGTCGCTGTTTTCGATGGCCCTGATAGAGCGCATGACGGAGTAGAACTCCAGGTCCTCGGTGACCTTGTTTTTGCGGCGTATGCCGGCGGTGTCCACCAGGTAGAAGTCGAAGCCGAACTTGTCGTATCGGGTGTAGATGCTGTCACGCGTGGTGCCGGCAATGTCGGTCACGATGTGGCGTTCCTCGCCGATGAAGGCGTTGATGAGGCTCGACTTGCCGGCGTTGGGACGTCCCACCACGGCAAAGCGGGGGATGCCCTCCTCCAGGGCCTCGTCGTTCTTCACGGGCAGCATTTCTATCACCTTGTCCAGCAGGTCGCCGGTGCCGCTGCCCGTGGCAGCGCTGACGCAGAAGGGATCGCCCAGGCCCAGCTTGTAGAAGTCGTACTGGCCGTAGAGGTCCTTGCCGTCGTCGGCCTTGTTGGCCACCAGGATGACGGGCAGCTTCGAGCGGCGCAGGATTTGCGCCACGTCCTCGTCCCAGTCGGTCACGCCGTTCTTGATGTCGCAGAGGAAGAGCACCAGGTCGGCCTCCTCGGTGGCAATGATTACCTGCTTGCGTATCTCCTCCTCGAAGATGTCGTCGCTCTTCACAACCCATCCGCCGGTGTCGACCACGGAGAACTCGCGGCCATTCCAGTCGCACTTGCCGTACTGGCGGTCACGGGTGGTGCCGGCCTCGTCGCTCACAATGGCCTGACGGCTCTTGGTCAAGCGGTTGAAAAGTGTGGACTTCCCCACGTTGGGGCGCCCCACGATGGCTACTAAATTTGGCATAATATCGATATTTGACTGCAAAATTACGAAAAAAAGCTGGGAAAAGGAAAGAAAAACGGCTTTTTCTTTCCTTTTCCCAGCGAAAGCACCGCCAAAGCGGCTTTTCAGCTCGGCTGGGCGCCCGAAAACGGACCTGCGCACATGGCAGGAAAACAGGGGGAGGCGCCGCGTGAATATTTCTCACGTGAGATTTTTTCACGGGAAGGCCTCCCAGAAAAAAAACTCACGTGAGATTTTTTCACGCCAAGCCGCGCAGTGCTTCGACGAGGGCATCGTTCTCGGCCGGCGACTGGGCGGCCACGCGGAAATGATGGGGCGTGAGGCCTCGGAAATTGGAGGCGTCGCGGATGAGCATGCCGTGCTGGCGGGCCAGGCGGTCCTTCAGCTCGGCGGCGGTGAGGTGGGCCACGGTGCCCAGCATGAAATTGGTGGCGGTGGGCTGCATGCTGACGCCGTTGATGGCGTCGAGCTGCTGCCACAGGCGCCGGGCCTCGCCCAGGTCGGGCCGGCAGCGCAGCTCGTCGTCGTGTTCCAGCAGGAACTTGCCGGCCTCAATGGCCAGAGCGCTCACGGCCCACGGGCGCATGGCCTGGCGGATGATGTTGGCCAGGCGGACGGGGGCGGTGATGTAGCCCAGGCGCAGGCCGGGCACGCCGTAGGTCTTGGTCATGGAGTGGAGCTGAATGACGTTGGGCAAGCGGCACGCCCAGCGCGGATGCCACACAAACTGGTCGGTGTAGTGCTCGTAGGACTGGTCGATGACCAGCAGCTGGTGCTTAACAGCAAGGCGCTCAACATCGTGCTGGTCCAGCACCTGGCCCGTGGGGTTGTTGGGGTTGCAGAGCCAGCAGACGGTGTGGCGGCTGTCGGTGGGGGGGAACTGGCGGCAGGCGTCGGCATACTCGCTGAACGTGGGGCCCATGATGACGGGCCTCAGGCGGAAGGCCTGCGCCACCAGGTAGATGGCCTCGGTGGCCCCGTTGGTGACGACGACGCTGCCAGGGGCCACGTCGTGGTATTGGGCCAGCAGACGCTCCAGCGACCAGGCCTCGGGCTCGGGATAGTGGGCCAGCAGGCGCTCGCCGCAACTGGCCAGATGGGCCATCAGGGCCTGATGGCTGCCGTGAGGGCAGATGTTCGACGAGAAGTCGCTGTTGATGCCCTCGGCGTAGTGGTAGGCGTCATCGCCGTGTCCCTTAATCATCGGTGGTGAGTATTTCGTAGAGTTTCTGCATGTCCAGATGCTGGCGCACATGCTGGGCCAGGCGGTCGTACTGCTGCTGCTTGAAGTCCTCGTGGCTCAGCATGGGCTGGCGCCGGCCCAGGCGGTGGGCAAAGGGCTGGAGCAGGAAGTCCACGAAGGCGGGGTTGTCGAGGATGCCGTGGACATAGGTGCCCATGCAGCGGCGACTGGCCATGTAGCCAGCCACACGGCCGTCGGTCAGCGTGGTCAGCGGCGACACGTCGGCCCCGGCCAGCGGAAGGGTCTCGCCCTGGTGAATCTCATAGCCCCGGCCGAACTCGCACTCCACCTGGCGCGTCACCTTCTGGCCGTTCATGGTGGTGCTCACGGGCAGCAGGCCCAGCCCGGGCAGACGCTCCAGCGAGCCCTCCACATGTTGCGGGTCGAGCACCTCGGCCCCCATCATCTGATAGCCGCCGCAGATGCCCAGCACGGTCTTGCCCTCGCGGTGGGCGCGCAGGATGGCCTCGGCCAGGCCCTGCTGGCGCAGCCATTGCAGGTCGGCCAGGGTTGACTTGGTGCCGGGCAGGATAACCACGTCGGCCCCGTCCAGCTCGTCGGCCCGCGACGTATAGCCCACGTGCAGGCGCGAGTCCTGTTGCAGCATGTCGAAGTCGGTGTAGTTGGAGATATGGGGCAGGCGCACCACGGCTATGGAAAGACGGCCATCGGTTCCGCCGCCTGCCACCCGCTGGCGCTCAGCTTCCAGGGCCACGCTGTCTTCGCCCTCGATGTGGATGTCGTTGAAATAGGGTATGACGCCCAGCACGGGCACCTGACAGATGCGCTCCAGAAGCTGACGTCCGTCGTCGAAGAGGCGCAGGTCGCCCCGGAACTTGTTGACGATGATGCCCTTGATGCGGCGCCGGTCGTCGGGCTCTTGCAGGAAGATGCTGCCATAGGCCGAGGCGAAGACGCCGCCTCGGTCGATGTCGGCCACCAGTATGACGTCGGCTCCGGCATGGCGGGCCATGGGCATGTTCACCAGATCGTGGTGGCGCAGGTTCAGCTCCGAGATGCTGCCGGCACCCTCCATCACAATGGGGTTATAGCGTGCCGCCAGGCGGTCGAAGGCTGCGCAAACTTCCTGGCGGAAGTCTAACCCCTCCCTGCCTCCCCAAAGGGGAGGGGGCATTGCACTCCGCAAGGCACTCATCCCCTTTGGGGAGGTCGGGAGGGGTTTCCAATAGTCATAGGCATCGCGGTTGCCGATGGGGCGTCCGTGGAGCACCACCTGCGAGGTGTGGTCGCTCTGCGGCTTCAGCAGCAGGGGGTTCATGTCGGTGTGACATTCCAGCCCGGCGGCCTCGGCCTGCACGGCCTGGGCGCGCCCTATCTCCAGCCCGTCGGGCGTGGCGTATGAGTTCAGCGCCATGTTCTGCGCCTTGAAGGGAGCGGGATGGTAGCCGTCCTGCAGGAAGATGCGGCACAGGGCGGTGGCCACGACGCTCTTGCCCACGTCGCTGCCCGTGCCGGCCAGCATCAGTGGATGGAGTTTCTTATTCATGAGCAATGCTTTGTGAGAAGAGGTAATCAGACAGGCGGTTCACCATGCGCAGGATGGAGGCGTCGAGGGGATGCTCGCGGCTCACCGTCCACAGGCGGCGCTCGGCGGTGCGGCACTGGGCACGGGCCACGTGCCACAGGCCTTGCGGCACGACGAAGCCCGTGGGGCGCGAGGCCACGGCGTCGATGGCCTGCTCCATGCGGCGGGTCAGCTCGTCGCAGTGAAGCTGGCGCGGGTTCTGCTGGCCGTCGGGGGTGGCCACGTGGCTCATCACCACCATCAGCTCGCGCTGCACGTCGCTTAGCAGCGCATCGGCAGGCAGCAGGCCCAGCAGGGCGTTGAGCATGTCGAGCTGGCCGTTGGCCTCGATGCGCGGGTCGTCCTTCGGCACGCGCTGGCCTCCACGCAGGCTGGTGGTGCCCTGGTCGCCGGTCTTAGTATAAATTTGTTTCATTCAGATAAAGATGTGTATAGCTGGCCAGCACGTTACCATGACACACAACGGGCGTGGCCACGGGCTCGCCCTTGGCGTCGAACACCTGACAGCAGGACGGGGGCTGGTGGAGGAACTGGGTGTAATGGAACTCGTGGCCACGGTACTGACGGCCGTCGAGTTCGAACTGACGATAGCCCAACGACAGGCGGCGGTCGACCTTGCGGGCCGTGATGACATAGGGCAGCACCCCGCACATGGGCCACTCACCCTCGTCGGTCAGGATCTTCTCGCAGAGATACATCATGCCGCCACACTCGGCCACTATGCGGCCGCCCTGCTGGGCAAAGTGGCGGATGGCCCGTCGCGCCGCCTCGTTTCTCACCAGGGCGGCCAGGTGCTTCTCAGGATAGCCGCCAGGCAGATAGAGCAGCTGGCAGCCCTCCAAGCGCGGCACCTCGGTCTCGGGGTCGAAGAAGTCCACGGAGCCAAGGGCATCGAGCGTTTCTTGATAGATGAACGAGAAGGATTCGGCATTGCGGGCCACCACGGCCTTCGTCGTCGATGTCATGGTGTCCGGCCGTGGATGCCCCTGCGGAGCTTGGGGTAAAGCGGAGAAGTCAAGCCCCAGATAGCGCGACTGCTGCTCCAGCTCGAGCCTGCGGGGCACGCAGGCCAGGCAGTGGATGCCCAGGTCGAGACACACCTGGCGCAGCATCCGCTCGTGACGCGGCGAACCCACCTTGTTGAAGATGATGCCTGCAATGTGTACGTCTGGGCGGAAGTTGATGAAGCCCTGCAGCAGGGGCGCCAGGGAGTAGGCCGCCGAGCGGGCGTCCACCACCATGACCACCGGCAGCCCCAGCACGCGGGCAATCTCGGCCGCTGAGCCCCGGTCGCGCTCGTAGCCGTCGTAGAGGCCCATCATGCCCTCGACGATGCACACGTCGGCATCGGCGCCGTAGCGCTGGTATAGCTCGCGCACATGCTCGGGCGAGGTCATGAACGTGTCGAGGTTGATGCTGGGCCGCCCGCACACCGCCTCATGGAACTTGGTGTCAATATAGTCGGGGCCGCACTTAAAGGGCTGCACACGTCGCCCCTTGGCCACGTACATGGCCATCAGCTCGCGTGCAATGGTGGTCTTTCCGCTGCCGCTCATCGGTGCCGCTATGAGGAACTGCGTCTTCATCTGCGGCAAAGTTACAAAATAAGTAAGAGAAATGGAAAAAAAAAGCGCGTTTTTTTTCCACTTCCGAACGAAAAAAAACATTTGAATGGGCAAAAATAATTGGAAAAAATGTTGCACCAGTTGCACCTACTTGCACCTGGGCAATATGGACGATTAGCTGAGGGCAGGGTGAGCCGTTTCGGGGTGGGAGGACGAGGTTTGCGAAGGGGGGGGGCGCCGCGTGAAAAAATCTCAATGCCGCGTGAAAAAATCTCACGTGAGATTTTTTCACGGGAGGCCTTCCCGTGAAAAAAGGGTGATAGGATGAAGGAAAATGGTGGCGCGGCATGGCATGATGTCGCGCCCCCATTGGTGATGGGAGAAAAGGTGCAAGAGGTGCAGGTACTTCCGGGCTGCGATGGCATCGCAGCATACGGGACAGTGGTGCATTTACAGGCTGCGATGGTATCGCAGCATACGGGACAGCGGTGCAAGAGGTGCAAGTAGTGCAGGTGTTTTCCGGGGTGGAGAGTCCTGCACCTTCCTTATTTCCCGATGTACATCCGCTGGACCTCGGGCACCTGGCCGAGGCCCTCCAGGACGACGCTGACAGCGAGGCCTTCAGCTTCGAGGGCTTCTTTCCACGCTCCGGAGATGTCCTTCGTGGCGTGATTGCCGGCCACGAAGAGCAGGGGCACCAGCGTGACGGCCTTGGCCCGCTGGGCGCGCAGCTCCTGGATGAGCGTCTGCAGGGTGGGATAGCCCTCGATGGTGGCCACATGGTGGAGGGGATGACCCTGGGCGTGGAGCATGTGGTCGAGCTGCGAGTAGAGGGCGGTGGCGGGGCCCTCGGTGCCGTGGCCCACGAAGACTACGTGGTGGCGCTTTTTGGCGTCGGCTGGATGGCGCTGGGCCAAGATGGCACACAGGCGCTGGCAGTCCTGGACGGTGTAGAGCAGGGGCGTGGAAACGCTGATGGTGTCGAAGAAGGGACGCAGCTGATCCACGTCGCGGCGCAGCTGGGCCATCTCCAGACCGTCGATGACGAAGGAGGGCAGCACCCTGACCGACGTGTAGCCATCGGCACGCAGGCGCAGGAGGGCCTCAATAGCGTTCTGCTTCTTGATGCCCTTGGCAGCCAGGCGGCTGACGACCACAGGCGAGAGCCATGCCTCGCGCACCTCAAGGGCCGGAAACTGCTGGCGGGCCCGCTGGTTCAGGGCGTCGATGCTGAGACGCTGGGCCTCAGCAGAGGTGGTGCCGTAATGGACCATGAGCAAAGCAGCATGTTCCTGAGCCCAGCAATGGAGGCTCAGGAACATGCAGAGGAGTGGTAATAGCCTACGCATGGGCGGGGGTTACTTGATGATGGTGTAGCTGTCTTCCTCAACCATGCGAATCTGCTCGAAGTAGTAGCCTTCGGCAATCTTCACGCCCTGGGTGACGCTGCCGGTGGCCACGTCGTAGATGTAGACGCAGGGCTGGGCCGACAGGGTGTTCACGCCGAAGTAGACCTTGTTCTCGGTGGGCACGAAGACGGAGCGCTGAGAGAAGCGGCCGCTGCTGTAGTCGAGTTCCTGGCCGCCGAAGCTCATGCGAGTGCGGGTACCGGCGTTGAGGTCGACGATGCTGTAGTAGTGGCTGTAGCTGTCGATGCCGGTGGCTGCCTTCTGTCCGCCCTTGCCGTCGTCCTCGGTCAGGCCGTCGTTGCGCGAGAAGGTGAACACCTTGCCGCCGCCCAGATACTGGGTGGTGAGCAACTTGCCGTCGCTGTTGGGGAAGCCGTTGTAGCCTTTCTCAAAGTCGGTCTCGCCGGCTTTGATGCGCAGCAGCTTGCCCTGCTCGCCCACTTCGTTGTTGTCGAAGGCCACGAGATAGAGGTTGCCCTGCTCGTCGAAGAAGGTGGTCTGCTGCAGCAGTTCGCCATAGGCCGAGCCAGCCATCTCGTTGGCCTCGGTGTTGGGAGTGTCTTTCTCCACGGCCATGGTGCTGCCGTTGATGACGGCCACGTGGAAGTAGTCCTCGCTGGTGGCGCGCACGCCCTTGCCCTTCTTGTTGCAGTAGAAATAGAAGAAGCGGTTGTCGCTCTCACGATAGGCCAGGATGCCGCTGGTGGTAAGGGTTTCCCATCCTTCTGCCACACTGATGCTGAGCTTGCCCTCGCGCAGGATGCGCATGTCGTTGGTGTTCAGCTCGGTCCATACGATGCCGGTCTTGTCGCCATCGGCGGCCATAATCATCAGGATGGAGTCGTTCTCCCAGGCGTGGCAGTAGCTGCGGCAGGCGTATGTGTTCTGCTGGAACTTCTGCTCCTGCACCACCTGTACCTGGTCGTCCTTGAACTCGAACTTGGTGAAGCGGTCGGCCGAGAAGGGCACTTGGTAGTAGTATTTACCCTTGAGGATGGCTTCCATCGAGTAGGTGGCGTTGATCTCGCCGCCCTGGCCCTGGAAGTCAACCTGGCCTCCGGCCTCCAGTGATGCCACGCTCTGCATGATGGTGGTCACCTTACGGCCCATGCCGCCCTGCTGGCCCACGGTGACGGTGATGTCGAAGTGGTGGGGCGTCACCACGATGGTGTCGTGCTTTTCGGGTTCGGGTTCTGGCTCGGGTTCGGGGTTCACAACGGGTTCTTGCTTTTCCTCATCGTCGTCGTCAGAGCAGGCGGTGAGCATGCCGGCCCCCAGCAGGAGGGCGGCCATCAGTGAGAAATAGATACTCAGCTTTTTCATTGTTTTAAAATAATACGATTTGTTTGGTATAACAATTAATTAATGTATGAACAGTCGGAATTTAAGGAACACGGCGCGGCCGGGCTTCTGCAGCTTGTAGTTGTCGTAGACGGTGGCATCCAACAGGTTCTGGCACTTCAGCGACAGGCTGTAGCGCTCGCGGTGCCAGGAGTAGGTCAGCTCGGCGCCCACCAGGTTCTTCTCGGGAATACGGGCCTTGGTGCTCTTGTTGCCGTAGCCCTCCCAGGAGAGGAAGAACCAGTGAACCCACTGATAGTCGAGGCCCAGATAGAGGTGGGAGGTAGCAGGAGAGAGGAGAGAGGATAGAGGAGAGAGGAAAGGGACGAGGTCGAGGCGGGCCTCGGCGGTGGCAAAGAGCCACGGGCGGTTGGGCACGTGGTTGTTGAAGGTGACCGAGGGCTTGCCGTCGTTCTTCAGCCGCTGGCGGTCGCGGGCGTCCTGCCAGCTCATGTTGGCCACCACCTGCAGGCGGTGCTGCCAGTCGTAGCGCACCTCGCCCTCCACGCCCTTGATGTGGACGGAGGGCACGTTGGTGTACTGCATGGTGCCCTCCTTCTCCGACACCTGGGGCTGGATGTAGTCTGTGCTCTGCCGCAAAAAACCGTTCACCTCGTAGCTCAGGGTGTGGCGGTCGTTCTTCCACGTGCCGAAGAGGCCCAGGTTCACGTTGTCCGAGCTCTCGGGCCGCAGGGCCACGTTGGCATAGATGGTGGTGCCGTTGCCCAGCAGCTCGCGGGCCAGGGGCAGGCGAATGCTGTGCTCGAAGCTGGCCTTCACGGCCAACGGCTCCCAGAGCTGCAGGCGCATGCCGATGCCGTAGCCCAGATGGCTCTTGGTGTTGCTGCCCATGACGTCGCGTGAGCCGGTGACCGAGGGAATGTCGGTCTGCTCCACGCTGAGGTGGTTCATGTAGTTCTTGAGGAAGAGGGTGTTGCTCAGCCGGTCGCCCAGCAGCAACTGATTGTAGGCCAGGCCGACGATGTGCTTGGCCAGCACGTCGTTCGAGGCCTCGAAGGTGTTGTCAATGTCGTCCCAGCGGTCGTTGCCCGTGCGGTTCATAGCGTAGTTCAGGTTCAGGCTGTGGCCGCTGGCAATCTGGTAGTTCAGGTCGGCACGGGCTATGGTCAGCGGACGACGGTAGTGGCGCATGGTGCGGCTGCGGCCGTTCAGCTCATTGCGGGCACTGTAGATGTAGTCGCCGTTCCAGTCGTACTGGCGGTAGGCGGTGTCGGTGGTCAGGGCGTGGTCCCAGGTGTGGCTCAGCTGTGCGCTCAGGCTCAGCTGGTCCAGCAGGAACTGCTGCTTCCTGTAGTTCAGCCCTACGCTCCATGCGCTGGACGAGCGCTCGGCCATGCCCACGACGCGGGTCTGCAGCTGGCCGGTCTGAATCTCCTTGGCCACGTCGTGGTAGCTGACGTAGGCAAAGCACTCATCGGCCCACGAGCGGTCGTTGACGCCCACCTCCACCTGAGCCAGCACCGAGCGATAGCCATCGTGGAAGCGGCGGCGGTCCTGGGGCAGGTATTTGCGGCTGGCGTCGTCCCACAGCTCCACGTCGCGCATCATATAGTCGTTCTTCGAGTAGTTCACGCCCAGCGTGGGCCTGATGGCCAGGCCGCCCTTCAGCAGGTACTGGCCGTTCACGTCGGCGCGATGGGTGTGGAACGAGCCGATGCTGTAGCTGGCGTCGAGATAGTTGGTGTGGCGGCGGTTGGTCACGATGTTGATGGCTCCGCCCAGGGCATCGCTGCTGAGCCATGTGGGCACCACGCCTTTGTATATCTCCACATGGTCGATGATGCTGACGGGCA
Organism: Prevotella sp.; assembly: GCA_017400455.1. Taxonomy (GTDB): domain Bacteria; phylum Bacteroidota; class Bacteroidia; order Bacteroidales; family Bacteroidaceae; genus Prevotella. The sequence continues at coordinate 54,078 of JAFPTC010000104.1, read as the reverse complement.
GGTTGGCCAGCGTGACGTCCTGGCCCTTGGTGTCGAGGGGTACGCCGTCGATGAAATAGCGCACGCTGTTGCCGCTCATGCCGTTGATGCTGAGGTCGAAGTCGCTGCCCATGCCGCCCTCCTCGCGCACCTTCACGCCGGCCGTGCGGTCCACCAACTCGTTGAGGTTCTGCAGCGAGCTGACCATGGAGCGCACGTCGATGGCGTTCACCGTCAGTGCGCCCTCGCGCAGCCGCTGGGTGCGCGACTTGCCGGTGACGGTGACGCTGCCCAGCAGCACCGAGTCGTTGACCTGGGCCCACGTGCTCGCCGCCGTTGCCGTCATCAGCAAGAGCAGGACCAAGTGTCGTTTCGTATGGGGAAGGAACATCATGGGCGTTGGTCGGCTTGACGAATCTTTTCAACAATGAGCTGGCGGATGCCCTCATACTCCAAGACGCCCCGGCTGCTGCACCTGACGGTGTAGCCCTGCTGCTCCAGCGCCTCGCGCCATTTCTTGGCCACGTAGCGCTTGGCATGGCCGCCGCCGGTGACCATCAGCGGGGCCAGCACCACACGGGCGGTGCCACTCTGGCTGAGAATCTCCTTGATGTTGTCCAGTCCGGGATAGCCTTCCACCGTTCCCACGTGGCAGTTGGCGTGGCCTTCGTGCTGCAGGATATAGTCGGCCAGGCAGAACACGTCGTCGTAGGCCCCGTTCTTGCCGTGGCCTACGAGCACGGCCTGCTCGTCGGGCTGCACCTGGAGGCTGTCGACCATTACCTGCAACACCCGGCGGCAGTCGTCGGCACTGTAGAGCAGGGGTGTGGTCTGCTTGATTTCGAAGAAACGGGGCCGCAGCTGCTCCAGTCGCTGCTGCATGAGGCGCGCCGCCTTGCCCTCAATCATTTCGGTGGTCACCACGATGACGCTGTTATAGCCGTCGGCCAGGAGCTGCTCCATGGCCTCTTGCAGCAGCGGGTGGGGCTGGCCGTCCTGCTCGGAAAGGCTGCTGGCCAGCGAGCGCGAAGTGCAGGCCTCGCGCACCTCGCGGTCGGGGAAGGCCGTCTTCACCCTCATGGTCAGCGCATCGTAGCTGGCTTGGCGCGCAGCAGTGTCCAGCGTGCCATAGTAGGCCATGAGGATGGCCTTCTTCAGCTCGCCCACAGATTCCTGGGCCGTGGCTGCACACACCAGCATCACAGCCCAAAGGACAGCAAAAAGTCGTCTTGTCATTCTTTTCTTTCGTTTTTTCCTCGTTGCCAGGCTTTGTTTCCCCGAAGCCCTGGCAGTTATTGCTGAGAAAAAGGCAGGTTTCCTGGCTCTCTCCTGGAAGTCCGCCTTCCCGAGGCCGATCCTCAGTGGCTTGCCTGTGTGGGCTTCCCATAACGGAGATGACAGTAGCGGGCACTGCTCAGGATTTTCACCTGATTCCCTCTCTGCTCCGCCCGGCTTGGGACGGGGCATCACCATTTTTCGGGTGCAAAATTACAAAGAACTAAAGAAACATCCAAAAAAAAGGAAAGAAAACCGCCTCGCTATACCTAATTATTATGATGAAGGACGCCCCGAAGCGGCTGAGGGGGCGCCCCATGAAAATATCTCACGTGAGATTTTTTCACGGGAGGCCTTCCCAGAAAAAAATCTCACGTGAGAAATTTTTGCGCGGCGCCACTACTTCTTTTCCTCGGGATAACTGATGCGCGTGTGGTAGATGGTTTTCAGCTTCTCGATGAGCACGGTCTTGGAATACTGAATGTCGCGGAAGGTGATGGGGCACTCGCGGAAGAAGCCGTCTTGCACCTGCGAGTCGATGATGCGCTCCACCAGCGTGCGGATGCTCTGCTCGGTGTAGTCGGGCAGCGAGCGCGAGGCAGCCTCCACGGCGTCGGCCATCATCAGTATGGCCTGTTCCTTGGTGAAGGGATTGGGGCCGGGATAGGTGAACAGCAGGTCGTCGACGGGCTCGTCGGGATGCTCGTTTTTGTACTTCACATAGAAATACTTCGCCTTGCCCTGGCCGTGATGGGTGGCTATGAGGTCACGAATCTGGCGCGGCAGATGATATTTGTCGGCCAGGCGGAGACCTTCGGTGACGTGGCTGATGATGGTCTGGGCGCTCTCGATGTAGGTCAGGTGCTCGTGGGGCGAGATGCCGCCCGACTGGTTCTCGGTGAAGTAGATGGGGTTCTGGATCTTGCCTATGTCATGATAGAGGGCGCCCGTGCGCACCAGCTGGGCGTTGGCATCGATCTTGCGGGCTATCTCGGCAGCCAGGTTGCCCACCTGGATGGAGTGGTTGAAGGTGCCAGGGGCCTCCTCGCTCATGCGGCGCAGCAAGTCCTTGTTGGTGTTCGACAGCTCGATGAGCGTGATGTCGCTGATGAAGCCGAAGGTCTTCTCGATGACATAGAGCAGGGGATAGGAGCAGAAGACGATGACGGCACACATGATGAGATAGTAATAGTCGGAGGGGTCGAACGACGAGATGTCGCCCCTGCGGATGAGGTAGATGGCAAAGCGCGTGGCCGTGGCCGCGAGGAGGAAGATGGCGGCCGTCCAGAAGAACTGCGAGCGGCTGCTCAGCTCGCGCAGGGCGAACACCACGGCCAGGCCGCCCACCGCCTCGACGGCTATGAACTCAAGGGGCAGCTGCAGCATGGAGGCGCAGATGAGCACCAGCGTGAGGTGGGTCATCAGGGCCGTGCGCGAGTCCATGAACACCCTCACGAAGATGGGCACGATGGCGAAGGGAATGATATAGACGTGGAGCAGCGAATGGCCCACCAGCAGCGAGGCCAGCAGGGTGAAGAGGATGATGAGCACGTAGAGCATACCCGCCGAGCGGATGCTGCTGAAATAGTCCTTGCGGTAGACGCTGAGATAGATGGTGAAGAGCAGGATGAGGATGAACACATAGAGGGCGCGTCCCGCCATGGTGAGCCCGCTCTGGTTGGACTCCTGGCGCAGGTCGAACTCTTTCTGGAACGACTGCAGCACCAGGTAGGAGTCTTCGTCGACGATGTCGCCTCGGCTGATGATCTTCTGTCCGCGCTGCACCAGCTTGCTGCTGGGCGCCACGCTGCGCAACAGCTCGTCGAGGGCCGTCTGGCTGTGAACGCTGTCGTAGAGCAGGTTGGGCACGATGAATTCGTTCAGGTTCAGGTCCTTCAGCTGGTCGGCAAAGGTGCGCACGGTGGTGTCCTGCAACAGCATTTCATAGGCCTGCTTGGGCGTGAGCACCTGGCCGAGGTTGAAGAGCACGGCCGACTCGCCCATGACGCGCCAGACGGTCTGCGTGGTGTCGCCCTCAAGGGGTTCCAGCGTGTCGATGATACCACGGTTGTAAAGGGCGTTCAGCCGGTTGCTGATGACTATCTTCAGCTGGCTGGGTGGCATCTCCTTCAGGCGGCTCCACTGCTGGCGGAACAGGCTGGTCTGGTGGTGGGCCACGTCCTCATCGTAGGTGTAATAGGGCTTGAAGTCCTTCAGCAGCTCGGCGCGCTCGCTCTCCAGCATGGCCTCGCTCTTGTAGACGGGGAAGTCGAAGGGAGCCGTCAGGTCGCTGTAGCCCCACGGCGTGCCTTTCACTATCTTGAAATTGAAGCGCGTGTCGTGGGGCATGGTCCACACAATGGCCACCACGGTGACCACTATGAAGGCCGTGCGCACGGCCACGTCGCGCCACGACAGTTGGGTTTTCAAATTGAAATTAATCATTGTTCATTTCCTTTCTGACTGCAAAAATAAGAAATTTTGCCGTTACCACCACAAAAAATCGGAAGAAAATGCGTGTACTGCGTGATTTTTTTGTAACTTTGCACACATTATTCAGTCAATAAAGAAAAAAGTTAATGTCAGAGAGAAGAGTAAGGGTGCGCTTTGCACCCAGCCCCACGGGGCCACTGCATATCGGCGGCGTGCGAACCGCCTTGTATAATTACCTGTTTGCCCGCCAGCATGGAGGCGACCTGGTGTTCCGCATTGAGGACACCGACAGCACCCGCTTCGTGCCCGGAGCCGAGGCCTATATCATTGAGGCATTCCGCTGGCTGGGCATCCAGTTCGACGAGGGCGTCAGCTTCGGCGGCAACTACGGACCCTATCGGCAGAGCGAGCGCCGCGACATCTACAAGAAGTATGTCCAGCAACTGCTCGACAACGGCAAGGCCTACATTGCCTTCGACACGCCCGAAGAGCTCGACGCCAAGCGCAAGGAGATAGAGAACTTCCAATACGACAACCATACGCGCCTTCAGATGCGCAACTCGCTGACGCTGCCCAAGGAAGAGGTAGACCGCCTCATAGCCGACGGACAGCAGTATGTGGTGCGCTTCAAAATCGACGCCGGCCAGGAAGTGCTGGTCGACGACATGATTCGCGGCGAGGTGCACGTGAAGAGCGACATCCTCGACGACAAAGTGCTCTACAAGAGTGCCGACCAGCTGCCCACCTACCATCTGGCCAACATCGTCGATGACCACCTGATGGAGATCACACACGTCATTCGCGGCGAGGAGTGGCTGCCGTCGGCCCCGCTCCACGTGCTGCTCTATCAGGCTTTCGGCTGGCAGGACACCATGCCGCGCTTTGCCCACCTGCCGCTGCTGCTCAAGCCCGACGGCAAGGGAAAGCTATCGAAGCGCGACGGCGACCGGCTGGGCTTCCCCGTCTTCCCGCTTGACTGGAAAGACGAAACGGGGGCTGTCACAGCCAAGGGCTATCGCGAACAGGGCTATTTCCCTGAGGCCGTGGTCAATTTCCTGGCCCTGCTGGGCTGGAACCCTGGCGGCGAGCAGGAGCTGTTCACGCTCGACGAGCTGGTGCCGCTGTTCGACATCACCAAGTGCTCGAAGGCTGGCGCAAAGTTCGCCTACGAGAAGGGCATCTGGTTCAACCATGAGTATATCCTGAGGAAGAGCGCCGAGGAGATAGCCGCCCTGTGGGAGCCAGAGTGCCGCCAGCACGGCGTGACGGACTCGCTGGAGCGCATCACGCAGGTGGTGAGCATGATGAAGGACCGCGTCTCGTTTGTCAAGGAGCTGTGGCCGCTGTGCTCGTTCTTCTTCGAGGCCCCCACGCAGTATGACGAGAAGACGGCAAAGAAACGCTGGAAAGCGCCCTCTGCCTCTCCCGAGGGGGGCGAGCCTGGCTCCGCCCAGACGCTGACCGAGCTTTGCACGGTACTCGAACAGCTGGACGACTTCTCGCTGGAGAATCAGGAGAAGACCGTTCATGCATGGATCGAGGAGAAGGGATACAAACTGGGCAACGTGATGAATGCCTGGCGCCTGGCACTCGTCGGCGAGGGCAAGGGCCCCGGCATGTTCGACATCTCCGCTTTCTTAGGGAAGGATGAGACCCTTCGCCGCACACGACGGGCAATCGAAGTTCTGGCTTGATGTATAATATCATCATATACATATATCTCTTGGGGGTGGCCATCTACAGCCGCTTCAATGAGAAGGTGAGGAAGATGTGGCGCGGCGAGCGCGACGCCTTCAGGGTGCTGCGCGAACAGGTGGAGCCAGGAGCGCACTACGTGTGGTTCCACGCTGCCTCGCTGGGTGAGTTTGAGCAGGGGCGCCCGCTGATGGAGCAGCTGCGCCGCGACCATCCCGAGCTGAAGATTCTGCTCACCTTCTTCTCGCCCTCGGGCTACGAGGTGCGCAAGGACTACAAGGGCGCCGACATCATCTGCTACCTGCCACTCGACACCATCCGCAACGCCCGCCGCTTCCTGCGCCTCATCCGGCCCGAGATGGCTTTCTTCATCAAGTACGAATTTTGGTATAACTATCTGCACATCCTCAAGCACAGGGGCGTGCCGGTATTCAGCGTGAGCAGCATCTTTCGCGAGGGCCAGATTTTCTTCCGCTGGTACGGGCATCAGTACGGCCGCGTGCTGAAATGCTTCACGCGCTTCTACGTTCAGAACGAGAAGAGCCGCCAGCTGCTGGCCACGATAGGCATTGACAACGTCACCGTCGTGGGCGACACCCGTTTCGACCGTGTTTTGCAAATCAAGGAGGCCGCCAAGGACCTGCCCGCCATCGACGCCTTCTTGGGGCAGCAGCCCAAGGTATTCGTAGCCGGCAGCAGCTGGCCACCCGACGAGGAGATTTTCATCCGCTACTTCCAGCAGCACAAGGACTGGAAGCTCATCATCGCTCCCCACGTCATCGGCGAAGACCACCTGCAGCAGATTGAGAAGCAGCTGCAGGGCTGGCACGTGACCCGCTACACCCAGCTGGAAAACGCCAAGGCCCCCGTGCCTACGGCCAACGAGCCCAGCGCCCTCATCATCGACTGCTTCGGACTGCTCAGCAGCATCTATCGCTATGCCTCCGTCTGCTACGTGGGCGGCGGCTTCGGCGTGAGCATCCACAACACGTTGGAGGCGGCCGTGTGGGGCAAGCCCGTCATCTTCGGACCCGAGAACAAGAAGTTCCAGGAGGCCCAGGGGCTGAAGGCCTGCGGCGGAGGCTTGGAGATAAGCAGCTACGACGACTTTGCCCAGCTGATGCAGCGCTTCGAGGCCGACGCCAACGCGCTGGCCCACGCCGGCCAGCAGGCGGGCGACTACGTGGTGAGCCTCATGGGCGCCACCCAGAAAATATTGTCTGACGTCATGCCACGATAGTCTTATGAAAGCATCCAAACCCACCATCCTCACGCTTTGTCTCTCCGCAGCCATGCTGGCCGTGGCCCTGCTGCTGCCTTTAGTGAACCTGATGAGCTATCGCTTCACCCTTTTTGAATTGCCCCACAAGATTCAGCGACTGGTCAATGGCGGCGTCAGCCAGACCATTGCCTTTCTGCTGCTGGCCTTACTGGTGCTGGCCCCGCTATGCCTCGCCTTGGTGGCCCTCGTCAGGCGGCACGTGCCCCAATGGCTCCTGGGCCTGCCCGCCATCGTTTCCGCCCTGCTGGTGGTGCTGCTGCTCTTGGCCAGCAAGCCCAACCCCGGCATAGGCCTGTGGATCTACTTAGCGCTCGCCGTTATCAGCGTCGCCATCAGCCGCGTTTTCCCTGCGCCCACGCGCCAGAAAAATGCGGAGCCTCCGCAGAAAAAAATCTCACGTGAGATTTTTTCACGGGAGGCCTTCCCAGAAAAAAATCTCACGTGAGAAATTTTCAAGACTCGCCACCCCTGTTTTTTCACGCGTGCCCGGCCTCGTGTGAAGCATGTTCCCTTTCCGCCCATCGAACTGGGTAATTGTGAACAAACAGCTCTTGTTTTAATAATTTTTAACGCAGTAATCGTTTCACGTGTTAAAATTTTTGCTAACTTTGCAGAAAACTTTGAGAATTATTATTATTAACCAATAAAAAACTATAATTATGGTAAATGCAGTTCCTCAATTAGAGATTGGCCCAGCGCTTCAGCTGGCATTCAGTCGGATTACTGACATGAACGGGCGTTCACGTCGCTCAGAGTTTTGGTGGACCATGCTGGTCGTTGGCATTGCCAGCGTTATCCTCAGTCTTATTCCCGTGGCAGGACCCATCCTGAGCCTGCTCCTTGGCATTGCTACCATCCCCCTGGCCGTTCGCCGCATGCACGACACTGGCAAGGGCCCAACCCTCATCTGGGTGTTCTACGGAATCTATGCTCTTGCCGTTCTGCTGACCGTTATCTCGGTATTGGTTATCAAGTCGGCCACTTCATTCAGCGCTTTTGACACGGCCGGCACCCTGGCAGCCATTGCAGGCTTCCTGATGATTGTGGCAGGCATCATCGGCATCGTTCTCATCGTCTTCTGGTGCCAGGACAGCCAGCCCTTCCCCAACCAGTGGGGCATTTCGCCCAAATACCCCGACGGACAGCTGAACAGCGGCTATCAGCAACCTCCCTACGGCCAGCAGCCTCAGCAGCCCTACTACGGACAGCAGCCCCAGCAGCCTAACTATCAGCAGCCCAACTACCAGCAGCCGCAGCAGCCACAATATCCGCCGCAGCAGCCGCAATATCCCCCACAGCAACCTCAGTATCCGCCGCAGCAGCCACAGTAACTGATGCGTTGCGCCATTCTTTGGGCCTTCCTATTATTGCCCTTGTTTGCAAGGGCGCAGTCGTGGCAGCAAGTCTTTGACGACGTGATGACCACCGACACTGACGACGAGGCTGGCGAACTGCTCACAGACAGCTATGAGCTGCTGGAGCAGCTCGCCAGCCATCCTTTAGACCTGAACCGCTGCACCCGCGAGGAGCTGGAGCAGTTGCCCTTCCTCTCGGCGCAGCAGGTGATGGACCTCCAGGAATATCTCTATCGCTACGGCCCCATGCGCTCGTTGGGCGAGCTGCGCATGATTCGCTCGCTCGACCGCCAGCAGCTCTCCCTGCTGCCTTTTTTCGTCTATGTGGGCCAGGACTACGAGCAGGTCACCCCTCCCCCGCCCCGTCTCGACACCCTTTTCCGCCACGCCCGCCACACGCTCTCGTTCACGGGCCGCATCCCCTTCTACGAGCGGCGTGGCGACAAGAACGGCTATCTGGGCTATCCCTACCGCCACACGCTGCGCTACGAACTGAGCAGCCTGAAGCACCTGCGCTTAGGCATCGTGGCAGCGCAGGACGCCGGCGAGCCGTTTCTGGCCAAGGGCAACAACTGGGGCTATGACGCCTATTCCTACTACTTGGAGCTGCGCCAGATGGGCCGGCTCCAGTGCTTAGTGGCGGGCCGCTACAAGCTGGCCGCAGGCATGGGCCTGGTGCTGGGGCAGAGCTTCCAGTTGGGCAAGCTGGCCACGCTGCAAAGCCTGGGGCGCAGCATCAGCACCGTCAGGCCCCACGCCTCACGCTCGGAAGCCGACTATTTCCAGGGGGCTGCCGCCACGGTGGATCTGCTTCGCAGCGGCACCACCCGCGCCCCCAACACGCCACATCTGCTTCTCACGGCATTTGCCTCGTATCGTCCCATCGACGCCACGCTCACCGCCGACGGCCAGGCGCAGACGCTCATCACCAGCGGCTATCACCGCACGCCCACCGAAATGGACAAGAAAGGCAACACCCACATCGGCGCCGGCGGCGCACACATTATATATAATAGGGGGGCCTTGCGGCTGGGAGCCACCGCCACCTATTCGCAGCTCGACCGCAGGCTGGAGCCCCAGCGACAGACACTCTTTCGCCGCCACTACGCCCATGGACGCCATTTCCTGAACGCCAGTGCCGACTATGGCTACACCCATCACCGCGTGGCATTGAGCGGCGAGACGGCCATCGACGGCCACGGGGCGCTGGCCACGGCCAATGCCCTCAGCTTCCAGCCGTCGGGGCGCCTCAGCCTGCTGGCCGTACAGCGCTTCTACAGCTATCGCTACACCACGCTCTATGGTCACAGCTTCGGCGAAGGCTCGCGCACGCAGAACGAGAGTGGCCTCTACGTGGGGGCCACCTGGAATCCCCTGGCCCACCTGCGCCTGCAGGGCTATGCCGATTATGCCTATTTCCCCTGGGCGCGCTATCAGGTGTCGCAGTCGTCGCACGCCTGGGACTTCCTCTTGCAGGCCACCTGGCAGCGGGGCCGCTGGACGCTGCTGGCCCGCCATCGCACACGGCTTCGCCAGAAGGACAACGCCCAGCACACGGCCCTCACGGCCAACAACAGTCACCAGCAGCGCCTTTCGGCCACCATCAGCCAAGGCCCCTGGTCGTGGCGGACACAGCTCGACCTCAGCCAGACGCGCAGCCCGCAGACCGACAACGGCTGGATGCTGAGCCAGCACCTGCTGTGGACCCACCGCGCCGTGCAGCTGAGCATGATGGGAGCCCTCTTCGACACCGATTCCTATCAGAGCCGCCTCTACGTCTACGAGCGGCAACTGCGCCACGAGTTCTATTTCCCCAGCTACTACGGCCACGGCCTGCGCCTAAACGTTCAGGCTCAGGCCGACTTGTCGTCGAACCTGAGCCTGGCTGTGCGGTTGGGATATACCAACTATTTCGATCGTTCCGCCATTGGCAGCGGACTTCAGCAAATCCTTCATTCTCATCAGAGCGACCTGGACTTGCAGCTGCGCTGGCGCTTTTAGCGAGCCATGAGGTGGGCGTAGCGCATGCCCACGGCCACTTGGTCGGATGTTGGCTGGTCGGTCAGCAGGGCCAGCAGCTTATAGGCGAAGGGGAAGGCTGCGGCCGGTCCCTCGGCGGTGATGATGTTGCCGTCGTGGGTGCACAGCTCGCCTGTGTACTCGGCCCCTTGCAACAACTGCTCGAAACCAGGATAGCAGGTAGCCTTGTGGCCACGGAGCACGCCCATCTGGCCCAGCACCACGGCCGGTGCGGCGCAGATGGCAGCCACCTTGCGGCCCGCCTCGACCTGGGCCGTCACTGCCTCGCGCACACGCGAACATTTATATAGATTACTGGCTCCTGGCATGCCACCCGGCAGCAGCAGCAGGTCGGCATCGTCGAACGAGCACTCGTCTACCAGTGCGTCGGCCATCATCTGCACGCCGTGGGCCGACTCCACCAGCATGTTCTCCTCCATCACGCTCACGGTCACCACCTCTACGCCGCCTCGGCGCAGCACGTCAACCGGTATGAGGGCTTCGACATCTTCAAAGCCATCAGCCAAAAAAATATAAACTTTTGCCATAGTCTGAAATAAAATTAGTATTTTTGCAGCTGCAAATATACGAAAAGTTTTTCACACCGAAAAGAAAACCAGCAATTATGTCACAGACGAACCTCACTTTTGCCCTCTTTGGCAACATCTACCAGCACGAGAAGTCGGCCGCCATTCGCCAGGTGCTGGCCTGCTTGGAGGAGAAGGGCGCCCGCATCCTGATAGAAGAAGAGTATTGCGACTTCCTGCGCTGCTCGGAGCTGATTGGCCCGGGCAGCATGGAGACCTTCTGTGGCAGCCAGTTCAGCGCTGACTTCGCCATTTCCATGGGCGGCGACGGCACCCTTCTGCGCACGGCCAGCCAGGTGGGCAGCCGGCTGACGCCCATCCTGGGCGTGAACATGGGCCGTCTGGGCTTCCTGGCCGATGTGAGTGCCAAGGACTTCCCCGCCGCGCTGGATGCCCTCTACCGTGGCGACTACTCGGTGGAAGACCGCGCCCTGATACAGGTAGAGACCGACGGCGAGCCACTGGACGGTTGCCCCTGCGCCCTGAACGACGTGGCCATACTGAAACGCGACACGGCCTCGATGATCAGCATCCGCACCAGCATCAATGGCGACTACCTGACCACCTATCAGGCCGACGGACTGGTCATTTCCACGCCTACCGGCTCAACGGCCTACTCGCTCTCAAACGGCGGCCCCATCATCGTGCCGCGCACGGGCGTCCTCTCGCTCACGGCCGTGGCTCCCCACTCGCTGAACGTCCGCCCGATAGTCATTCCCGACTCGGCCGTGGTGGAGCTTACCGTCAGCAGCCGCAGCCACACGTTCCTCGTGGCTATTGACGGCCGCTCCAGCAAGATGCCCGAAGGCACCACGCTGCGCCTGAGCCGCGCCCCCTACATGGTGAAGGTGGTGAAGCGCCCCGACACGCGATACTTCTCCACCCTGCGTGAAAAAATGATGTGGGGAGCCGACACCCGCATGTAGCTTCATCGGTGGCGAGGCGCCGCGCAAAAATTTCTCACGTGAGATTTTTTTCTGGGAGGCCTTCCCATGAAAATTTCTCACGTGAGATTTTTTTCTGGGAGGCCTTCCCGTGAAAATTTCTCACGTGAGATTTTTTTCTGCGGCGCTGCCCCATGAAAAAACGGGGTCGCAGTTTTAAATTTTGTTAAAGCAAGAAAGATTTTTCCCCTTTTATTTTGCCAAAAGGAAAAACATACATACCTTTGCAGTGTACTAATCGAGTAGTACACTAAGACAACAGTTTAAAATATATACAAACCATGATTCAGATTCAAAACATCAGCTATCGCTACCCCGGCCAGAAATTTCCGGTGTTTAGCAATTTCAGCCTTCAGCTGCCCGAGAACCGCATCTACGGGCTGCTGGGCAAGAACGGAACGGGCAAGAGCACGCTCCTTTACCTCATTGCCGGCCTGCTCAGGCCCCAGCAGGGTTCAGTATGTTGCAACAATGTTGCAACACAGGAGAGACCCGCCGACCTGCTGGCCGACATGTTCCTTGTGTCAGAGGAGTTCGAGCTGCCCGCCGTGTCGCTCAACAGCTACGTTGAGCTGCTCCAGCCCTTCTACCCCCGCTTCAGCCGCGAGGTGCTGGGCCGCTGCTTAGAGGCCTTCGAGCTGGGTGAAATCAAGGACCTCCACGCCCTGTCAATGGGCCAGAAGAAGAAGGTGTACATGAGCATCGCCCTGGCCGCTAACACGCACCTGCTGCTGATGGACGAGCCCACGAACGGCCTCGACATCCCCTCGAAGAGCCAGTTCCGCAAGGTCATCACCGAGAACATGCAGGACGACCGCACGCTCATCATCAGCACCCACCAGGTGCACGACGTGGAGCAGCTGCTCGACCACGTGCTGATGCTTTCCGAGCGCGAGCTGCTGATGGACGCCAGCATCAGCGACATCACCGAGCGCTTCGTGTTCGAGGTGCGCATGCCCGGCCAGCTCGACGACAGCATCATCTATGCCGAGCCGTCGCTGCAGGGCAATCTGGTCATGGCCCGCCGCGACGACGGTCAGGCCGAGACGCTGGTGAACTTGGAACTATTGTTTAACGCCGTAACGAAAGGACTTGTAAAATGAAAATCTTTAATATCAACCGCTTCTGGCAAGTGCTGAAGTGGACCATCATGAGCGAGAAGAAGAGCATCATCACCGCCTTCATCGCCTTCACCGTGGGCTTCCTGGCCATCCAACTGTTCTCGTGCTTCACCATCTTCGACATCAACCACGGGCTGGGCCCCGCAGCCACCATGGCCGGCATGGGCACCTGCGCCGCCATACTGGGCTTCATGGCCGCCTACTATGCCAGCGGCATCCTGGGCAACGCCCGCACCACGCAGCAGCGCACCACGGCACTGATGCTGCCCGCCTCGAACCTGGAGAAGTTCATCGCACGCATCATCTATTGCTGCATCGGCATGCTCATCGTGCTCTACCTGGCCGCGCTGGCTGCCACGGGGCTGCGCATGTTCTTAGAGCTGATAGCCGGCCACGACCAGATAACGGCAGAACTGGGCATCCTCTTCGGATACATTTCTCCATACGGATATGATGAACAAATAGAAAATGCCATCAGCTTTGGCCCACTCTTCCCCACTGCCCTCACCCTGTGGTCTACCAGCCTGTTCGTGCTCGGTGGCGTGTTCTTCCGCAAGCGCCCCTTCGTGTGGACTAATGTGACGCTCTTTGCCGGAGGCCTGCTGCTCTTCACCATCATATTCTACGTTTGCACGCTCATCGGCGAGAAGGAAATAGAAGAGTTCCTCCGCCCCATCTTCAAGGACATGATGCCCGCGACATTCTTCAACTGGGTCAGTGTGTTCCTCTTTGCCTTCACCGCACTGAACGTATGGCTCAGCTACCGGCTCTTTAGCCGCCTGCAAGTGGTACAGCATAAATGGTTCAACCTATGATGTTTACAAACGACAAGCCCATCTTCCAGCAAATGGCTGACCGGTTGGAAGACGAGATACTGGCCATGGTCTATCAGGACGACGACCGAATACCCTCGGTGCGCGAGTATGCCGTCAGCCTGGAGGTGAACACCAACACGGCGGTGAAAGCCTACGAGCAGCTCGCACGTGCGAACATTATATATAATAAGCGGGGCATGGGCTACTACGTCACGCCCGGCGCCCGCGAGCAGATTCTGCAGCAGCGCCGCCAGGCCTTCCTGCAGGAGCAGCTGCCCGAGCTGTTCCGCCAGATGCGCCTCTTAGACATCGGCATCGGCGACGTGGAGCAGGCATGGTCGAACCAGCAACAGTGAAAAAGACCGCAAGTGTCTAATTATTTGACAAATAATTCTAATATTTCTATTTTTTTCAAAAGAAAGAACGGGAAATAAGTATTTCTTCCTACCTTTGCGCCATGATTCACCTGCAAGACATCAACAAGACCTACCAGGGGGCGCAGCCGCTCCATGTGCTGAAGGGCATCAACCTCGACATCAGCGAGGGAGAGTTCGTCAGCATCATGGGCGCCAGCGGCTCGGGAAAATCGACGTTGCTCAACATCCTGGGCATCCTCGACAACTACGACTCCGGCCTCTACGAGCTGGCGGGCGTGCGCATCTGGAACCTGTCGGAACGCAAGGCGGCCGAATATCGCAACCACATGATTGGCTTCATCTTCCAGAGCTTTAATCTCATCAGCTTCAAGACGGCTGTGGAGAACGTTGAGCTGCCCCTCTTCTATCAGGGCGTCTCGCGGAAGAAACGCCACCAGCTGGCGCTCGACTACCTGGACCGCCTGGGGCTGAAGGACTGGGCCAGCCACTATCCCAACGAGCTGAGCGGCGGCCAGAAGCAGCGTGTGGCCATAGCCCGTGCGCTGATTACGCAGCCAAAGATCATCCTGGCCGATGAGCCTACCGGTGCCCTCGACTCGAAGACCAGCGTCGAGGTGATGCAGCTGCTGAAGGAGCTGAACGCTCGCGAGCACATCACGCAAATCATCGTCACCCACGACCCCACGGTGGCCGAGCAGACCAACCGCATCATCAGAATAAAGGATGGAGTTATTGAATGAAATCCGGCAGACGGCACGGCGCAACAAGCTGCGCACCTCGCTGACGGGCTTTGCCGTGGCGTGGGGCATCTTCATGCTCATCGTGCTGCTCGGTGCCGGAAACGGCCTCATCAACGCACAACTGAAGCAGAGCGACCGCTTCCTAAGCTCGTCGATGGTGGTCTTCGGCGGCGAGACGTCGAAGGCCTATCAGGGGCTGAAGGAGGGACGAAGGGTCAGGCTGCACCAGAGCGACATCGACATCACCGCAAAGGAGTTTACCAACCACATCGACGAGGTGGGCGCACAATACCGCACGCAAGGCACCATCAGCCTGGGCCAGCAATACATCAACAATGAGGTGAGCGGCGTCTACCCTAACCACACGAAGATAGACAAGGTGGAGATGCTCCACGGCCGTTTCATCAACGACATCGACATCCGCCAGAAGCGCAAGGTGCTGGTCCTGAGCAACAAACAGGCCGAGGAGCTGCTTGCCTCCCCGTCTGTTGCCGTATCACGGCAACCAATAGAACGCCTCATCGGCCGCTATGTCAACCTCGACGGCCTGGCCTTCCAGGTGGTGGGCATCTACAAGGAGCAGGAGAACGGCCGCGCCAATGTCTTCTCAAGCTACAGCGCCATCAAGAGCATCTACGGTGCCAATACCGACGATGCCGGCCGCATAGAGTTCACCTTCCACGGACTGCCGACGGAGCAGGCTAACGAAGACTTTGAGGCCGACTACCGCCAGCGGCTGAACATGGCCCATCAGGCCCATCCCGAGGACGAGAGCGCCGTGTGGCTCTGGAACCGCTTCACGCAGAACCTGCAGATGGAGACGGGCATCGGCATCATCCGCACCGCCCTCTGGATCGTGGGCCTCTTCACCCTGCTGAGCGGCATCGTGGGCGTGAGCAACATCATGCTCATCACCGTGCGCGAACGCACCCACGAGTTCGGCATCCGCAAGGCCATCGGCGCCAAGCCATGGGGAATCCTCAGGCTCATCATCGTCGAGAGCGTCATCATCACCACCTTCTTCGGCTACATCGGCATGCTGCTCGGCATCGGCGCCAACGAGTGGATGGACGCCACGCTGGGTCACACCAAGGTGGACGCCGGCCTGTTCAAGGCCACCATGTTCAGCAACCCCACCGTGGGCATCGACGTCTGCGTGGAGGCAACGCTGGTAATGGTCATCGCCGGCACCATCGCTGGGCTCATACCGGCATTCAAAGCTTCACGAATACGCCCTATCGAGGCATTAAGAGCAGAATAGCATGCGCATAGACATAGACTCCTACCGCGAAATACTCGACACGCTGACCCGCAACAAGGCCAGAAGCTTTCTCACGGGCTTCGGCGTGTTCTGGGGCGTGTTCATGCTGGTGGCGCTCATTGGCGGCGGCAATGGCATGAAGGAGATGCTCAACCAGAACTTCGAGGGCTTCGCCACCAACAGCTCGATGATTTGGGCGCAACCCACCACAAAGGCCTACAAGGGTTTCCGCAAGGGACGCATGTGGGAGATGAACTACAAGGACGTGGAGCGCCTGCGCCAGCGAGTGCCCGAGCTCGACGTCATCAGCCCCGTGCTCTTCAGCAATGGCGGCACCGCCTATTTCGCCGACCGTAAGACCAGCGTGGGCATCAACGGCGTGCAGCCCGACTACCAGCGAGTGAACGAACCGAAGATGCGCTATGGCCGCTTCCTCAACGACATGGACCTGGCCCAGCGGCGCAAGGTATGCGTCATAGGAAAGAAGACCTACAAAGAGCTTTTCCCGCAAGGCGGCGATCCCTGCGGCAGCTTCATACGCGTAGACTCCATCTACTATCAGGTGGTGGGCGTCGATTTCAACGTGTCGAACATCAATTTCGGTGGCGAAGCAGGCTCCACCATGCTCCTGCCCATCACCTTGATGCAGCAGACCTACAACATGGGTAGCGACGTTCACATGATTGCCGTCACGGGCCGCAAGGGCGTGGTGATGTCAGGTCTGGCGCCCCGCATCCGCGAGACCATTGCCCGCGCCCATAGCGTTGACCCAACCGACGAGCAGGGCATCATGGTGTTCAATACCGAGGTGCTCTTCCAGATGCTCGACAACCTGTTCTCGGGTGTCAACTTCCTCATCTGGCTTGTGGGTCTGGGCACACTGCTGGCCGGTGCCATCGGCGTGAGCAACATCATGATGGTCACCGTTCGCGAGCGCACCACAGAGATTGGCATCCGTCGCGCCATCGGCGCCACGCCGCGCAACATCCTATCACAGATTATCAGCGAAAGCATCGTGCTCACCCTCGTGGCGGGCATGAGCGGCATCCTCTTTGCCGTGCTCATCCTCCAGATGCTGGAGATGGGCAACACCGAGGACGGCATCGTCAGCGCCCACTTCCAAGTAGACTTCTGGACGGCCATCCTCGCCGCCGTGGCCATCAGCCTCATGGGCGTATTGGCCGGTTTG
Source organism: Prevotella sp. (assembly GCA_017400455.1). GTDB lineage: Bacteria > Bacteroidota > Bacteroidia > Bacteroidales > Bacteroidaceae > Prevotella. Next base: position 37,006 of record JAFPTC010000104.1, on the reverse strand, counting down.
GCTCCCGCAGCCAGAGCAATGGCCATCAAGCCTGTCGATGCTATGAGAGATGAGTAAATAAATAAAAAAACTACAATATGAAAAAGTATTTCAAGCTATTCATTGCGGCCCTCGTAGCCCTTGTGTTCATTGGCACCTTCGTGTTCCTTTGGCGGAAGAGCCAGCCTAAGCCCGTGGTCTATCAGGAGCTGACGGCGCAGAAGCAGGACATTCGCCGCACGACCATTATCACCGGAAAGATAGAGCCCAGGAACGAGGTGAACGTGAAGCCTCAGATCAGCGGCATCATCGCCGAACTGATGAAGGAGCCCGGCCAGACGGTGCAGCAGGGCGAAGTGATAGCCCGCGTGAAGGTTATTCCCGACATGGGGCAGCTTTCTTCGGCCGAGAGCCGTGTGCGCCTGGCCGACATCAACCTACGGCAGGTAGAGACCGACTTCACCCGCACCGAGCAGCTCCACCGCCAGCAGATGGTGAGCGACGAGGAGTATGACAAGGCCCGCCAGCAGCTGCGACAGGCCCAGGAGGAGAAGGCCGCCGCCGTGGACGCCCTGCAAGTGGTGCGCGACGGCGTGTCGAAGTCGAACGCCTCAGCATCGTCCACCCTCATCCGCAGCACCATCAGCGGCGTCATCCTCGACATTCCCGTGAAGGTGGGAAACTCGGTCATCAACAGCAACACCTTCAACGACGGCACCACCATCGCCACCGTGGCCAACATGCAGGACCTCATCTTCCGTGGCAACATCGACGAGACGGAGGTGGGACAGCTTGCCATTGGCGTACCCATGAAGATCAGCATCGGCGCCCTTCAGGACTTGAGCCTCGACGCCACGCTGGAATATATCTCGCCTAAGGCCACCGAGGCCAACGGCGCCAACCAGTTTGAAATCAAGGCCGCCGTGGCCGTGCCCACTACCGAGGGCGCCACCACCATCCGCGCCGGCTATTCGGCCAATGCCGAGATTGTGCTGGCACAAGTGAGCCATGTGCTGGCCGTGCCCGAGAGCGCCATAGAGTTCCAGGGCGACAGCACCTTCGTTTACGTCGTCACAGGAAAGACCGCCGACCAAACCACCTACGAGCGACGGCCCGTCACCACTGGCCTCAGCGACGGCGTGAACATCGAGATTAAAAGCGGCGTGAAAGCCGACGACCGCCTGCGCGGCCCCCAGGTGATAGCCGAGGAAGAGGAGAACGAATAACCACTGACCAACAAGCATTGAGCATTATGACACATACAACGCGCAGCTATCTCCCGCTATTTTTATCATTTATCATTTATCATTTAGCCCCGCAGGGGCGCAAACTCCCTGGACGCTGGAGCGCTGCATAGACCACGCCGTGAGCCACAACATCAGCATCGAGCAGATGCGCCTGCAGCTGGAGCAACAGGCCGTGCAGCTGAGCAACGCCCGCAACCTGCGACTGCCCGACCTCAGTGCTTCGGCCGGCCAGAACTTCAGCTTCGGCCGAGGCCTCACCGCCGACAACACCTATACGAACACCAACACCAGCAGCACGAGCTTCAGTGTAGGCACGGGCGTGCCCCTGTTCACCGGCTTCCAGATTCCCAACCAGATACGCTTGAGCAAGCTGAACCTTGAGGCCGCCACGCACGACCTGGAGAAGGCGAAGAACGACGTGCGCACGCAGGTGGCCCAGCAGTACGTGCAGGTGCTCTACAACATGGAGATGCTCGACGTGGCCCGCCGCCAAGTCAGCATCGACTCCGCCCAAGTGGCCCGCCTGCAGGCCCTGCTCGACGTGGGCCGCGTCAGCCATGCCGAGCTGTCGCAGCAGCAAGCCACCCTGGCCCAGAGCCGCCTCACCGCCACCCAGGCCGACAACAACCTGCGCCTTTCCCTGCTCACCCTTAGCCAGCTGTTAGAGCTGGAAAGCCCCGAGGGCTTCACCATTGAGCGGAACCTGGAGCGCACCCACCAGATGGAGCTGACCGACGAGATAGAAGGCGTGGCAAGCAGCGCCATCGACGCCCGCCCAGAGATCATGGCCGAGCAGCTGCGCCTGCGCGGCACCGAGAACAGCATTGCCATTGCCCGCGCCGGCTACTACCCCACCCTGAGCTTCTCAGCCGGCCTTGGCACGAACTACTACACCACCAGCGGCTTCAAGGCCGACGGCTTCGGCAAGCAGCTGAAGAACAACTTCAGCCAATATCTGGGTCTGAACCTCAGCATTCCCATTTTCAACCGTTTCCAGACGCGCAACAGCATCCGCCAGGCCAAGCTGAGCCGCGTCAGCCAGCAGTTGCAGCTCGACCAGACGCGCAAGACCCTCTACAAGGAGATGCAGACGGCCTACTACAACGCCGTGGGTGCCCGCGAGAAGCTGCACAGCAGCGACGAAGCCCGCCGCGCCAGCGAGGATGCCTTCCAGCAGGTGCAGGCGAAATACGAGGCCGGCCGCGCCACCATCACCGAGTTCAACGAGGCCAAGAACAACTATCTGAAGACCGAGAGCGACCTCACCCAGGCCCGCTACGAGTACCTCTACCAGCGCGCCCTGCTGCAATTCTATCAGGGCAAGCCCCTGCGTCTGTAGTCTACCTGCGCTGAAAAACCCATCTCACGTGAGATTTTTTTACGGGAAGCCTTCCCAGAAAAATTTCTCACGTGAGATTTTTTTACGGGAGGCCTTCCCAGAAAAATTTCTCACGTGAGATTTTTTCATGGGAGGCCTCCCCAGAAATTTTTCTCACGTGAGATTTTTTTGCGGGGCGTCTCAATACTCCACATAGGGGCGCAGACGCTCGATGACGTCGGCGGGAAAATCGGGCAGGAGGCGCAGATCGTTGAGGTCGCTGATGGTGCCGTGCTGGCGCCGATAGTCCACGATGGCACGGGCCATGTAGAAATTGATGTAGGGGTGGCGCTTCAGCTCGTTGAGCGAAAGCGTGTTGACGTTCAGCCGCCTCGGAGCGGGCGCCGTGAGCGTGAAAAAGGGAAGGGCCTCTGACGGGAAATCCTCAATCTCCATGAGCTGGTCGAGGCTGACGTAGCCCCCCAGCTGACGGCCGTACTGCTCGATGCGGCGGGCATAGTAGGGGCCAATGCCCGGCACGCGCTGCAGGGCGGCGGTGTCGGCCGAAGCCAGGTCGATGGTCTCGCCCTCGGCCAGTTTCACGGGATAGCGCAAGAGGGGCTGCCGCTCATGGGCGGTGTCATTGGGAGCAGGCTGCCGCTGGCCCCCGAAGAGCGTGGAGGCCGGCTGATAGTCGGGGGAGATGCGGATGTAGGGCTCCAGCTCACGATATTGCTTCACCGTCAGGCCATAGAGCTGGGCAAAGTCCTGCTTCGAGCGATAGACGCCGCCCTTGGCCCGATATTTGTAGATGTTGCGCACCTGCCAGGGGGCCAGCCCCAGGCGGAGCAGCTGCGTGGAGTCGGCCGTGTTGGGGTCGAAGGCGAAGCGCTCGGCACGGGGCTGCTCGGCGGCGAAGGGCGCCTGGCCGTCGGCGGGCGGTGCCTGGAAGGGGGTCTCGGGCTGGTCGACAGGCGGCGGAGCACCTACAGCCGGGGCCGGTTCGCCTTTTCTTCCGCCCAGGACGATGACCATCACCGCCACGGCCAGCACCACGAGGGCCGAGAGGAGGATGCGCCGGTCGCTCTTGTGCAAGTAGAAGAACTCACGAAACATGGCGAGGCCGAGGGGTCAGATGATTCCAAACTGGTTGAGGAAGATGAGCAGGATGCACAGGGGGCAGACGAAGCGCACGCAGAACAGGTAGACACCGAAAAGGCGCCCGCTGAGCGTGCCCTGGTTGGTCAGCTCGTCGTAGAGTATCTGCTTCTTCACATACCAGCCCATGAACAGGCAGGTGAGGAAGCCGCCGAGGGGCAGGAAAATCTGGCCGCTGACGAAGTCGAACAAATCGAAGAGCTGCATGCCGAAAAGCGACAGGTCGGTGTTGTAGAACGACAGCGAACAGAACACGCCGATGATGGAGCAGGCCACGGTGACGATGGTGGCTGCGCTGCTACGCGAGATATTCATCTCCTCGTGGAAGAAGGCTGTGCTAACCTCGTGCAGCGAGATGAGCGACGTCAGGGCGGCCACCGACAGCAGCAGGTAGAACATCAGGGCAATGATGTGGCCCACGAAGGGCATGGCCGAGAAAGCCTGGTTGAACACGTTGGGCAGGGTGATGAACACCAGCGAGGGTCCGGCCCCCACGTCGCCGCCCACGCTGAACACGGCCGGGAAAATCATCAGGCCGGCAAGGATGGCTATGACGGTGTCGATGGACACTATCTGCAGGGCCGACTTCGTCAGGTGGGTCTGGCGGCTGAAATAGCTGGCATAGGTACACAGGCAGCCCATGCCCAGCGACAACGAGTAGAACGCCTGGCCCAGCGCGCCGAGGAGCACGCTGGAATCGACCTTCGAGAAGTCGGGGCTGAACAGGAAGCTGATGCCCCGCCCAGCATTGGGCAGCAGGCAGGCGGCCACGGCAATGACGACGAGCAGGATGAACAGCAGCGGCATCATGACCTTTGAGGCGCGCTCGATGCCTTTTTCCACGCCGCGCACAATGACGAAATGGGTGATGAGGAAGAACACCACCAACCACACGATGGGTTTCCAGGGATTGGTGCTGAAGTCGGCGAAATACTGCTGCACGAAGGCGGGGTCGCCGTCGAGCTCGCCCACGATGGAGGCATAGACATATTGCAGGCACCAGCCCGACACCACGCAGTAGTAGCCCGAGATGATGAAGCCCGTGAACACGCCGAAATAGCCTATGAAGCGCCACGGCGTGCCTCCGGCCAGCTTGCTGTAGGCTCGCGCCGTGTTGGCCTGGGCCCTGCGGCCTATGATGAACTCGTTGAGCATGCAGGGCACGCCCAAAAGCAGCACGCAGAAGATGTAGACGAGGATGAAGGCGGCACCGCCATGCTCGCCGGCCATGGTGGGAAAGCGCCACACGTTGCCCAGCCCCACGGCCGAGCCCGCCGTGGCCAGAATGATGCCCAAGCGGCTGCCAAAGTTTGCTCTTTCAGTCTGTTTCATGTTGATTTAGCTGTTGAAGACCTCTTCCACAGCCGAAGCAACCTGCCAATGGGTCACAGGGGCTGCGGCGAGTGTCTGAAAAAAACTTTTCGCGTGCAAAATTACAACAAATATTTATCTTTTTGTTAAAAGTACGGAAAAAAAATCGAAAGTCTGCTCTGAATAGAATTATTTTTGCTAATTTTGCACCGTATTTTCGCATTTGAGCGCCTAATAACAAAAAAAGAGAAGAATGACAATGCTGAAAAAAATCAAGAAAGTGGCCTTAGTGGCCATGGCCATGGCGGCAGTGATGCCCGCCCAGGCCCAGGATCTGCTGGCCAACCAAGCACCCATCGACCGCAAGATGCGCGCCGTTGACTCCATCCAGCTGAACCAGATGCTGGAGAGCGAGGCTCAGCAGCAGTCGCCCGCAGCTCAGCTCTACGACGACTGGAACAACATGTATGTATCTCATCAGACTGCACTTCCCGACAGTTTCCTCATAGACCTGCGCGACTTTGCCATGCCGTCGCCCAGCCGACTCATCACGTCGAACTTCGGTGCCCGCTGGGGCCGCCAGCACAAGGGCCTCGACATCAAGCTCAACACGGGCGACACCATCGTGGCTGCCTTCCCCGGCAAGGTGCGCATTGTGCGCTACGAGCCGAAAGGCTTTGGCAAGTATGTTGTCATACGCCATCCCAACGGTCTGGAAACCATCTACGGACACATGTCGAAGCAGCTCGTGACCGAGAACCAGGAGGTTCGCGCCGGCGAGCCTATCGGACTGGGTGGCTCAACGGGCCGCAGCACCGGCTCGCACCTGCATTTCGAGACGCGCCTCTGCGGCACGGCCCTGAACCCCGCCCTGATGTTTGACTTCTACAATCAGGACGTCGTGGGCGACAGCTACATGTTCCGCAAGAGCACCTACAACCAGGAGAGCATCGTGGCCACGCGCCTGCGCGGCGTGGGAGGCCATGGCGGCGATGACAACACCGACTATGCCAAGCTGGCCCAGCAGCAGGAGCAGCGCCAGGTGAAGCAGCCTGCACGCGCCAACCGCCAGCAGCAGGTCTCAAGCTATCACAAAGTGAAGCGCGGCGAGACGCTCTATGCCATTGCCCGCAAGCACGGCACCACCGTCGACGCCATCTGCCGCCTGAACCGCATCACGAAGAAGACGGTGCTGCGTCCGGGCCAGATCCTGAAATACAACTAAGGCAGACTATTCATTCATAGGGTTAATACTTTTTTCTCACCGCGAGCTATGCTTCATGCAGGCTTGCGGTTTTCTTTTTTCCCCATTCACAAGGGAAAAGCCACCATTGCTTTTTGAAAGTAAAAATGCTCAAAAAGTTAGTTTTCGTCAAGAAAAAGAGAAAAAAGCTACACTTTTTCAATAAAAGCTTTGGGCATTTAAATATTTTTGCCTATTTTTGCAACCCATAACAGTGCAAAGAACTGTTAAAAGGCCACCTGGAAGCTACAGGAAAGCAGAAAACAATGATTCTTCCATAGGAGGTAGAAAAATTAGTACACGTACATTATATATATAAAGAGAGAACATAAAATTATTAACTTCAAAAAAACGAGAGAGATTTTTATGGAAAAAAGAATCATGACATTGCTGGCAGTGCTCTTCCTCTTCGTGGGAGGGGCAATGGCCCAGATGAAAGTCAATGGTACCGTAGTGTCTCAGGACGATGGGCAGCCCGTCATCGGCGCCAGCGTCATCGTCGTGGGAACCAGTGTCGGTACGGTGACGAATGCCCAGGGACAGTTCTCACTGACCTGTCCGGCAGGCAAGAGTATGCTGCGCATCACCTACGTGGGCATGGAGCCGCTCGAAGTGAGCGCACGTCCCAACATGCGCATCCTGCTTACCAGCGACCAGAAGGCCCTGGACGAAGTGATTGTCGTGGCCTATGGCACGGCGAAGAAGAGTGCTTTCACAGGCTCGGCCGCTGTGCTGAGCACGGAAGACTTGCAAAAACACACAGTAACAAGCATCACGGAGGCACTGGCCGGTAACGTTCCCGGCCTGCAGATTCGCGGTTCCTCTGGCCAGCCTGGTTCAGGTGGCGGCAGCATCAACATCCGAGGACTTAGTTCGCTCTACAGCACCACCGACCCTCTGGTCATCGTCGATGGCGCACCTTACCCCGCCTCACTGTCGAACATTCCCGCAAGCGACATTGAGTCGGTCAGCGTATTGAAGGATGCTGCATCGGCTGCCCTTTATGGTGCCCGTGGCGCCAGTGGTGTGATTATCATCACCACGAAAAAGGGCAAGAGCCAGGAGGCAAAGATCACGGCCGACGTGAAATGGGGCGCCAACTCGCGTGCCATTCAGGATTACGACGTGATTACCAATCCTGCAGAATTCTACGAAGTGTTCTATAAGCAGCACTTCAACAATTACTACTACGGTCAGAATTATTCGCTTGCCGATGCCAACAAGGCAGCTAACACTATGATGATGAACCAGCTGGGCTATAATGTCTACACGTTGCCCGAAGGCCAGAACCTCATCGGCACCAACGGCAAGCTGAATCCCAACGCAAAGCTGGGTCGCGCTTACCAGTGGAATGGTGAGACCTACTACATGCAACCAGACGACTGGACTGATGCAGCCTACAAGACAGCACTGCGCCAGGAATATAATGTGAACGTGAACGCTGCCAACGACCGTGGATCGTTCTATGCCAGCTTTGGTTACCTAAATGAGGATGGTGTCATTGAGTATTCCGGCTATCGCCGCACCTCTGCCCGCCTGAAGGCTGACTATCAGCTGAAGCCCTGGATGAAGATGGCAGCTAACGTAAGCTATGTGCATAGCGACCAAAGCTCGAACCCGAACATGAGTACCGACTGGGGCTCTACGAACCTGATGTACTACACTACCTACATCGCTCCCATCTATCCCATCTATGTACGTACGCTCGATGCCAACGGTAACCCAACCATCCGTACTGATGCCAACGGCAATCCTCAGTACGACTATGGTGTGCCTGCGACGAACTATGGCGTAGGCCGTGCTTTCTTGCAGACTGGTAACCCGCTTGGCAGCAACCGCTACAATGAGACAGTAAACCAGGGCAACCAGCTCAATGGCAACTTCTCTGTAGACATCCAGCTGACTCCTTGGCTGAAGTTCAACAACACCAGTACCGTCAACCTTGGGCAAACCTCAGCATCATTCTATGACAATGCGCTGTATGGCCCGAAAGTGGGCGTCAATGGCGAGCTGTCGAAGTACCAAGTCAACACTCTCCGTCAGAATCACGTACAGACGCTGAACTTCATGAAGGAATTTAGCAAGAATGAGCTGACGCTGCTCTTGGGCCATGAATACTGGGATCAGAAGACGCGCTATATTGACGGCACCGCCCAAGGCGGTTTCACTTCGGCAGTGAAAGAACTGAATCTCTTCGCCAAGAAAACCAACACCCACTCCTACACCACTGAATATAATGTGGAAGGCTATTTCGGCAGTGCACAGTATAACTACGACGACAAGTATTTCGCCTCAGCCAGCTACCGCCGCGATGCTTCCAGCCGTTTCGACAAGGACCACCGTTGGGGTAACTTCTGGAGCGTAGGTGCTGCCTGGCTCATCAACAAGGAGCGCTTCTTCGAGAACCTTGGCCTCAGCTGGGTTGACCAGTTAAAGGTAAAAGCCTCTATTGGCCAGCAGGGTAACGACAACACTGCAAACTTTGCATTCATCGACACCTATTCGCTGACGGCTGCATCCGAGACGGCTATGTCGCCCTCTTTCCGCATGCTTGGTAACGACCAGATTACCTGGGAGACACTGACCAACACTAACATTGGCTTGGAGTTCTCGCTCTTGAAGGGACGCCTCACCGGTAACTTTGACTGGTACTACCGCAAGACCACCGACCTGCTCTTCTGGCTTTCTATTCCTGAATCGGCAGGCACACGTGGCTATTACGGCAATGTCGGTGACATCCGCAATGCAGGTATTGAATTGAATCTCACAGGAACAATCATTAAGACCCGCGATTTGCAGTGGGACCTGATGTTTAACATCTCTCACAACTCGGGTAAAATCCTCAAGCTCCCCGAGAGCAAGACGGCCGCAAACGGTGGCTTCTATGAGGCTCCTTTCTGGTACACCGAGGGCGGAGTGCTGAACAATTACATGAACTACGCCTATGCCGGTGTGAACGAAAAGGGCGAAGCACTGTACTATTATGACAAGAGCCTGACCAACAAGCTCGACGAAAACGGAAAGCCCTTTATGGACAGCGACGGCAAGCCTCTGAACAACACCTTTGAGAGTGAGACGGCAGAGGATGGCACCGTCAGCTGGAGCGGAACAAACATCATAGCCAAGCCTGGCGCAAGCAAGGACGGCACTACCACTGAGATTGGCGAAGCATCACGCTACACGAGCGGCTCGACCCTTCCGAAGGCATACGGTGGCTTTGGCACCTCGCTCCGTCTTTTCGGTTTCGACATTTCGGCAACCTTCGACTTCCAGCTTGGCGGAAAGATATACGACTATGGCTATGCCAAGCTAATGACTCCCGGCACCTCGAACAGCGACGCCGGATACAACTATCACAAAGACGTGCTGAAGGCCTGGACTCCTGAGAACACCAACTCGGATATTCCTCGCTGGCAGTATGGTGACCAGTATGCCGCCTACGGCAGCGACCGTTTCCTCACCAGTGCCAAGTACCTGAACTTCCAATCGTTCAACGTGGGCTACACCCTGCCCAAGAACTTTACCAAGAAGTTCCAGGTGGAGACCATTCGCATCTACGCTTCTGGCGAAAACCTCGTCTTCTGGAGCGCACGCAAGGGACTTGACCCTCGCTACGCTTTCTCTGAGACAGCAAACACTAACGTCTACTCGCCCATCCGCACCATTTCGGGTGGTATCCAGTTAACATTCTAATTTTAAAGGAGGATTCAACTATGAAGAAGAATAAATATCTTGTACTGGCAGTTGCCGCACTGCTCACTTCGGCTACCAGCTGCATCAAGGAGATAGACCCACAGGGACAGGGTTCAACCTATACTGGCGGAACGCCTTATGCCGACAAGAATCAGGTGGCTAATGCTCCTGGTGCCTTCGATAATGCCGTGAATGCCATCACGTCAACGCTCTGTGGACAGTTCGGCTACCGCCCCAACGACACTCGTGCCAATGACTTTGGCCTGCCTGCGTTCTACCTGGAGCGCGATGTCATGGGCCAAGACATTGCCTACCCCTACACCAACTGGTTCTCAGGCTGGTACTGCTGTGACCATCTTGGTCCGTCGTGGGCCAATTCTCAGATTCCCTGGACTTACTACTACGGATGGATCAAGGCCTGTAACGAAGTTATCTCGATGGCAGGTGAAGAGCCTTCAGACGAGCACAAGGCTGGTGCCGGCATTGCCTACTGCATGCGTGCCTACTTCTATATGGATTTGGCACAGATGTTTGCTCCAAAGCCCTATACTGTGGACCAGCAGTCGGTCAGTGTGCCTATTGTCACAGAGTCAACATCGCTGTCAGACCTGGCCAACAATCCCCGTGCCACCAACGAGGTGATGTGGAACTTCATCATCAGCGACCTTGACAAGGCCGAACAGTTCCTCGATGGCTATGAGCGTACAAATGTGTACACTCCCAATGCCAGTGTGGCAAAAGGCCTGAAGGCACGCGCTTACCTGGTCATGGGCGACTGGGCCAATGCGGAAAAATATGCCAAGGAAGCCATGAATGGTTACACCATAATGGATGAAGCCTCCTATACTGACTGGGACAATGGCTTCAACACGCCTAACAGTTCGTGGATGTTTGGCATGACCTTCAAAGCCGACGATCCCAACATCCTGCTCAACGATGCCGACTCCAGCTGGGGTTCGATGATGGCCATTGAGATTGATCCTGAGGGTTCCGGCTGCGGCTATGCTGCCAACTATGGCCAGCCCCTCTGCATCGACTATCACCTCTATCAGACCATACCCGCCTCCGACTGGCGCAAGAAGTGCTTTGTAGACTTTGCTATCGATGCCATGGGCTCAGACGACGAGAAGCTCAATGCACTTGCTGCTTATTCCTACCATCCTGATTGGCTGCTCAACGGTTCGGGTGCAGCAGCTGCCGCCAACGGATATGCCTACACTGTGGGCGGACTGCCCCTTAAGTTCCGTGCTGCTGGTGGCGAGGCCGGACGTTACAACCAGTATATCGGCTTCGTGATGGCAGTGCCCATCATGCGTGTAGAAGAAATGAAGCTCATTGAAGCCGAGGCAGCCGGCATGCAGAGCGAGAGCCGTGGCATTGAGCTGCTCACCGCCTTTGCCAAGACCCGTGACGCCAACTACGTTTATGGATCTCATAACGAGGCTTACTACAACACCGGCACGTCAGCTTTCCAGAATGAGGTGTGGTGGCAGCGCCGCGTGGAATTCTGGGGCGAAGGCTTAGCTACCTTCGACATCAAGCGACTGCAGAAAGGCATCATCCGCAGCTATGAAGGAACCAACCACGCTGACCAGTATCAGTGGAACATGGAAAGCACGCCCAACTGGATGAACCTGTGCATTGTGCAGACCGAAACCAACTACAACCTGGCTTGCACCAACAATGAAGATCCGTCGCACGCCACTGGCAACTCTCCTAAATATGAATGGTAAAAAAGAAACTCATTAATCACAAAATGACTTTTGCAGTATGAAGAAATATATTTTTGGATTGCTTTTCGGTGCAATGGCAGTGACAACTTTCACCGCCTGCTCTGATGACGACGACAACTACCAGTGGGCCACCGTCACGGGACAACAGGTTTATTTCAGCAATCAGCTGGCCTCAAGAATAGAAATCCCGATGAGTGGCACAGAGTTCACGGTGCCCGTGAGCCGTGTAAAGACCGACGATGCCGTCACCGTCAACCTGGCTCATACTGACACCACTGCCTTCTTTACAGTTCCCGCCAGTGTGTCCTTTGCCGCCGGAGAGGCTCAGGCCAGCATCGTCATAGGCTATGATAACACAAAGATGGTCTACGACAAGTTCGTTCCCGACACCATCCGCATCACCAGCACCGACCTCACATCGGAATATGGCCTTACCACCTATGCTTTCTCGGCAGGTGCCTTGTCGCCCTACCAAAGCATTGGCAAGGGAACTTTCATCGATAATTACTATTTTAATAAAACTCTTTCGTGCGAGATTCTGCAAAATCAGGAGCAGAAGAACGTATTCCGCATTCTGAACCCCTATCGCAACGGCGTGGTAGCTGCCAATGCAGGCGATGAGTATATCGAGATTACCATCCAGCCCGAAGGCACAGTCTATAAGGATGTGACACTGACTCGTGGCGATCTGGTAACCTACCCCGACTTCAACACGGGCTATCACCACTCCAACTATGATGCCGATATCAATCTGCTGCATCCCAGCCGCATGACGGCCAATGCCACGGAGGCATCCTGGTCGTTCAACCGCGTGCTGGAATGGCAGGAGAACGGCCTGCCCGGTCAGATGCAGCTGGCTCCCTACTACTATATGTTCGGCGTAGGTGGCTGGAATGCCAGCCAGTCCGACGGTAACATCATCGTCTACTTCCCCGGCTTTGCTATCCGCGACTTCACCGTCGAGATGGAAACCCTTGGTGTGCTGACCGACCTCAGTGGCACCCCCTCAGCAGCCATCAACGTGACGCTGGGTGCCGACATCAGCGGTGCCAAGGCCAAGGTGGTCAGTGCCGACGACGATCCTGACCTGGTGGCTGAAACATTCCTTAACGCAGAGGACACACTGATTGTAGATGTGCAGAATGGCATCAACTTCATACCCGTACCCGAAGGGCTGACTGGTAAGTTACAGGTGGTGCTGGGTACCATCGTCGACGACGAATTGAAGGATGTCCTTTCATCGGAATTCGAGTATTGGGGCGGCGGCGCCAACCCTTGGGAGGTCAAAGGTTCGGGCGACTTCCTCTATACCCTTATCTTCGCTAATGATGACGGGCCTGCTAAGGATCCGGGCCTGGAACTTCAGTACAATGCCGACGACGACATCTACCGCATCACCCACTGGGGCTACGACGTTGACTTCAGTTTCAAGTGGGACCAGACCACCAACCAGGTCAATGTGCCCAGCCAGTTCTCAGGCTATACGCACAGCAACTACGGCCAGGTGTTCGTCCAGGAGTCTGACGACTACGTGACTGCCCATGATGCCTGGGACGACGACGATGACGGCAATCCCGACCCCAACGACGGTCCCAGCTACTATGACCCTGAGACGCAGACCTTCCACTTCAACCTGTGCTACTTTGTCTCGGCCGGCTACTTCGGCCACGGTGAAGAGACCTACACGCTCTCGGCTGCCGAGGCTCGTAGCCTGAAGCTGCAGATGCCCGCAGCCAAAGGCAGCCTGAAGCCCATGAAGCATCAGTGGAAAAAGTCACTGAGCCTTCCCGTTAGCCTGAAGCTGGCTGACTAAAAAGCTTATTCACCCGCTATTCTTCAGGCGGCATCCTCCTGCATCGCGAGGGTGCCGCCTGCTATTTTTCGTTAACAACTTTGGCTATTCAAAATATTCTTCGTAACTTTGCCGACAAATTAGCAAACTATGTCTTGCATCCTACATATTGAGACCAGCACGGCAGTGTGCTCGGTGGCCGTGAGCGAGGACGCACAGGTCATCTACCACGAGGAGAGCCGTGCCGATGCCAACCACCACGGTGCTGCGGCCGAGCGGCTGGGCACTATGGTAGACGAGGCTCTCTCGTTCACCGACAGTCATGCCATCCCCTTCGATGCCGTAGCCGTCAGCGGAGGTCCAGGCTCCTATACGGGCCTGCGCATTGGCGTTTCCATGGCCAAGGGCATCTGCTACGGCCGCGACCTGAAGCTGATCAGCGTGCCCACGCTGGAGCTGCTCTGCGTGCCTGTGCTGCTCCGCGAGCAGGTGCCCGAAGACGCCCTGCTCTGCCCCATGCTCGATGCCCGCCGCATGGAGGTCTATGCCGCCATCTATGACAGGGCACTGAAGCCCGTGCGCTCCATCCAGGCCGACGTGGTCAGCGCCGACACCTATCGTCAGTGGCTCGACCAGCAGCCCGTCTACTTCTTCGGCAACGGCGCCGCCAAGTGCATGGAGCTCATTGCCCACCCCAACGCCCACCTATTGGAAGGCGTAGAACCCCTGGCGCGCTGGATGCAACCCCTGGCCGAGCGACGGCTGATGAACGGACAGACAGAGGACGTAGCCTACTATGAGCCTTTCTACCTGAAGGATTTCGTGGCTAAGCAGCCCCGCAACCTCCTGAACACTTAAACAAGTGTGAACCCCAAGTTTTCAAATTGTAAATTGTCAAATTGTAAATTACCAAGGTGAATATCCAAGGATTAGACTACAACACCCAGCGCGAGACGCTGCTCATGCCCGAATATGGGCGTGAAGTACAGAAGATGATAGACTATGCAGTGAGCCTGCCCGACCGTGACGCCAGGCTGCGCTGCGCCCAAAGCATCGTGAAGCTCATGGAAACCAAGGTACCCCAGCTTCGCGATAACGCCAACTATCAGCAGACCCTCTGGGACCATCTCTACCTGATGAGCGGCAAACAGCTCGACATCGACTGGCCTTTCGACATCAGCGAGGCCGAGCGCATCCATTCCAAGCCTGCCCCCATGCCGCGCCCCTCGGCCAACATTGGCCTGCGCCACTATGGACGGCTGGTGCAGGAGCTTTGGGAGCGCCTGAAGGTCATGCCCGCCGGCCCCGAGCGCGACGAGCTGGCCCGCCAGACGGCCAACCAGATGAAGCGCGACCTCATGCTCTGGGGCCATGGCTCCATTGACGACGAGAAGGTGGCCGACGACCTGGCGCGCCAAACCGACGGCAAGATACAGCTCGACTTGCAGCATTTTTCTTTCGAGCATTTTGTACCCACGGCCGAGATGCCGGCCAAACGAACAAGCAAGAAGAGAAAGTAAGACAGAAGGAATGGCATCATTCATCATCGAAGGCGGACACCAGCTCAGTGGAACCATTGTGCCGCAGGGAGCAAAGAACGAGGCCCTGCAGGTCATCTGTGCCACATTGCTCACGAGCGAGGCGGTCACCATCAGCAACATCCCCAACATTCGCGACGTCAACAACCTCATCCAGCTGCTTCGGGATATTGGGGTGAAGATATCCCCCTCCGATGCAAGGAAGCGGTTGACACATTCTTTGTCTGGGGAAGTCCCCCCTCTTTCGGAGGGGCAGGGGGAGGCTCTCACCTTCCAGGCCGACCAGCTGAACTTAGACTATCTGCAGAGCAACGAGTTCGTTCAGAAGTGCGCCCAGCTGCGTGGCTCGGTCATGATGATCGGACCGCTTTTGGCACGCATGGGCAAGGCCGTCATAGCCAAACCCGGTGGCGACAAGATAGGACGCCGACGCCTGGACACCCATTTCCTGGGCTTTGAGCGCCTGGGGGCCCATTTCAACCCCGTGCCCGAACGCGGCGTCTACGAAATATCATCATCCAAGCTCAAGGGCAGCTACATGCTGCTCGACGAGGCATCGGTCACTGGCACAGCCAACATCATCATGGCCGCCGTACTGGCCCGTGGCACCACCACCATCTACAACGCAGCCTGCGAGCCCTATGTGCAGCAGCTCTGCCACCTGCTCAACCGCATGGGAGCCCACATCAGCGGCATCGCGTCGAACCTGCTCACCATCGAGGGCGTCGACAGCCTCCACGGAGCCACCCACACCATCCTGCCCGACATGATTGAAGTGGGATCGTTCATCGGCATGGCCGCCATGGTGGGCAACGGCATCCGCATCAAGGACGTGTCGCTGCACAACCTCGGCATCATTCCCAACACCTTCCGCCGCATGGGCATCAAAATCAAGGAAGAAGGCGACGACCTCTACATCCCTGCTGCCCGTCACTACGAGATACAGTCGTTCATCGACGGCACCATCATGACGCTGGCCGACGCCCCCTGGCCTGGACTGACGCCCGACCTGCTGTCGGTGCTCATCACCGTGGCCACCCAGGCCCGTGGCTCGGTGCTCTTCCACCAGAAGATGTTCGAGAGCCGCCTCTTCTTCGTCGACAAGCTCATCGACATGGGCGCCCAAATCATCCTCTGCGACCCCCACCGCGCCGTGGTCGTGGGCCACGACCGCAAGCTTCAGCTGCGAGGCGGCCGCATGTCCAGCCCCGACATCCGCGCCGGCATCGCCCTGCTCATCGCGGCCATGAGTGCCCGTGGCACCAGCCGCATCGACAATATTGAACAAATTGACCGTGGCTACGAGAACATTGAAAACCGCCTCAATGCCCTCGGCGCCCACATCACCCGAATGATATGATTCACGGGGAAGAAGTCTACAGAATTGGCCGCCTGGGTAAGCCCCACGGCGTGAAGGGCGAGATTAGCATGCAGGTCGACGACGACGTGTTCGACCGCGTCGATGCCGACTTCCTCGTGCTCATGGTCGACGGCATCCTCGTGCCCTTCTACATGGAGGAATACCGTTTCCGCACCGACACCACCGCCCTCATCAAGTTCGAGGACGTAGACACTGTTGAGCGAGCCCGCGAGCTGACCAACTGCGACGTCTACTTCCTGCGCCGCTTGGCCGACAACGCCGACGAGGACTACACCTGGAGCTTCTTCGTAGGCTTCGACATCGTCGATGCCCACAGCCACCAGGTGCTGGGCCGCATAGCCGCCGCTGACGAGAGCACCGCCAACGTCCTCTTCGAGCTGGCCGACGGCCGCCTCATCCCCGCCGCCGAGGAGCTCATCCAGCATATTGACAACGACAAGAAACAAATTACCATGGAACTGCCACAAGGCATCCTTGACTTATGAAAAAACGACAAATAGCCATACTCGGCTCCACAGGCAGCATCGGCACACAGGCCCTGCAAGTCATTGAGGAGCATAGCGACCTCTTTGAGGTCTACTGCCTGACGGCCAACAACCATGTGGAGCTGCTGGCCCAGCAGGCCCACCGTTTCCATCCCGCCGCCGTGGTCATTGCCAACGAGCAGCACTACGACGAGCTGCGCCGCCTCATGGCCGACCTGCCCGACGTGAAAGTCTACGCCGGCAGCCGCGCCCTCGACGAGATTGTCGAGGCCCAGCCCATCGACATGGTGCTTACCGCCATGGTGGGCTTCGCCGGACTCTCGCCCACCATCCACGCCATCCGTGCCCGCAAGACCATCGCCCTGGCCAACAAAGAGACGCTCGTCGTGGCCGGCGAGCTCATCCTGCAGCTGGCCCAGCAATATCACGTGGGCATCCTGCCCGTCGACAGCGAGCACTCCGCCATTTTCCAGAGCCTTGTGGGCGAAGACCAGAACCCCATAGAAAAGATTCTCCTCACGGCCTCGGGCGGCCCCTTCCGCCTGTTGCCCGCCGAGCAGCTGGCCACCGTGACCAAGGCCGACGCCCTGCACCACCCCACGTGGGACATGGGCGCCAAGATCACCATCGACAGCGCCACCATGATGAACAAAGGCTTCGAGGTCATCGAGGCCAAGTGGCTCTTCGGCGTCGACGCCAGCCAGATTCAGGTGCTGGTCCATCCTCAGAGCATCGTCCACAGCGCCGTTCAGTTCCACGACGGCTCAGTAAAGGCCCAGCTCGGCGTGCCCGACATGCGCCTGCCCATCCAGTATGCCTTCACCTATCCCCGCCGCATGCCCCTCAGCAGCGAGCGTCTCGACCTGTTCCAGGCCCAGCATCTCGACTTCTTCGAGCCCGACCTCAAGAAGTTCCGCTGCCTGGCGTTGGCCTTCGAGGCCATCAAGGCGGGCGGCAACATGCCCTGCATCGTCAATGCCGCCAACGAGGTGGTCAACCGCGCCTTCCTCGAAGACCGCTGCTCCTTCCCCCAGATGGCCGACATCATTGAGAAGACCATGCAGCGCGCCACCTTCTCGGCCCGCCCCGACTACGAAGTATATGTCGAGACCGATGCTGAGGCCCGCCGCATAGCGAGGGAAAGCCTCCCCTGAGAAGCCTCCCCTAAAAACCTCCCCTAACCCCTCCGAAGGAGGGGAAAATAACTATAGATCATTAATTAACAATAAGGTATAACATCATAGAAAGCCTGGGCACTCCCTCTGAAACCGCCAGGCACTCCCCTCCTTCGGAGGGGTCGGGGGAGGTTAAATGGAAGTATTTCTGATAAGACTGTTGCAGTTCCTCCTGGCCATCTCGCTGCTGGTGCTGCTCCACGAGCTGGGCCACTTCACCTTTGCCAAGCTCTTCAAGGTTCGCGTAACCAAGTTCTACCTCTTCTTCAACCCCAAGTTCCACATCCTCAGCACCTACGACACCTGGGTGCGCCGCCTGCTGAAGCTCAAGCCCGAGGTGGTACCCACAAAGGCCCCCGAAGCCCCCCTTTCGTCCCCCGAGGGGGACACTATAGACCCTAAAGAAGCGCCATCAGGTGCTGCCGAGAAGGAATATGTAGGCACCGAGTACGGCCTGGGCTGGCTGCCCTTAGGCGGCTACTGCGCCATCGACGGCATGATTGACGAAACCAACCAGAAGCTCTCGGCCGACCCCAAGCCCTGGGAGTTCCGCACCAAGCCCGTGTGGCAGCGCCTGCTCATCATGGTGGGCGGCGTGCTGGTCAACTTCCTCCTGGCCCTGTTCATCTATTCCATGATCCTCTTCCACTGGGGCGAGACCTACGTGCCCGTTGAGAAGATGACCCTCGGCATGAAATTCAACAGCGAGGCCAAGGCCCTGGGCTTCCAGGACGGCGACATCCTGGTGAGCACCGACCGAGGCAAGCTCAAGAAGTTCGACGACGACCTCTTCCGCGAAGTGTCCAAGGCCCGCACCGTCAACGTCATCCGTCAGGGTCAGCCCGTGGCCATCAACATTCCCGAGAACACCGACCTGAACCTGCTCAACATGTTCAAGTCCACCCCCATGTTCATGCGGCCCTTCCTGCCCGCCGTGGTCGACAGCGTCATGCCCGGCACGGCAGCAGCCCAGATAGGCCTTCAGCCCGGCGACAGCATCCTGGCCATCAACGGCAAGGCCATCGACTCTCACAACGAGTTCACCGACGAGATAGCCCGTCTGGGCGACGTGCTGGCCACGGCCAAGACGCCCGCCGACAGCCTGCGCGTGCGCACCGTGGAGCTGGTCATCGGCCGCTGGGTAGAGAGCACCCTGCCCGACTCCCTCACCGCCAGCGAAAGCAGCTCCTCGCTCCTCACATCTCACTCATCACTCATCACTTCAAACCGACACCCTCCAGGTCGTCCTCTCTCCCCAGCTCACCCTTGGCTTCGTCACCCTGTCAAGCTACGAGCCCACCACCTTCCGCTATGGCTTTCTTGAGAGCATCCCCGCCGGCATCGGCTACGGCTGGCACAAGCTCTCCGGCTATGTCAGCGACATGCAGTACGTCTTCACCAGCGAGGGCGCCAAGTCGCTCGGAGGCTTCGGAGCCATTGGCAGCCTCTTCCCCGAGGCATGGGACTGGCATCGTTTCTGGGAGATGACCGCCTTCCTCAGCATCATCCTCGCCTTCATGAACATCCTGCCCATTCCCGCCCTCGACGGTGGCCACGTGCTCTTCCTGCTCTACGAGATGATCACTCGCCGCAAGCCCTCTGAGAAGTTCATGATTCGCGCCGAGTACATAGGCTTCGGCATCCTCATCCTCCTCATGGTGGTGGCCAACCTCAACGACATCCTCCGCTGGCTGGGCTATATGTAGCCCGCCCAGCGTCTTTGCTTTTCAGTGATGAAGCACGCGCTGCCCTCCCTCCTGCTGCTCCTGCTCCTCGTCGCAGGCGGCGAGAGCCCCAGCGGGGCATGTACATCCGCGACGGAAGGAAGTACGTGGTGAAGTGAACAGCCTTGGAGGCGGTATCACCGACTTATGGTTAAAGTTTGTGAAAAAACAATGCGCTCATGCAGTTTTTGGGGTAGGTCTTTCTTTTTATATAAAGAACAATAAATTTGCACTTTATGAAAAGAACAGGAATTGCCAAGAAAATACAGGCAGCGCTGATGCTGCTGGCCTGTCCATTTGCCACCTTCGCCTCGCAAGACGGCAGCAACGAGAACTATCATCCTTTCGTCGTGGAAGGAAAGACATGGACTTGTCAGGAAACCCATTGGAAAGATATCTTTCCAACTTCCTATGAAACAGTATATACTATTATGGGTGATACGGTTATTAATGGTGAATCCTGCAAGAAACTATTTATAAAACACACCTCTTGGAGTAATAGAGATTACTCATATATCGGTGCTCTGATTGAGCAAGACAAGAAAGTCTATTTCATGAAGAACGGGATTATGCAAAAGCGTCTTCTATATGATTTCAGTTTAGAAGAGGTTGGAGATGGATTTGTCAGGGATGATCCAGCTGAGATATTATATATATCACTGGTGGCAGAAAACGAAATAAGCTTATATGGTAAAACATACAGACAAATGGAAATGATTACCCGTCCTAATAATAATTACGAGGACAGATACGAATATAAAGATATTTGGATAGAAGGAGTAGGGAGCATTACAAACCCTTTACTCTTTTATTTAAGATCAGACGACGGTTTTTATCATGTAAAGACCTGCTATGAGAACGGGGAGTGTATTTTCGACCGCGACGAATATTTAGCTGCGTACCCCGATGGAATAACATCAACAACAACCCACCAAAAGGCAAACTTCCCCGTCTTCGACCTTCAGGGCCGCCGACTCAAAGGAGTGCCCCAGCGGGGCATGTACATCCGCGACGGAAGGAAGTACGTGGTGAAGTGATGAAATGTCAGCAACTATACATCATTATTTTGCGCAATGTTTTTTACAAAGATGAAAAAGATTTAAAAGATGGCTAACGCGATGAGTGTGGCGGGATAGGCCGCATGGCATCTTTTAAATCTTTGTGCTGCTTGCACCTCTTGCACCATGGCTGATTCACAGGGGGTTAGCTATATATGAGCTTGCACCTTTGGCTGCACTGGCCATGAGCCTTGTTTGCACTTAGGTGCAACATCGGGTGAAAGCTCGAAAGCTGGCGATGGAACATAGAGAATAGTTTTCTATATGTTCCAAAACCGATAACTCGGCCCCCCAGCAGAAAAACTCGGCCTCCCAGCAGAAAAACTCGGCCTCCCAGCAGAAAAAGTCAATGACTTTTTTTGCTGGGAAGCCTCCGCGTGAAATTCTCAATGGAGTAGGTGCAGGTAGGTGCAAGCGGTGCAATCACTAAGTGCAAATAAGGATAGGAAGAGGTCAAGATCTTTAACCTCAGCACTGGCAGTGGCTGAGGAGAAAGCGGTAGACGAAGTCGAAGTCTTCGTCGAGCACATAGACGCGGTTTTTGGAGAGCCGCTGGTTCACCTTAATCATGTTCATGCGGCGACAGGGCACCACGCGACGCACGTGGGCCAGGGTGGTGGTGGTGGCAAAGCGGGTGGAGGCCATCGTGCCGGTGCCCACCACGCCAGGGCGACCGGCAATGGCTCCGGCAGCGGCCGTGAGCGAGCCAATCTTCGCGGCCTTCCGGGCCTGAGCGGGCTCCTGCTCGTGGATTAGCTCCTGAGCGTCCATGGTGAAGAGCACCTGGTATTTCCAGCCCATGAGCCAGGCATAGATGAGATAGCCCAGCGGCGTGAGCACGAGGAAGATGGCACCCATGATGAGCAGCAGCTGGCCGCAGAAAGCGGCCGTCTGGCCCAGACTCATGTCGCCCGAGCAGGCCACGATGAGCAGGATGATGGCAATAGTGATGGCGAGGCTGAGGCCCATGACCTTGGCCACGTCGATGAGGACGGACCAGTTGCGCAGCAGGTGCAGGTCGTAGCGCCAGCGGTACTTGCCGTCGGCACCCAGCGTGGGGTGCGGGCCGAATGATGAGTCGTTCATTTCTGTTGCTTGTGTTTGGTTATGTTTGCGGCAGCAGCACCACGCCCTCTTGCTTCTTGCCGTCCATCATCACCTTCAGCGGATGCTGGAAGCGCACGTGGCGCACGTGCTCGGTTTCAAAGACGGCAGGCATCTGGTCGAGCAGCTGCTGCTGGAAGACGCCGTCGCCGGTATAGGGGTTGACGGTGAAATAGCCCACGCCGAAAGAGGTGAGGTTCTGGAAGAAATGGGTGCCCTGCGAGGGGTCGACATGATAGTTCTTCAGGCCCAGCTCCACGATGACGCGGGCGGCGGAGATGTGGGGCCACTTCACGGGTATGCCCAACCAGGAGTCGCTGCTGCCCCAGCGGCCGGGACCCACGAGGATGTAGGAGCCTCCCCCCAGCCCCTCGGACGTTGGGGCGACTTTCTTTTCGAGGAAGCGACGGTTTATCTGCTCAACCTCCAGGGCTATCTGTGGGTTGCTGGAGGCGCTGAAGTTGTCGTCGGTCTTCACATAGACCACGTCTACCACGTCCTCTGATATGCCGTGGCCCAGGGAGTTGTGGCTGCGCAGCAGGCAGTCGGCGTCGGGAATCTGCAGCAGGTCTTCCTCCAGCACCTGCTTCGAGTCGACGATGGGGCGGATCTGGAGGAGGTAGAAAGCCCCATGGGGTGATGAGTGATGAGTGATGAACGATGAGTTATCAGCAGTGGCAAACTTATCACTCATCACTCCTCGTTCATCACTTCTATATAGGTTGCAGGCAAACTCTATCTCCACGGGGCGGCGCATCTCGTCGGCGCCCAGTTTCTGGCTCATCTGCAACAACTGGGGCAGGGGGAAGAGGCCGTGCTGGAGCACGCCGCAGAAGCTGATGATTTTTCGTCCGCCCTCGTAGATGCCGTCGCGGATGATGCCGTCGACGGGGTCGTAGGTGGAGGCGATGTATTGCAGCGAGCCGTCCTTGTCGGCCTGCTTCACGCGTACATTCTTAATATTAAAGCCATCGTCGACGCTCCATTTGAGCGAAGGGTGGTCTTTTGACTCTTCACTATTCATTTCCAAGGCGTAGAAACGGGTCTGCGTCTGGGTGAGGGCCGTTTCCAGCTCGCTGGTCTGCAGCACCTGGTTGGGGTGGTAGGGGCTGACGCGCAGCGTCTGGCCACCGTCGACGATGTATTTGCCCAGGCCCAGGGCCAGCGAGGCGATGCCTTCCTCGGCCGTCTCGTCGCCAATGGGATAGTAGTTCAGCGAGCGCAGCACGCCGCTGAAGGTGGGATAGTAGAGGTCGCCATGCTCTTGGCCCACCACCTCCTGCAGGATGACGGCCATCTTCTCCTGGTCGATGACGTTCTGCGTGGCGGTCATGTAGGCCTTCGAGTCACGATAGTAGACGGAGGCGTAGACGGCCTTGATGGCGCAGGCCAGCTGGCGCAGCATCTCGTACTTGTCGTCGAGCCAGGGAATCATGTAGGTGGCATAGATGCCGGCAAAGGGCTGGTAGTGGCTGTCCTCCAGGAGCGACGACGAGCGCACGGCGATGGGGCTCTTGATGGCCTCGAAGAAGGTGAAGAAGTCGGCAATGAGGTCGTCGGGCAACTGGGCGCGTAGGAAGTGGCGCAGGATTTCCTCGTCGGTGGCGTCGCTGAGGGCAATGCCCCAGAGGTTGTTGTCGTCCATGAAGCGGTCGAAGAAGTCGGTGCAGAGGACGACGGTCTTGGGAATCTGCACCGAGGCGTTGTCGAACTGGTTCAGCTCGGGGTGGCGCTTCAGTATGGCGTCGAGGAAGGCCAGGCCGCGCCCCTTGCCGCCCAGGCTGCCTTCGCCTATGCGGGCGAAATGGGCATAGCGGTCGAACTTCAGGCGGTCGAACACGGCCACGACGCCGATGTTCTTCATGCGGCGATACTGCACAATGGCGTCGAAGATGATCTGGCGGTGGGCGTCCACGTCTTGCAGTTTGTGCCAGGTGACGTGCTTGAGGAACTGGCTGACGGGGAAGATGGCGCGGGCCGAGAGCCAGCGGCTCATGTGGTTGCGGCGGATGTGGCGCATGAGCGAGTCGTGGGGAATCTTGAAGATATTGTCTTGCAGCTCCTTCAGCGACGAGATGCGCATCACCTCCTCCTTGGTCACGGGGTCGCGGAAGATGAAGTCGCCAAAGCCCATGTGCTCCTCTAAGAGGTGGCGCAGGTCGACGTTCATCTTCTTCGAGTTCTTGTCGACGAAGTGGAAGCCCTCGGCCTTGGCTCGCTGGGCGTTCACCGACTCGCTGCTGGTGAGGATCAGGGGCACGTACTCGTCGCACCGGCGAATTTCCCTCAGCAGCTTCAGGCCGGCCTCGGGGTCGCCTTCCTCCACGTGGCTCAGGCGGCCAACGGGCGTCTGCAGGGGGAAGCGGGTGTCGCTGATGACGCCCAGCGTGTTCTCGTGATACTTCTCGTAGAGGGCCATGGCCTCCTCGTAGCTGGTGGCGAGCACCACCTTGGGGCGGCCGCGCTTGCGCTGGGCAGCGGCATGGGGGTTGAGGGCCTCGGTGGAGAAGTTTTTCGACTGCAGGAGGATGTAGTTATAGAGATTGGGCAGCACGGAGGAGTAGAAACGGATGTTGTCCTCGACCAGCAGAATCATCTGCACGCCGGCCTCCTCCATGTCGTGGTCGATGTTCATCTTGTCCTCGATGAGCTTGATGATGGAGAGGATGAGGTTGGTGTTGCCGAGCCAGCAGAAAACGTAGTCGAAGATGGTCATGTCCTCGTCCTGCATACGGCGGGTGATGCCGTGGCTGAAGGGGGTGAGCACCACGCAGGGCACGTCGGCCCTGAGGGCCTTCACCTGGCGGGCCACCTGAAAGGCGTCGTTGTCGGCATTGCCAGGCATGCAGATGACCAGGTCGATGTCGGTGGTGTCGAGCACGTGGCGGGCCTCCTCGGTGGTGCTGACCTGGGTGAACGAGGGAGGATAGCGCATGCCCAGCTCGGTGTACTCGTCGAAGATCTTCTCGTCCACGCGTCCGTCGTCTTCGAGCATGAAGGCGTCGTAGGGGTTAGCCACAATGAGCACGTTGAAGATGCGGCGCGTCATCAGGTGGGCAAACGACACGTCCTTCATGTAAAGGGAATTGAACTCCTGGGGAATATTTTGAATCTCTTGCATAATCAGTTGCAAAATTACAAAAAATCCCCGAAACCATTGTTAAGTTTCGGGGAATTCTTTAGCGGGTGGAGCAAAATTACTCCGTCTTGCCGTTGAGCGAGTAGATGTAGCTGTTGTTAGCCGAGGTCTCGGGCACGAGGTTTCCGTTCTTGTCCTTGTAGAGCGTCAGCTTGCCGCAGATGACGACCTCGTCGCCAACCTTGGGCAGGAGCCAGCTCTCGTCGGTGTACTTCACGTTGCCCAGGTAGAGGGTGCGGAAGACGTAGAACTGCTCAGCGCCTTCGGTGCCGTCGGCCGAGATGTGGAACGTGCCGTTGCCGTACTGCAGACCGAACTGATTCTTCTCGGTGATCTCGACAATCTTGCCCTTGACGTAATAGTCGTCGGTGGTGGTCACGCCCTCGCCCAGTGCCTGGCAGAAGGCGTTGGCCTCGGCCGGGGTGAAGGGCTTGGTGAGCGAGCCGGCGGCATTGCCCTTCTTCAGGGTGACAATGTAGCAGCCCTGGGCAAACTGGGGCAACTCGTCCTTGTAGTTAACCAGCTTGCCGCAGATGAGCACCTCGTCGCCCACGCTGATCTCGTCCTCAGCAGCGAACTTGGCTCCGCCGAGGCTGTTGGCACGGAAGCAGGTGAGGGCGTTCACGTCCTCGCCGTTGTCGGAGATGTTGAAGGTGGCGTTGCCATAGCTGGTGCTGACCTCCTTGATGCTGCTGATGATGCCGGTGGCATAGTACATCTGGTCGCTGGCGGTGCTGCCTATTTCCTTACACTTGGCAATGGCCTCGGCCACGGTGAAGGGGTTCTTCTCGCTGCCGGCGGCATTGGGCTTAGCCTCCTGGGCAATGGTGGCCTGGGCGGTGTACTCCTTCTTGCCGTCGGTGGTCTTGAAGGTGACGGTGGTCTTGCGATAGTCGCCCTCGTTGGGCAGGGCACGGAAGGTGATGTAAGGAGCGCTGACGTCGCTCATGACGAGCCAGCTCTTGGCCTCGTCGGGAATGCTGACGCTGATGTTCTGGCCCTTGCAGGTGACGCTGGCCGTGACCTCGCCGCCCTCGGCGGGCAGGGGATCGTTGCTGCTGAGCGAATCGACCTTGATGAGCGACTTGTTGATCTGGATGACGGTGACGTCGACCAGCTCGACGGTGCCGTTGTAGGTGGTCTTAGGGCCTTCAACGGTGATTTCGTCGCCCACGTCCAGTCCCCATGAGCTGAAGTTCTTTGTGGCACCCTTGGAGTCGAGCGTGCCGTAGATGTAGATCTGGCCCGTGCCGTCGTTCAGGTACCAGTTGCCATAGGTGGTGTTGGCAATGGAGGTGACGGTGCCGGTGACGCGATAGGTCTTCGAGTCGGGACCGGCGATGACCTCGGCACAGGTGGCGTTGCTCACGGTGCTCAGGCCCTGGATGACGTTGATGCGCTGCGTCTTGTCGCCGCAGGTGAGCAGCAGCTCGCAGGTGCGGCCGTCGAGGGTGCTCTCGGCCGAGAAGCTGATGGTGGTCTGGCCTGCGCTGCCCTGGGTGGTGCTCACCGTGAGCCACTTAGGAGCAGCGGCCACGGTGGTGTCCTTGCCGGCAATCCAGCGCTGCTGGGCGAAGGCCCACTCGCCGGTGGCATTGACGGTGATGTCGGTAGAGCCGCCATCCTGGGGAATGGCCACGTAGGACGACGAAACCTTCACCTCGTCCAGATAGGTGGGATCGGTGTCGTCGGAGCAGCTGGTCAGCGCTACGCTAATGGATAAATGACAAATGATAAATGATAAACCTATCAGAAGTCTTCTGCTTATCTTGGCTGTCATAATTCTCTTTCTTCAATTTATGATTAACAATTTACTTCACTTCAGAGATGATGACCGAGCGCGAGAGCTGCTCGTCGTTCATGTACATGTAGTCAACGCCGCCCTTGGAGTCGCGCACCAGCTGCGAGGCAGGCACACCGTACTGGTTGATGAGGATGTCGTAGACGTTCTGCGAGCGGTTGTTGGCCAGCTTGGCGTTGCCCTCGACGGTGCCCGTCTGCTTGTCGGCATAGCCGGTGACGCTGTACTTCTTCTCGGGCGTGGCCTTGATCATCTTGGCTACGGTCTCAAGGTTCACCTTCTCGCGGTTCACCACGTCGGCGGTGTTCACCGTAAAGTTCACCAGGTAGGGGAAGGTGACCACGCGGCTGTTGTCGACGGTGACAATCTCCTTCTCGGGCTTGCGGTTCTCCAGGTCGTTGACCTGAGCGCGCAGTCGGTTGATCTCGCCGTTCAGGCGGTCAATCTCCTTGGTGTCCTTCACGAAGACGGTCTTCTCCTTAGCATCGCTGTCGTCACAACCGCAGTCGTCGGCACGCTTGCCCTCGAAGAGGTACTTCAGGCCCACGCTGGCATACCAGCACTGGCCCAGGTTCTTGTAGGGGATGAAGGTCTCGGTCTTGCCGCTGATGGCCTCGGGAGTAGAGAAGGTGGCGAAGCCCTCGGCATCGACGCCCTCGTACTTCAGGATGCGGGCCTCAGAGCCAATGGCGGGGTTGAGGTACTTGCTCACGCCCCAGGCCGAGTTGAACAGGTTGAGCACGTTCTTGATGTCGGCAGAGAGCTGCAGACGGTGAGAGGTGTTGCCCAGGTTCAGGCAGAAGTCGTGCTTGTAGCTGAAGTCCAGACGATGAACCCAGGGGTTGTAGACGCTATAGGGCTCGGCATAGTCGCCCTGGCGGTTCTTCAGGTAGCTGTCCTGGTGGACGAAGTCCATGAAGCGGGTGGCATCGTCCTGAGAGACGAAGCGGAACTGGCCGCTGGCCACCTCCTGGTCGGTGGGCACGTAGATGGCGTCGTAGTTATAGCCGTCGCTGTTGATGTCGTTTACCATCATGTAGCTGTAGTTGTAGCCGCCACGCCAGGTCTCGTAGATGAAGGAGTAGTGGTTGCCGCACTTGTCGTTGATGGTGGCGTTGGCCACGAAGCGGTCAGGCGTCAGGTTGGCAGCATTGTGCAGGCGGATGTTGTTAGGACCTTCCACGGTGGGCACATAGGTGAAGGCACTCTCGGCTGCTGAGCCGGGCATGCCGGTAATCTCCTTCTTGACGGTGTGGGTGTAGGCGGCCATGAGGTTCAGCCACTCCCAGGGCTGGGCGTTCAGGGTGACGTTAGCGCTCCACTGGTAGCCCTTCGAGGTGTTGCTCAGGATGAAGGCCTTGGTGTTGGTGCGATAGCCGGCAGGATAGATGGGACGGTTGTCCACGCCATTGAAGCGGGCGAAGCCACCCACTGCGGGAATACTCCAGTCGGTGATGCACACGTCGTTGACGGTCTTGGCGAAGATGCCTTCGACGGTAGCAGTGAAGGGGAACGAGACGGGAATCTGGTAGTCCACGGCCAGCGAGGTCTTCCACACCTGGGGCATCTTGAAGCCACTCTTCACGCCGTTCACAGCCGAGGGAACGGTGCCCATGTCGCTGTTCACCGTCTGGGGGAAGCCCATGTCGAAGAGCTTCTGCTGCAGGGCAGCGGCGGTGGTGGTGATGTCGCCCTTGAACTGGGTCATGTCGAAGTAGCGGCTGTTGTTGCGGTCAATGTAGCTGCCGCTGTAGTTCTCGAAGCCACGTTTGGGCGTGTAATTGCCGTTCTTGTCGAAGGTGCCGACAACGGTGTTGCTGTTCAGCTGAGCCTGATACTGCACCAGACCGCCGTAGTTGGGCATGTTGGTGAAGAACACCATAGGAATGCGGCCTGAGAAGAGGCCGGTACCGCCGCGCAGCTTCAGCGAGTTGTTGCCGAAGATGTCGTAGGTGAAGCCCAGGCGGGGCGAGATGATGATCTGGTTGTCGGGCCACTTGCCGGTGTCAACATGGCGGCCGTCATAGTCGAGCTTCAGGATGGCGTTGTTGGTGAGCAGGTCGCCGTTGTCGAACATCAGCTCGTCGAGACGCACGCCGAAGCTCAGCTTGAACTTCTTCGAGATGGTCCAGTCGTCCTGGGCGTAGGCGCTTATTTTATTATATTGTACGCGAGCAGCAGGCTTGGTCTCGCCGTCATAGCCGTAGGTGAGGCAGACCACTTCGGGCGTGGCTCCGCTGAGGAAGTCCTGCATGGAGCGATAGCGATAGTAGCCCGAGCCGTTGCGCATGTACATGTTGTCGTCCATCTGGTGCTCGAAGCTCAGTCCGCCCGTCACCTTGTGCTTGCCGCCATACCAGGTGATGTCGTCCTTCACGTTCCACACCGTGTTGTGAACGGCGTTGTTCCAGGTGAAGAGCTCATAGCCCAGGGCCATGTAGTTGTTGGAGCCGGCATCGTCGAGGATGTCGATGAAGGGGAACTCCGAGGAGTTGGTGTCTCGGATGTCGTCCTTCTTGGTGTAGGTGGCCAGGAGCTGGTTCGATAGCTTCTCGGTGAGACGGCTGTTGAGGTCGAACGAGAAGGAGTGGACGAGGTTGTCCTGCGAGTACATAGAGTTAGCGAAGGACATGGAGTATTGGCCCATGCGGGCGCCGCTCATGCGGGTGCCGCCGTCCATCGAGGTGCCATTGGGCGAGCTCCAGCGGGTGTTCTTCGTGTAGTTATAGCGCAGGGCCAGCTTGTGGCGGTCGGTGATGTTCCAGTCCAGGCGGACGAGCAGCTTCTTGTTCTCCTCGTCGGCGGGGAAGCTGGTCCACGAGCCGGTGTCGTAGCCGTACTTCTGCTTCACATAGTTCGACACGGTCTCCAGGTCGGCTTTCGTGGTGCGCGAGATGTAGTTCTCAGGATCGGCAGGGTTGTCGGCGTCAGAGCCTCGCCAGCGGTTGGCCACAGTGGGAGTCTTCACCAGCTCGCCGTTGACGAAGAAGAACAGCTTGTTTTTGATGATGGGGCCGCCCAGGGTGGCGCCATAGGTGGTCTGCATGTCCTTTTCGCGAGCGCCGTTGATGGCCTCACGGTTCACGGCGTCGCCACGCATGTTCTCGTTGCGGTGATAGACGTAGGCCGAGCCTTTGAACGTGTTCGTACCGCTCTTGGTGATGGCGTTCACGCCACCGCCGATGAAGTTGGTCTGACGCACGTCGTAGGGGGCGATGACCACCTGCATTTCCTCAATGGCCTCGATGCTGATGGGGTTGCCACCGCCAGGCAGACCGTCGGAGAGTCCGAAGTCATTATTGAAGTTGGCACCATCAACGGTGAAGTTGGCCGTACGTCCGTCGCTGCCGGCAAAGGTCATGCCATTGCCGCCGTAGGGCGAGAGGCGCGTCAGGTCGGTGATGCTGCGGCTCACGGTGGGCAGTGCCGTAATCTGGGCAGCCGTGATGTTGGTGGCGGTGCCCATCTTCTCGGTCATCAGCTTCGAGGCCTTGCCCGTGATGACGATTTCGGCAATGTCATTGGTGTCCTCCGAAAGCCAGACAGGCAGATTGTAGGTCTCGGCCAGCTGCAGGGTGATGCCCCTGAAGGTCTTTGTCTGATGGCCGATGTAGCTCACGGTGACGTTGTAGGGGCCACCGGTACGCATACCCTGAATGGTGAAGAGGCCGTTCATGTTGGTCACAGCGGTGTAGCGTGAACCCGAGGGTTCGTGCACTGCCACCACCGTGGCGCCAATGATTTCCTCACCAGAGCCTTCGAGCGAGACCTTACCGGTCATGCTCGACGTGGTTACCTGTGCCAGTGCGCCCATAGTCATGGTGAGCAGCATGGCAAAGAGTAGAAAAAGTCTTTTTTGCATATTAATTATATTTGGTTAAGGTTTGCGAGCGCAAAATTACTTATTTTTTCCGAATTATCTACGTTTTTAGGCTTTTATTTTTAAAAAAAGTGAAGGAACGCGACATACTCACGTTCCTTCTTCTTCTTCGTCAAGATATTCATAGTCTTCTATGTCCTCCAGCTCGTCTTCATCGACGTACTCCAGATCGTCATCGGCCTGCTCGTCGATGAGCTCCTGGGCAAAGCGGTCCATGTCTTTGTCGCGATGCACCAGGCGGTCGTCGGCCTGTATGGTCTGCAGCTTGTTGCTCTCGCTGTTCAGCTCCTGCCAGAGCACGTCCTTCAGCTCGTCGAGGTGGAAACCGGTGACGGCCGATATGAAGACCACGGGAATGTCGGTGGGCAGCCCCTCGCGCAGCATTTCCATCAGCTCGTCGTCCAGCAGATCGCATTTGGTGACGGCCAGCACGCGCTGCTTCTGCAGCAACTCGGGGTTGAACTTGCGCAGTTCTTCGAGCAGGATGTTGTATTCGCGCCCGATGTCGTCGGTGTCGCCAGGCACCATGAAGAGCAGCAGCGAGTTGCGCTCGATGTGGCGCAGGAAGCGCAAGCCGAGGCCGCGTCCCTCGGCGGCTCCCTCGATGATGCCGGGAATGTCGGCCATGACAAACGACTTGTTGTCGCGATAGCCCACAATGCCCAGCGAAGGCTCCATGGTGGTGAAGGGATAGTTGGCTATCTTCGGTCGGGCATTCGACAGGGCGCTGACCAGTGTTGACTTGCCGGCATTGGGGAATCCCACCAAGCCCACGTCGGCCAGCAGCTTCAGCTCCATGATGATGGTCATCTCCTGCATGGGCTCGCCGGGCTGGGCATAGCGCGGTGCCTGATTGGTGGCCGAACGGAACTGGAAGTTGCCCAGTCCGCCGCGTCCGCCCTTGAGCAGCGTCACCAGCTGTCCGTCGTAGGTGACGTCGCAGACGTACTTGCCCGTCTCGGCGTTATAGACCACGGTGCCGCAGGGCACGTCGATGTAGACGTCCTTGCCGTCCGTTCCGTGGCATTTGTCCTTGCCGCCGTTGCCGCCGTGCTCGGCAAAGATGTGGCGCTCGTACTTCAGGTGCAGCAGCGTCCAGTAGTTGTGGTTGCCGCGCAGGATGATGTCGCCACCACGTCCTCCGTCGCCTCCGTCGGGGCCTCCGTTGGGGTTATACTTCACATGCTTCAGGTGCATGCTTCCCCTTCCGCCCTTGCCCGAGCGACAGAGTATTTTCACATAGTCTACGAAGTTTGATTCCATCCTACAGCTCGTCCACTACTTTGCAGATGTCAGCGAAGATGCGGTCCAGTTCGCCCAGTCCATTGATGTGGTGGTGCAGTCCTTCCTGCTTGTACCATTCAATGAGGGGCTGCGTCTGGCTGTGGTAAACCACGAGGCGCTTCTTGATGGTTTCCTCGTTGTCGTCGGCTCGTCCGCTCTGCTGTCCGCGCAGCAGGAGCCGCTTCATCAGCTCGTCCTCGGGCACGTCCAGCTCCAGCATGGCGGCCACCTTGTCGCCGCGCTCGGCCAGCATCTTCTTCAGTGCCTCAGCCTGCGGGATGGTGCGTGGGAACCCGTCGAAGATGACGCCCTTGTGGCCACGTCCGAAGTCGTCGTAAACCTTGGCCAGGATGCTCACCATCAGCTCGTCGGGGATGAGCTGTCCCTGGTCGATGTAGCCCTGGGCGGTCTTTCCCAGCTCCGAGCCTTTCTTAATCTCACTGCGGAGCACGTCGCCAGTGCTGATGTGCTCCAGGCCGTAGTGCTCGATGAGCTTGTCGCTCTGCGTTCCCTTGCCTGAGCCGGGAGCGCCGAAAATAACAATGTTCTTCATCTTTATGCGTTGTTCTGTTTGGTCAATATTTATGGTCTTGCCCTTGTACCATGCTTCGGGCAGGAGATCTCCCGGCTGGGCCGTGGTCGTCTCACTGGGCAGGTGGGGTAGCTTCACGATTCTCATGGCTCTGCTATGGTATATATATCCTTCAGCCCGCGCCCCTGCTGGTCGTAGTCCAGACCGTAGCCCACGATGAAATCGTTGGGAATCTTCAGCGCCACGTACCTCAGGTCGAGGGGCACCTGCAGCTTGTCGGGCTTCACCAGCAGTGCGCAGATGCTGATGCTGGCGGGATGATGTGCGGCCAGCTGCTCCATCATGCGCTGCATGGTCAGGCCGGTGTCGACAATGTCCTCCACGATGATGACGTGGCGGCCGGCCAAGTCCTCGTTGATGCCCACCAACTCGCGGACCTTGCCCGTCGAGGTGGTGCCCTGATAGCTGGCCAGCTTCACAAACGATATTTCACAGGGGATGCTGATTTCACGCATCAGGTCGGCAGCAAAGATGAATGCGCCGTTGAGCACCCCCAGCAGCAGGGGGTTCTTGTCGGCCATGTCGCGGCTTATCTGAGCCGCCACTTCCTTCACGCGCTGCTTCAGTTCCTCTTCGGGAATGGACTTTCTGAAGGTCTTTCCGTTGACGATAACTTTATCCATAGAGACAGTTTTTTGTGATTTTGCCGCAAAATTACAAAAAAATTCCCGAAAAAAGCCATTCTTTACCAATTATTTTGTACTTTTGCATCGCTATGAAGATTTTTACAGCTGCTCAGATACATGAGCTTGATAAATATACCATTGAGCACGAGCCCATCAAATCGATTGACCTGATGGAACGCTCGGCCCGCGCCATCACCCGCGCCATCACCTCCCGCTGGAGCCCCGGCGTGCCTGTCGTGGTGTTTGCCGGCCCAGGCAACAATGGCGGCGACGCCCTTGCCGTGGCGCGCATGCTCAGCGACCTGAACTATCAGGTGCAGACCTTTCTCTTCAACATCAGCGGCAAGCTCTCGGCCGATTGTGCCGAGAACAAGCAGCGCTTGATGACCAAGCGCGGACACCCCCTGCTGACCGAGGTGACCCAGGAGTTTGACCCTCCCCAGCTGGAGGAGGGCATGCTCGTCATCGACGGTCTGTTTGGCTCGGGCCTTAACAAGCCACTGGCGGGAGGTTTTGCCTCGCTGGTGAAATATATCAACAGCTCGAAGGCCCAGGTGGTGAGCATCGACATGCCGTCGGGCCTGATGACCGACGACAACGGCTACAACGTGCGGGCCAACATTATCCACGCCACCCTGACGCTGACGCTGCAGCAACAGAAGCTCAGCTTCTTCTTCCCCGAGCATCAGCAGTTCATCGGCCAGTTGGAAGTGCTCGACATTGGCCTCAGCCAGGAGGGCATTGCCAAGACCGAAGCCCACTACACAATGGTGGAGCGTGGTGACGTGAGCGGTCTGCTGCGCCCCCGCGACCCCTTTGCCCACAAGGGCACCATGGGCCACGGCCTGCTGGTGGCCGGCAGCTATGGCATGGCCGGTGCGGCCGTGCTGGCAGCCAGGGCCTGCATGAGGGCCGGAGCCGGAAAGCTCACCATCCACACACCGCGCCGCAACATGGCCATCCTCCAGACGGCCATTCCCGAAGCCGTGCTCCACACCGACCGCGAGGAGACCATCTTCTCAGAGGCCGTGGCCACCGACGGTTTCCAGGCCATGGCCATCGGACCCGGACTGGGCACCACCGAGCAGACCGCCATTGCCATGATTACCCAAATACGCCGCGCCCAGTGCCCCGTGGTGGCCGATGCCGACGCCCTGAACATCCTGGCCGCCAAGCACGCCTGGCTGCAACAGCTGCCCAAGGGCGTAATCCTCACCCCCCACCCCAAGGAGATGGAGCGGCTGGAAGGACAGTGCACCGACAGCTACGAACGGCTGATGAAGGCTCGCCAGCTGGCCGAGCGCCTGCAGGGATATGTGGTGCTGAAAGGCCATCGCACCGCCATCTGCATGCCCGACGGCCACATCGCCTTCAACACCACCGGCAACGCCGGCATGGCCACCGCCGGCAGCGGCGACGTGCTCACCGGCATACTCCTCGGCCTGCTCACCCGTGGCTATAACCAGCAGGAGGCCTGCCTGCTGGGCGTCTACCTGCACGGACTGGCCGGCGACCTGGCTGCCCGCGACCTGGGACAAGAAAGCCTTATGGCCAGCGACATCATCAACTACCTGCCACGGGCCTTTGCCGTGCTGGGTAATCATCATACGAGGTAATATGAAACACAGGAATAGCAATCACCGGGCTGCACTGGCAGCGCTGCTGGCCGCCCACCTATGGCTGGCGGCATGCCCCGCCACAGCCCAGACCCAGCTCAGCCCCTACCGGCCGGGCGCCACCACCGAGGGCTGCGTCTACAGCCTGCCGAAGACCCTGGTGCGCATCAGCGTGCTGGTTGAGAAGACCACCTACGAGCCGGGCGACTTTGCCCCCTTTGCCCAGCGCTACCTGCGCATGGCCGACGTCAGTCAGGAGTCCTCCACCAGTTTCCGCGTGGTGGGCCTGAGCCAGACGCCCATGCCCGTGGCCGACACGACGAAGGTCTACAGCGTGAAGTTCGACGCCCGCACCGTGGCTGCCCGCATGACGCTGGCTGACGACGGCCGCCTGCTGGGCCTGAACGTAGACGATGCCGCCGACGCAGAGGCCCCGGCACCCTTCCAGCCCCAGCCACAGCCCGAATGGGTGAACCCGCGCCAGTTCATGAGTGAGGAAATCCTGTCCTGCGGCAGCACGGCAAAGATGGCCGAGCTGACGGCCCACGAGATATACGACCTGCGCGAGAACCGCTCATTATTAATAAAGGGACAGGCCGACTTCATGCCCCAGGACGGGCGCCAGATGCAAATCATGCTCGACGAGCTGGACCGCCAGGACCGTTCGCTCAGTTCGCTCTTCGTGGGCCGCACCCAGCGCGACACCACCGAGCACATCCTCTGGGCCGATCCTGCCCAGTTCCAGCAGAAAGGCGTGCTGTTCCGCCTGTCGCAGTTGCGCGGACTGGTTGATGCCGACGACCTCTCGGGCGCGCCCTTCTACCTCAGCATCGACGACATCAGCCAGCTGCCCGCCGCCGCTCCCGAGGCCAAGAAGAAAGACAAGCAGCCCGAGGCCGGCATCTATGTGAACGTGCCCGGCCGCCTGCGCTCCACCCTCTACGAGGGCATCAACCCCCTGCTCTCCGTCGAGATGCCCGCCCCGCAGTTTGGCCACACGCTGCTGCTCAGCGCCGACCTCTTCAACAAGCGCTACGCCACCCGCCTGCGACTCGACGCCCTCACGGGAGCCGTGGCGCGCCTCGACGCCGACCTGCCGAAATAGGCTTTTTTCCTGCGCCATCGTCGCGTGAAAATTTCTCACGTGAGATTTTTTTCTGCGGAGGCCTCCCGTGAAAAAATCTCACGTGAGATTTTTTTCTGGGGAGGCTTCCCATGAAATTTTCTCACGTGAGAAATTTTCACGCAGTGGCTTCCCGCTGTTTTCCCAGCTGTCCTGACGTGCCGCCGGTGATGCTATGAAGCCTAAATACTGCTAAAAAACGTCAACACTTGCGCTTATTACAAAACTTTCGGCTACCTTTGCAGTCAAATTGCATGAATAGGCAATGTTTTCAATGAAAGTTTGTAAATCGAGAATAGCAAGGTGAGCATCACAGGAATAGCCAGAAAGTTTTTCGCTCCCCGCTGGCGGGAGCTGGAGCGCCACAACAACGAGGCCGAGGCCCTGCAGCGCGACGTGCTGTCGCGACTGGTGAGCCGCGCCAAGGACACCGAGTGGGGCCGCTACCATCATTTTGGCGACATGAAGACCTACGAGGACTTCGTGCGCTGCAATCCCGTTACCGACTATGAGGAGCTGAAAGGCCACATCGACCGCATGCGCCACGGCGAGGCCGACCTGCTGTGGCCAGGACGCGTCAAATGGTACGCCAAGTCGAGCGGCACCACGAACGACAAGTCGAAATTCATACCCGTGAGCAAGGAAGGCCTGAAGCGCCTGCACTATAAAGGCGGCTCCGACGTGGTGGCCATGTACCTGAGGAACAACCCCCAGAGCCGCATGTTCGACGGCAAGGGCCTCATCCTCGGCGGCAGCCATCAGGCCAACTACAACCTGCCAGGCTCGCTGGTGGGCGACCTCAGCGCCATTCTCATCGAGAACATCAACCCCGTGGTGAACCTCTTCCGCGTGCCCAAGAAGGAAACGGCCCTGCTCAGCGACTTCGAGGTGAAGCGCGACCGTATAGCCCGCGAGGCTTTGACAAAGAACGTCACTAACATCAGCGGCGTGCCCTCGTGGATGCTCTCTGTGCTGAACCGCGTGATGGAACTGTCGGGCAAGCAGC
>JAFPTC010000103.1 GCA_017400455.1 Prevotella sp. | reverse complement strand
TGTACAAGGTGATGCCCTTCAGGTAGGGCAACGCCATCAAGCGCTGCTTCACCACCTCGGCGTTGCTTTTCTGCTTCTCTATCATGACGTTGAACTCCTCCATCGTCCATGACCCTCGGTTCGACGGTGGATAGATGACGGCGTTGAGCAGGCCCTTGGTGCGGAAGCCTGGGTCGGCGTTTAGCATCACGTGCAGCTGCCGCATGAAGTAGATGCTGACCATGAGCAGGGCGAGGGAGATGAAGAACTGGAAACCCACCCCCAACCCCTCCCCAAGGGAGGGGAGGTTGAATAGACCTTTCGCTGATGCTTCGCGGCGGGCTGGGATACAACTGGCGATTAAGGGAAGTCCGAAGATAATTCCGAGCGTCAGCGCTACGTCGAACTTCCATTGCGGCATCACCGCTATATTATAATAGGTGGCGAGCAGCGGCTCGGCCAGCTCCACTACCGTCCACACGCCAATCATGGTGAGCACGGCCACGAGGAACGTCTCGGCATAGAGCTGGGCGAAGACATCCCAGCGCGAGGCACCGAACAGACGGCGCACGTGCAGCTCGTGGCGACGGTGGGAGCGCATCACGGCGAAGAGGTTCACGAAGTTGAACAATCCCACGCCGAGCAGCAGCGCAGCCACGAAGAGCAGCATCCACAGGTGGGCAGCTGAAGCACCGGGAACGACACAGGAATATTCTTTCCAATAGCCTTTGGCGATATTCTTCTGCAGCTCCTGTGTATAGGGCTGAAGGCCATAGCGTATGGGTCTGTCCATGAACAAACCCAACCGCTGCTCTGGCTGTCGCTTGTTGTAGTCACTGACGCTGGCTCCCTCGCGCAGGCGGACAATGCCGATGGTAATGCTGTTTTGAGGGGCGTAGAAGTCCCCGTCGCCGTAGTCGGCAATGTCGAAGCGGATGCTCGACTTGGTGCTGGGCTGGCGGAACACGCCCACGACGGTGTTCACGTCGCCCTCTTCGCCCACGGTGACGGTCTTGCCCACGGCACTTTCACTAGGGAAGAGCCGCGCCGCCAGCCCCTCGCTCACGATGCACTGGCCGTTGGCCCTGAGTATGAGCGTCCCCTCAACGGCTTCCAATGGAAAGACCCGCGTGAACATAGAGTCGACGCTGACAGCAGGCGGATAGAAGGATTCGCCCTGCTCGGGCTTGATGGAGTACATGGAGCGAAGGTACACGTTGGTCCAGCAGTGCACGTCGCTCTGCCCCTCGACGGGTGAGATGAAATGCGACTGGTGGTTGGGGTCGTCGGTAGTTATCGTCATCCAGTCGGCCTCGCCTTCGTGTTGCACGCAGCAGAGGAACGTCCTGTCGAGGGCAGGCATGAAGTGGTCGGTGGTCCACTCCTGATAGAGGTAGCGGCTGATGATGACGGTGCCGCTCAGGCTGATGATGAGGCCCAGCAGCGACAGCGCCGTGTAGCCCTTCATGCGGCTGATGATACGGAATGCTTGTTTCATGTTTAGTTCTCTTTCAACACTTTATAGGGCTTTATGCGGGTGGCCTTCCACACCTGATACCACAGCGTGAGGGCGCAGAGGGCGAGGATGAAGGCGATGCTCAGCAGCGGAATCCACCAGGCGAAGCTGGTGCGGATGGTGTAGCTGGCCATGAGCCGATGGACGATGAGCAGGCTGACGGGCAGCGAGGCCACGGCGGCCACGGCGAAGACCATGAGGTAGCGGCGCGAGAGCAGCAGGGCGATGTCGCGGAAGGTGGCGCCGTTCACCTTGCGCAGGGCAATCTCGCGGAAGCGGCGGCGCACGTCGAACATCATCAGGCCCAGCACGCCGAGGCACGTCACGGCGATGGCCAGCAACGAGAAGGTGACGAAGATGCGGGCCGTGCGCTGGTCGTCCTTGTAGAGCGCCTGCCGCTGGTCCTCCACCCACTGGTACTTCAGTTCGTCGGTGCCGAAAAGCTCGTGCACCATGTCGCGCAGGTAGTCGACGACCTCCTGCTCGTGACCCTCGGCAATGTCCATCAGCAGGTACTGGCCCTCGAACTGCACGGAGCTTCCCTCGTACATCGACTGCTCGTAGAAATAGACCGAGGGCATGAGCGGCTCCGACTGTCGGCCGGGGTGGAAGTCCTTGACGACGCCCACGATGTCGTAGGGCGGATTGTCGTACATGTCGGCGGTTCCCGAGAACCACATGCGCTGTTTGAACTGTACCTTGAAGTCGCGGAAGTCTTTGACGCCCAGCTGGCGGATGAACGTCTCGTTGACCAGGCAGTGATACTGCGCGAAGGTGTCGGTGCTGTCGTTGAACATGCGGCCCTCCTTCAGCTGGATACCGAAGAGTTCCATCGACTTGGGGCTAATCCAGTTGGCGCACACATTGTACTGGCCGTTGATTTCCTGTTCCGGATTTTCGCCGATGAAGCCCGGGTCGTAGCAATAGCGTTTGATGTGGGGGCAGGCGCTCAGACGCTGCTGGATGATGTCGCTCTGCTTCTTCATGTTGGCATAATATTCGTCAAACTCTTCGTCATAGAAGGACTCTTTGTTGCCACTCGGCTGTACCATCACGCTCAGCAGGCCCTTGGTGCGGAAGCCCGGGTCGGTGGTGAGCATCACGTTCAGCTGGCGCATGAAGTAGAGGCTGACGTTGAGCAGGGCGAGGGAGATGAAGAACTGAAAGCCTCCCCCCAACCCCTCCCCAAGGGAGGGGAGGTTGAATAGACCTTTCGCTGATGCTTCGCGGCGGGCTGGGATACAACTGGCTATCAAGGGAAGTCCGAAGATAATTCCGAGCGTCAGCCCAACGTCGAACTTCCATTGCGGCAGCACCTCTATACGATAATAGGTGGCGAGCAGCGGCTCGGCCAGCTCGACTACTGTCCACACGCCAATCATGGTGAGCACGGCCACAAGGAACGTCTCGGCATAGAGCTGGGCGAAGACATCCCAGCGCGAAGCACCGAACAGGCGGCGCACGTGCAGCTCGTGACGGCGGTGGGAGCGCATCACGGCGGAGAGGTTTGCGAAGTTGAACAGCCCCACGCCGAGCAGCAGCACAGCCACGAAGAGCAACATCCACAGCTGCGAGGACGGGGTCTTCAGATGGACGCACTTGTAGTTGTCAGGTTGATAGGCTGTCCAATTAAGGTTCGAAGACATCGTGCTGTAGGGCTGCAGGAAGAACCTGATGGGCCGCCTGCCAGACATCGTCAGCTCCTGAAAGGGCTGGCGCTGGTTGTAGGCGTCGACGTCGGCTCCCTCGCGCAGCAGGACGAGGCAGACGTTGAGGGCGTTGGAAATGAGCAGCGCCTCTTTGGTGTTGAACTGCACGATGTCGAAGCGCAGCGTGCTCTTGGTGGCGGGCTGGCGATAGACGGCCAGGATGGTGTGAGGCGTGTTGTTCTCAATGTTGACGGTCTTGCCCACGGCGCTCTCACCGGGAAACAGGCGCTGCGCCAACTCCTCGCTGACCATGCACTGCCCAGGGGCGTCCAGCTGGTGCGCTCCCTCGACGATGTCCACGGGATAGATGTGGAAGAACGAGCTGTCGGCCACGGTGACGGCGGCGGGGAAGAACACCTCCTGCCCGGGCTGCGAGATGGGGAAGTCCTTGCGCAGCGCCATGGGGCAGTAGGCCTCCAACTCGCTCTGACCCTCCACGGGCGACACGAAGCAGCCCTCGTTGTTCGGGTCGTAGCTCAGGGCGAAGCTCCATTCGTCGAGTGGCTCGTTCTGATAGTGCTCGGCAAGAATGTATGTACGGTTAAGATTGGGCATGAAGTGGTCGATGGTCCACTCCTGATAGAGATAGCGGCTGATGATGACGGTGCCGCTCAGGCTGATGATGAGGCCCAGCAGCGACAGCGCCGTGTAGCCCTTCATGCGGCTGATGATGCGAAATGCTTGTTTCATTGATGCTTTGATACTGATTACTTACACCAATTTTATATCAATAATCGTGCCAAAACGACAAAGCGCTGATTCTGTGCGTGTTGCAGGAATCAACGCTTCTTTCGGTTTGTGCGCTTTCGCTCGCGGGTGTGCGGAATTGCACGCTCACAGTGTGATGGTGAACGTGGTGCCCTTGCCCTCCTGGCTGTCAACGCTGATGGTGCCACCGTGCTTCAGGATGATCTGGCGGCAGAGGGCGAGGCCGATGCCCGTGCCGGAGGGCTTGGTGGTGAAGAAGGGGATGAAGGCGTGGTCGATGACGTCGGGCGACATGCCGCTGCCGTTGTCCTTGACGCGGATTTCGCCGCCGTTCATTGTGATCTGAACCTCGGTGGCTCCGCTTTCGCAGGCATTCTTCACGAGGTTGATGAGCACCTGCTCCAGCTGGGCGCGGTCGGCCGTCAGCAGTCCTTCACCTTGCGTCTTTACTTGCGGGTAGAGGCCCGTGACGTGTGCGAAGAGCTCGCTTGCGGGGAAGGTCGTTTTTTCTGGATTCTTGATGCGCGTCAGCTGGCGATAGCTCTCCACGAAGTCGAGCAGCGCGTGGCAGCGGCGGTTGATGACGGCGAAGGCCTCAGCCCCCTCCTTACCTCCCCCCAAGGGGGAGGAACTTAGCGTCTCGCTGATGGAGATGATGGGCGTGAGCGAGTTCATGATTTCGTGGGTGAGGACGCGGATGAGCTGCTGCCAGGCCTCCATCTCCTGCCGCTGCATGAGCATGGAAACATCCTTCAGCGCCACGACCAGGCGCCGCTGTCCGTCGATGCGTAGAAGCACGGTGGAGAGGGCACAGCCATCCACTACGTCATCGTGATTGGCGATTGCCTGCATAATCTTTTCGGGAATGAAGTCCTCCCCCCTTCGGGTGGAAATGAGGGGAGATGCCGCATGGT
Source organism: Prevotella sp. (assembly GCA_017400455.1). Lineage (GTDB taxonomy): Bacteria > Bacteroidota > Bacteroidia > Bacteroidales > Bacteroidaceae > Prevotella. The sequence goes on along the minus strand of JAFPTC010000103.1, from coordinate 70,206 downwards.
TCATCCAGTCGATGCGGCCGTCGGTGGAGCAGACGAAGAGGGCCGTGTCTACGTTCTCCGTCAGCTGGCGCAGGTATTGCAGCTGTCGCTCGGCTTCCGCCTGCCGCGTGTGCAGCAGCTCGTTCTCCTTCTCCGTCTCATGATAGGCATAGCGCAGATGGTCAATGCGGCTAAAAAAAACAGCGCACACCAACAGCACTGCGACCCCGAGCGCAATGGAGGGCCACACCAGGTGGGCATGGATGCTGACTGCCAGACACGCCATCAGTCCCACGATTATTACGATATACCTTTTCATTTTCTGTCACGTATGTTGCGATGTCATCGCAACTCCCTTTCAACTTTTGTTCAGCTTCCTGTAGAGCGCAAACCTCGTGATGCCCAGCAGCTCGGCGGCGCGGGTGATGTTGCCGCCGGCTATCTGCATGGCCCGCTCGATGGCCTCCTGCTCCAGCTGTTCGAGGTTGAGCGTGGGCGAGGAGGCCGTCCGCCGCGTCGACTCGTTGAGCATGAAGTCCTGGGCGCCCAGCACCGGTCCCTGGCAGAGCAGCACGGCCCGCTCCACGGCGTGCATCAGCTCGCGCACGTTGCCCGGCCATGAGTGGCGCAGCAGTCGCTGGCGGGCATCGCGGCTGAGGCTCTTCACCTCCTTATTATATTTATGCGCGTAGGAGGCCATGAAATGCTCGGCCAGCAGGATGATGTCCTCGCCCCGCTCGCGCAGCGGCGGCATGGTAATCTCGATGGTGTTGATGCGATAGAGCAGATCCTCGCGGAAGCGTCCCTGCGCCACCTCGGCATGGATGTCGGCATTGGTGGCGCAGACCAGTCGCACGTCGATGGGCGAGGACTGCGTGCTGCCCAGTCGCGAGATCTCGCGCCGCTCTAAGGCCGCTAATAGCTTGGCTTGAAGGGGCAGGGGCAGATTGCCTATCTCGTCGAGGAAGAGCGTGCCGCCCGAGGCGGCCTCCATGCGTCCGGCCTTCGCCTTCTGGGCTCCGGTGAACGCCCCTTTCTCGTAGCCGAAGAGCTCGCTCTCAAACAGCTGTTCGGGCACGCTGCCCAGGTCAATGCTGACGAAGGGCTTGGCCGCCCGTCGGGAGCGCGCACACAGCTGGCGCGCCATGACATCCTTGCCCGTGCCGTTCTCGCCGAGGATGAGCACGTTGGCATCGGTAGCGGCCACCTGCTCCACCGTCTGCAGCACGCGCTGCATGGCGGGGCTTTGGCCAATGATGACCGGAGCCGCTGCCCCGAAGGGCGATGCCGCCACCTCCATGCGCTGTTCCAGCAGCTGGCTCTTGCGCCGTTCCTGGCTCAGCTCAATGCCCGCAAAGAGGGTGGCCAGCAGCTTGGAGTTGTCCCACGGCTTGGTGACGAAGTCGGTGGCGCCGCTTTTCAGCGCCCTCACCGCCTTGTCGGCATCGGCATAGGCGGTCATCAGTATGACCACGGCCTGGGCGTCGCGGTGGAGGATGTGTTCCAGCCACTCGTAGCCCTCCTCACCGCTGATGGCGTCGCGGCGGAAGTTCATGTCGAGCAGCACCACGTCGGGGTGGAGCTGGTCGTAGAAGCGGTCTATCTGTTCGGGCTTCGTGGTCACGCGAATGTCGTCCACCAGCGGCTTCAGCAGCAGGTTCAGCGCAAAGAGGATGTCCTCGTTGTCGTCGATGATGAGTACACGTCCTTTTCTTTCCATAGTGTTTGCAAAATTACTGCTTTTCCGCGAAAGCGCCAAGTTTTTGCTGTCTTTTTTGTCTGCCTGTCGTCTGTCTGTCATCTGTCTGTCGTCTGCCTGTCGTCTGTCTGTCGTCTGTCTGTCGTCTGCCTGCGACTGGCAAGACTCATGGTCTATCTTTCTCCGTTTCTAAGGTAAAAATGGGTTTCGAGCCGCCTGAAAACTCGCGTTTTTTGAAGGAAAGGGCATTCTCGCAGAAATAAGCGTGTTTTGGAAATTTTTACAAAACGCTGAATCTTAGTTCGTTAGCTCCTCTCTTTGCGAATACGCCCATGCTCTCCGCGAAAAAGTCAACGCCAAATTTTTCTGCGGCGTTGACTTTTGAATTTTTCTCGTGCTCCGAGAAGTGCGGAGAGGGCTCCTAAATCATCCAAAATCCTGCACAGATACGCCTAATATGTGCAATTATCGGCCTCACTACCCCGAATTTTAGCCTGGCATCCTTGCACAAAAGCGAAAAAATGTGCAGTTTTCCTTGCTCGTTCCCTCAAAAACAAAAATCCTTCTTGCGGCCAAAAAGAACATCATATTGGCTGACCGAGAGCGTCAATTAGAACATCCTTTCTCATCTCTGTTCCTGCCATTCACTCGCCGGACTAAGAACCTTAAATCGTCATCAATTAAAACACAAATCTCTTTTTTTTCTTTATGAGAACAAGGTTTAGAGAGAAGTAATTACAGACCCCACCCCCAACCCCTCCCCTTGAAGGGAGGGGAGAAAGAGAGGCGGCCGCTCTTTCCCGTCCCTTCTTGCGTCCCTTTCGGCAGCAAGCGTCCCTACGGCCGAGCGGAATGGAGGGGAGTATCATGCGTCAATCCTTTGACAGACAAGACGGTAGCCTCTCCCCTCCCTTCAAGGGGAGGGGTTGGGGGTGGGGTCTCTAATTAAGATAATTACCCAACCACTATCATAACCGCATAAGCAAAGATTCCGTGTAAGTTTTTGTATCGATTTAAGGTTCCCCCTCCACCCGAATGAAAAAACAATCCTGTTTCCTTTGTTTTGCCCTCGTTTTTTCGTAACTTTGCCACTGCGTGGCGAACTTACTCAGCACTCGGCAAAAAAAAGAAATGGGTTTCTTTTGTTTTGCTCTCGTTTTTTCGTAACTTTGCACCCATGAACACAGAAGAACTGAAGGACAAGCGCATTGCCGTGCTGCTCTCGGGCGGCGTCGACAGCTCAGTGGTGGTCTACGAGCTGGCCAGACAGGGACTGCAGCCCGACTGCTTCTACATCAAGATTGGCCCGAAAGACGAGGAGGAATGGGACTGCACGTCGGAGGAGGACATGGAAATGGCCTCGGCCGTGGCAGCGAAGTATGGCTGCAAGCTGGAGGTGGTGGACTGCCACCGAGAATACTGGGACCAGGTGACGGCCTACACGATGGAGAAGGTACGGGCGGGACTGACGCCCAATCCCGACGTGATGTGCAACCGCCTCATCAAGTTTGGCGCCTTCCACGAGAAGCGGGGCCACGACTACGACATCATAGCCACCGGCCATTACGCCCAGACGGAGCTGGAGAACGGCGTGAAATGGCTCTGCACCGCCCCGGACCCGGTGAAGGATCAGACCGACTTCCTGGCGCAGATTTGCGACTGGCAGCTGCAGAAAGCCGTCTTCCCCATTGGCCACTACTTGAAGGACGAGGTGCGCCAGATAGCCGAGCGCGAGCACCTGGTGAGTGCCCACAGGAAGGACTCGCAGGGCATCTGCTTCCTGGGGAAGATTGACTACAACGAGTACCTGCGACGCTATCTGGGCGAGGCCCAGGGCGATGTGGTGGAACTGGAAACGGGGCGCGTGATAGGCCATCACCAGGGCCACTGGTTCCATACCATCGGCCAGCGTAAGGGGCTTGGCCTGGGTGGCGGCCCCTGGTTCGTGGTGAAGAAGGACGTGGAGCAGAACATCCTCTACGTGAGCCACGGCTACGACCCGGAGACGGCCTACAGACAGGACTTCCTGGTGCGCGACTTCCACAGCCTGAACGGCGTGACGCCGCCAGCCGAGGTGACCATCAAGATAAGGCACACGCCCGAATGGCATGCGGCCACGCTGGAGCCGCTGGGACAGAACGACTACGTGGTACACAGCTCGGCGCCCATCCACGGCGTGGCCCCAGGCCAGTTTTGCGTCATCTACGACGCCCGTCACCACCGCTGCTTCGGGTCGGCCGAAATCTCGCTGTAGAGGAAGGACGGGAAATGAATACCGACACATCATCCATTATGCATTATAAATATATGAATCATAAACACCTCTTGTCCATGATGGCATTGCTGATGGCGCTGCTCACGGGATGTGCCACACAGCAGGAACGAGCCCAGCGGCGTGCACAGACGCAACAGGCCGTGAGGGAGGCCGTGGAAAAGCGGCAGCTGCACATCGACATCTCGTCGATGAACACGCTGCGCTATGGCTCGCGTATGGTCACGCCCGACTTCTACCTCGAACTGCGTGGCGACACGCTGCTGAGCTATCTGCCCTATCTGGGACAGGCCCATCAGGCACCCATGGCCTCGCCCCCGAGGGGGCTGAACTTCAAGGAGCGCATCGGCCGGATAGAGAAGAGCCGTCCAAAGGAACACCTCTACTGCTTCGACATTGACGTGAAGACAGAAGAGGACGACTATCATTATCGCATAGAAGTGTGGGACATGGGAAAGGCATCGATTCGAGTGAGATCGCAGCACCGCGATGCCATCAGCTTCGACGGAGACTGCCTGTTGCCATGATCCATGAAAGAGGGAATGAAGACGACGGGCAGATGGGTCTACCACGTGGTGGCCTTCCTTGTGGTGGCGGTTTGGGGGTCCACGTTTGTGTTTACCAAACTGCTGCTGCTCAGCGGGCTGACTGCCGCCCAGATTTTCACGCTGCGCTTCATCATTGCCTACGTGTTGCTGCTGGCCTTCTCGCTGAGCCGGCGCCCCTTCCGCCTGCTGGCCCGCAACGTAAAGGACGAACTGCTGATGCTGGCACTGGGCATCAGCGGCGGATCGCTCTATTTCCTAACGGAAAACAGTGCCATGAACTATACCACCACCACTAACACGTCGCTCATCGTGTGCCTTTGCCCCCTGTTCGCCGCCCTGCTCATATCGGCCTTCTACAAGTCGGAACGCCTGAGCGGCATCCAGATTGTGGGAACGCTGATGGCTGCTGTGGGCGTGGCGGTGGTGGTGCTCAACGGCCATTTCGTGCTCCATCTGTCGCCCAAGGGCGACGCGCTGGCCTTTGCGGCCTGCCTGTGCTGGGCCGTCTACTCGTTGCTGATGATTCCGGCGGGCCAGCGCTATGATACCGTCTTCATTACGCGAAAGGTGTTCTTCTACGGACTGCTCTCCATGATTCCCTACTACCTGCTCAGGCCGGGATTCCCGCCCATGGCAACCATCTTCCAGCCCGACATCCTGGCAAATCTGCTCTTCTTGGGATGCGTGGCGTCGATGCTGTGTTTCGTGGCGTGGAACTGGGTGATGAAGAAGCTGGGGGCCATGACGGCAACGAACTACGTGTACTTCAATCCCGTGACGACGGTACTTTTTGCATGGGTGGTGCTGCAAGAGCAAATCACCGTCTTCTTCCTCATGGGCACGGTGCTGATTCTGGCGGGCATGTATCTGGCCGACAGGAAGCGCGCCTGACAACGGTCAGGGCTGGAAGGTGCGGAACTCGTAGCCCTGATCGCGCAGCCACTCGATGCTTTGGGGCAGGGCCGTGCGCAGCTTGTCGATGGCCTTCAGCGAGTCGTGGAAGGTGATGATGGAGCCGTTGCGCACGTAGTTCTTTACGTTGTTCACGATGTCTTCGGCCGTCATCCACTTGGAATAGTCGCGGGTTACCACGTCCCACATCACCACCTTGTACTTGCGCGACAGCCAGGCGTACTGCGGCAGGCGCATCCAACCATGGGGCGGCCGGAAGAAGTGGCTGCCAATGTAGGCATTGGCCTTCTCCACATTGTACATATACTCCTTGATGCTGTGGCGGAAGCCACTGATGTGGTTGTGGGTGTGGTTGCCCATCAAATGGCCATCGGCCTTGATCTGCTCGAACAACTCAGGATATTTTCGCACGTTGTCGCCCACCATGAAGAAGGCGGCCTTGATGCCGTAGTGGCGCAACGTGTCGAGAATGAAGGGGGTAGATTCGGGGATTGGCCCGTCGTCGAACGTCAGATAGACTGAACGTTCGCGACGGTCCATTCTCCATAGCGCTTTCGGGTAGAGCCAGCGGAGATAGATGGCTGGTTGCTCGATAATCATGCTTGTTCAGTTACTGCCAATGCGACTGCTCCAGGTCGCCGCCTCGCATGGCGAAGGACTCGCAGAGTTTGAGCAGCTCGGTGTTGCACTCCGTGGCTTTCTGCTTGTCGAAGCGGAAGTAGACCTGCAGGAGCGTTATCATGGTGCTGAACTGCTCAAGGCAGGCAATGTTCTCGTTCTTAAAGTTCTGCTGGCTCAGCGACATATAGAAGGCCAGATACTGCTTGGCGCGCTTCCACAGGTCGTCGAGGATGGGACGGGCCTTCTCTGCCTGGCCCAGCTGCACGTAGAGCAGGGCCTCGCGATAGCTGGAGCCGCTGGTGTAGATGGCGCTCTTGCCGTCGCTGTAGCCCATGAGGCGTCCTTCCACCTCGCGGCTGTCAATGTCGTAAGGGATGTTGTAGGCGGGCAGCACGCTGTCCATCTTTGCCAGCACCTTCAGGGCCTTTTCTTTCTTGGCCAGTGATTCCTGTGCCTTCTGGTCGCTCAGCTCCTGCTGGCCTTGGGCGAGCAGGGTGTCGGCCAGCACACGCAGGTCTTCGCTCTCAGTAGCGAGATGCGAGGCCAGGTCGACCATGAGCATGCGATGGGTGAGGCACATGCGGAGGACGGTCTCGTCGAGGTAGATGCCCTTGGTGTCGGCGCCGCCGAACTTGAAGCGGTTCATCACGTTGTCGTAGGTCTTCTCGGTGTCGAAGTTGGTCATGCCGGCCACGGGACGTCCGTCAATGTTGGTGGTAAAAGGCGTGATGCGGTTGGCCAGTCCTTCCTGCACGAAGTGGTTGCCCAGGTTCATGTAGTTGTCTTGTCCCACGGTCATGGCCACGTAGAGCGGCCGCTCCCAATTGGTGTTGGCCAGCAGTTCGAGCATCATCAGCTTGCTCTTGTCCACGGCGCCTACATCGGCCAGTGAGATGGCCATGCGGTCGGGGATGCTGTCGCCCTGCAGCATCATGCCGCTGCGGCGCACGGCGTCTTTGTCGATGTTGAGATAGACGGTGTCGGAGGGGATGATGTTGAGCGACTCATTCAGCCTGTATTGCTCGGGGAAGCCGAGCTTGCTGATGGCCCAGTTCAGGTAGTCGCGCTGCATGTCCTTCTGCTCCTTGGTGCGCTCGTCGCGAACCCACATCTTCATGACGTTCTTCAGCTCGAAGGGATCTTCGCCAAATACCTGCTTGGCGTCGTCGGGCGACACGTTCTGGATGAACTGAATGGCGTACTTGATGTAAGGATCGACCATGACAAAGTCATTGGTGCCGTCCTGATACTGAATTCTCTTCCATTCGATGGGCAGCGAAGGCGAGCCTTTTCCATCCTCGGGCCCGTAGGCCGGACGTATCATCTGGTCGATATACCAGTCGGTCTGCAGGTAGCTCAGGTTGCAGACGCGGGCATCGGTGCGCACGTTCTCGGTGTCCTGATTGTACCAGAGCGGGAACGTGTCGTTGTCGCCGTTGGTAAAGATGATGGGGTTGCCCTCTTGCTGCAGGGTCATCAGATAGTTCTGGCCAAAGTCGCGGCAGGTGTAGCGCCCTGAGCGGTCGTGGTCGTCCCATGTCTGCGAAGCCATCTGTATGGGTACGAGCAGGCAGACCAGCCCGATGACGGCGGCAACAGCCGTGAGCTGCTTGGTGTTGAGCGAGGCTTTCTTCAGGGCCTTCGTCAGCTTGCGGGTGATGAGGTCGAAGATGGCGGCCACGCCGATGCCACACCAGATGGCATAGGCATAGAACGAGCCGGCATAGGCATAGTCGCGCTCACGTGGCTGCATGGGTGTCTGGTTCAGGTAGACGACGATGGCGAGACCTGTCATGAAGAAGAGGAAGAAGACCACCCAGAACTGCTGTAGTCCCTTGCGCCCGCAGGACAGCATCTGCCAGAAGAGGCCTATGAGTCCGAGTATGAGGGGCATGCAGTAGAACACGTTGTGGCCCTTGTTGTTCTTCAGGTCGTCGGGCAGCAGCGACTGGTCGCCCAGTATGGCGTTGTCGATGAACGAGAATCCCGTGAGGGCATTGCCGTGCTCGCGCTCGCCTCGCTGGCCTTGTATGTCGTTCTGTCGGCCGGCGAAGTTCCACAGGAAGTATCGCCAGTACATGTAGCCGCACTGATAGGTGATGAAGAAGTTCATGTTGTCCCAGAAGGTAGGCATGGTAATCTCCTTCTTGTAGGGATAGCGGTTTGGGAACTTTGCCTCGACGGTGCGCCCGGTGATGCCTCCGTTCCACGTCTTGTAGAAGCTGGCGTGGGCGCTGGAGTACATGCGGGGGAAGAACATGTTCTGTACGTAGCTGTATTTGCCCTTCACGTCGCGTTCGCGGCCGTTCACCTTGCTCTTCACCACGTAGTAGCTGTCTGGCTCGTCAGCCGAGCGCTTCTCGGCGCGGTGATAGGTGGGCCCGTCGCTCACGAAGGCATAGTCGCCCGTCTCGTAGTCCTCGTCCAACTCTGATTCAAAGCCCTGCCCCCAGAGCAGTGGGCGATAGCCATACTGGTCGCGGCTGAGGTAGCTGCCCAGGGTGAAGATGTCCTCGGGCGAGTTCTGGTCCATGGGCGGGTTGGCGCTGGAGCGGATGACGATGACGGCGTATGTGGAGTAGCCTATCATGAGCATCAGCATGCAGAGCAGGGCCGTGTTCTTCAGGCGGGCCGAGATGAGCGGCACCAGGTTCTTGCCTGAGCGGAAGAACAGGGCGTAGCCCACGATGGTCAGCACGATGATGCCGATGAGGAAGGCGCTCCAGCCGTAGCCGTAGAAGGGAATGCCCAGCAGACCGAAGCCCAAAAGGAAGGCGATGTTCTGGCGGCGCCAGTTTTTCTCGGTGGCGTGCTGCGTCTCGTAGATGGCCCACACCACGCAGCCCACGAGCAGCAGCAGGTAGACGTAGAGTCCGGTGTTGAACGGCATGTGCAGGGTGTTCACGAAGAACAGCTCAAACCATCCGCCCACGGTGATGATGCCAGGCACCACGCCATAGAGCACGGCGGCCAGGATGACAAACGAGATCATCAGCGCCACGATGGAGCCCTTGGCGTTGGCGTTGGGGAAGCGCTTGAAGTACCACACCAGCACGATGGCCGGCAGGCAAAGCAGGTTCAACAGGTGGACGCCGATGGAGAGGCCCGTCATATACATGATGAGCACCAGCCAGCGGTCGCTGTGAGGCTCGTCGGCGTGTTCTTCCCATTTCAGTATGAGCCAGAACACCACGGCCGTGAAGGCCGACGAATAGGCATACACCTCGCCCTCGACGGCTGAGAACCAGAAGGTGTCGCTGAACGTATAGATGAGGGCGCCCACCAGGCCTGATGCCTCAATGGCGATGAGCCGTGGCAGGTCTATCTCTTCCTGTTTCTTCACCAGCAGCCGTCTCACCAGGTGGGTGATGCTCCAGAAAAGGAACAGGATACAGGCTGCCGAGAGCAAGGCGCTCATCATGTTGACCATGCGTGCCACCTGCGTGGGGTCGCTGGTGAACTGGCTGAACAGGTTGGCCGTGAGCATGAAGAAGGGTGCGCCAGGCGGGTGGCCTACTTCCAGCTTGTATCCAGTGGTAATAAACTCAGGACAGTCCCAGAACGAGGCTGTCGGCTCGATGGTGGAACAATAGACAAAGGCGGCTATAAAGAAAGTCAGCCAGCCCAGCACGTTGTCCACTAGGCGGAATTGTTTCATCGTAGAAATGTTAATCTTTTAACGTTAAAATTTGAATTCGACTGCAAAGGTACAAAAGAGTTAGGAGTTAAGAGGTAGGAGAGGGGAGTTTTTGCCCGGCTCTTAATTATTTTTAACGCCCCGTCGCGGTCGCGTTGCAGCGATGAGCCTTGCCGAAAAACGGGGGCGGCCTCCCGTGAAAATTTCTCACGTGAGATTATTTTACGCGGAGGCTTCCCAGAAAAATTTCTCACGTGAGATTTTTTTACGCGGAGGCTTCCCAGAAAATTTTCTCACGTGAGAAATTTTCATGCGGAGCCTCGCCCTTGGAAAGGGGCGTATTTACAGGAATGGCTTGAAGGCGTAAACCAGCACCACGTAGCGGAAGATTTTGCCCAGGGTGATGGCGATGAAGGTGACCACGGGGTTGGCCCGCATCAGGCCCAGCAGGATGGTGATGGCCGAGCCCAGGAGGGGAATGAAGGCAAAGAAGCCCATCCAGGCGCCGTGGCCGCGCATGAAGCGCTTGGCTTTCTCCATGCTCTCGGGGCTGACGTGCAGGTATTTCTCAAACCATTCGGTCTTACCCAGCCGGCCGATGCAGTAGTTCACCAGCGAGCCGAGCACGTTGCCCACGGTGCCGTAGGCCGTGAGCAACCAGGGGTCCAGGCCGGCGGCCATCAGGCCCACCATCACGGCCTCGCTGCTGAAGGGGAAGAAGCTGCCCGCCAGAAAAGCGGCCAGCAGCATGCCCCAGTAGCCATAGCTGGTGAGTAGTTGGATGAAGCCTTCGAACACCATGACGCGAATGCTATCCGAGGGGAGGCTGAAGGGTGTTGACCACGGCGATGGCCATGAGCAGGACAATGGACAGGAGGAAGAGGATGTTGCTCAGCCGAGAACTGGTGAAGGTCATCACGTGGGCCACCAAGGGACTGGCCGTGACAAAGGCTATGGGCATCAGTACGTCGTAGAGCGATGGCATCAGCACTGCCATCAGCAGGCTGGCGGCTGTCATGACCGAGAAAAAGCCGTAGAGCAGGCGGATGCGGATCTTGTCTTCATAGCTGTATTGCCAGAAATGAAGGGCGCCGGCGGTTGCCAGCAGCACCGTGGCTGCTATGGACAGCACATGGGGCAGCGTGAGCCGCATGGCCGATGGCTGCAGGTCGGCTATGCGGGTAAAATGATCGGCCAGGGGCGTCAGGTCTATGCCTCCGCCCTCGGTCATGCCGAAGGGGCTGAGCAGCCAGAAGAAAACGAACCAGTAGGGGGTGAGCAGCCCAATGAGCGATGCCAGCCACGAGCGCCAGCTCAGCGCATGCAGCTGGGTGGCCGTGAGCAGCCATAGCAGGGGCACATAGCAGAGCACTTCCACCCTGGCCAGACTGGCCACGCTGATGCTGAGGAAGGCGTAGAACAGGGTCCCGGTGGCCTGCGGCTGCTGGTAGGCCTGGAACAGCGGCAGCAGGGCTATGACAAAGCATAGCTGCACAAAGCCGCTCGTGAACTGGGAAAAAAGAAAGGGTGACGTGGCCGAGAGCAGGATGAACATGCTGGTCACCATTCGGCTCCTGATGCGCAGCAGGGCGTTCTGGTTGCTTAGTTCTATCAAAAGATAGACCGATGCGGCATAGCAGGCCATCTGAGGCCACAGCTGCAGCTGCCACAGTCCGTTCAGCAGCCACACAATTAATGCCCATGCCACTGCCAATGGCAATGTCATCCCACTTTCAGCAATCCTGTTCTGAAGCCGTTTCAATTGTCAATCTTCAATCTACAAGTCGGCCCCGATGTCGCGACGGAAATACTTGTCGGTAAACTGAATCTTCTGGGCCTCGGTGAATGAGCGCTGCAGGGCCTCGGCCTTGTCCTTGCCGTATGACGAGACGGCTATGACGCGGCCGCCGTTGGTCACCACCTGTCCGTCTTTCAGCGCAGTGCCTGCGTGGAAGACCACGGTATCGGCCGTGTTGGCGGGGATGCCTGTGATGGGATAGCCCTTCTTGTAGGCCTGGGGGTAGCCGCCCGAAACCAGCATCACGCATACGGCGCTGCGCGGGTCGAACTCAATGCTCCGGGCGTCCAGATTGCCCTGGGCCACGCCCTCAAACAGGTCTACGATGTCGCTCTTCAGGCGTAGCATCACACTTTCGGTCTCAGGGTCGCCCATACGGCAGTTGTACTCAATGACCATGGGCTCGCCGGCCACGTTGATGAGTCCGAAGAAGATGAATCCTTTGTAGTCGATGCCTTCTGCCTGCAATCCCTCCACGGTGGGACGGATGATGCGCTCGTCCACCTTCTGCATCCATTCGCTGGTGGCGAAGGGTACTGGGCTCACCGAACCCATGCCGCCGGTGTTCAGACCGGTGTCGTGCTCGCCAATGCGCTTGTAGTCCTTGGCTTCGGGCAGCACCTTGTAGTGCTGGCCGTCGGTGAGCACAAATACGGAGCACTCGATGCCGCTGAGATATTCCTCGATGACCACCCGGCTGGAGGCGTTGCCAAACATGCCGCCCAGCATCTCCTTCAGCTCCTGCTTCGCCTCTTCCAGCGTGGGCAGGATGAGTACGCCCTTTCCGGCGCAGAGACCGTCGGCCTTCAGCACGTAGGGCGGCTGCAGCGTCTCAAGGAATGCCAGTCCCTCTTGCAGGTGTTCGCCGTCGAAGGTCTCGTAGCGGGCAGTGGGAATGTGGTGGCGCTTCATGAAGCCCTTGGCAAAGTCCTTCGACCCTTCCAGCACGGCTCCGGCCTTCGACGGGCCGATGACGGGCACTTGCTGTGTGCGAGGGTCGGCCTTCATGTCGTCGTAGATGCCTTTCACCAGCGGATCTTCGGGGCCCACTACCACCATGTCGATGGCATTTTCCGTCACGAAGCGCTTCACGCTCTCAAAATCATCGGCCTTCATGGCCACGTTCTCGCTTTTTGGCAGCGATCCTGTGCCGCCGTTGCCAGGAGCGATGAACAATTTCTCTACTCGCTCACTCTGAGCTATTTTCCATGCGAGGGCGTGCTCGCGGCCGCCACTGCCTAATAATAATATCTTCATTGTTTTAAATAGAATATGCGGGTATGAATGCTATATAAGGAATTTGCCAACTTCTTCCACTGTGATTCCCAGTTTGGCGGCTATGTTTTCGTGAGAGAGGCCCATGTCTGCCAGCAGTTGCACTGATGAACGGATAAGTGAGTCTTTTTGTGCGAGCTGGCTCTTCTGCTCGTCAATCTGTGACTTCTGCTCGTCAATCTGCGATTTCTGCTCATCAATTTGCGACTTCTGCTCGTCAATCTGCGATTTCTGCTCGTCAATCTGTGACTTCTGCTCATCAATCCGCGATTTCTGCTCGTCTAATTGTGTTTGGCGCTTATCCAGAAGTTCTCTCTGTTTGGCCAGTTGGCGGTCGCGCTCCATGATTTCCATGTTGCGGTTCTTAATCTCGGCGAAAATCTCGTCTTCCAAGTCCATGCGGCGACGGAACTTCTCGTCGGCGGCAGCTCCCGTCAGGCGCAGCAGAATGCGCTGCAACTCAGTGTCGTTGGCATCGTAGAGGCCCTCGTCGATGCGCAGCAGCTTGGCATCGCCCTTGTCTTGATGCGACTGGTCGAAGATGCTCAGCACCCGATCCAGCCGTGTGTTCACCTGTCCGCGCAGCAGGGGTATCTGTACGATGATGCTCTCGTGCGTCAAACTCTCGATAAAAGGATTTGGCATGCCCTCGGTCACCAGCCGGCCCTCGTAGTCGCACACGTCGTGCTTCACGTAGAGCACCGGCTCGCGGATGTCGCCCACGCAGTGGCCCAGCAGGTAGACCATCACCATGGGCAGGGCATATTCTTTTCTCTTGCCCAGCACCATGTTTTTCGAGTCGCGATACTGACGGGCCAGGTACTGGCGGAAGCGTAGCAGCTCCGTAGGTAGCCACGTCTTCTGCAGTTCGATGAGGATGAGCCGCTCGCCGCCCTCTTCGCGAATGGTGGCGCCGAAGTCGATGCGCTGGATGGTGATATTGTCGATTTTCTCGTCAACATACTCGTGCGGGCGCATCTCCACATGCGTTATTTCCTTGCGCAGCAGGGCTGAGAGGATGGTACGCGCTATGCGTTCGTCTTCCATCAGGTACTTGAAGACGACGTCATAGATGGGATTGGCTATCGTAATCATATTTGCTATGACCGTTTGGTTACGTCTGCAAAGGTAGTCATAATTTGCGAATCGGCCAAATCTGCGGGCAAAAAATCAGCGGAAACGGGGTGTGAAAAATCTCACAAGAGATTTCTTTCTGTGGTGCCCGCTCAGAAAAATCCAGTGTCGCGGGCAAACATTTTCAGCTTGCCGGCTGGAGAAAACACCATGCTTCTACAGCTGGCGCTGGCTTATCTCGTAGAAGAGACCTTTCTTTTCCATCAGTTCTTCAAACGTGCCTTCTTCGGCAATATGCCCCTGGTCGAGGACGATGATGCGGTCACAATGACGGATGGTGCTCAGCCGATGGGCGATGACCAGTCGGGTGCAGGCCAGCTGCTCCAGGTTGTCGGCCACTTGCTTCTGAGAAATGTTGTCCAGTGCCGAAGTCGCCTCGTCAAAGAACAAGATGCTGGGCTTGGCAATGAGCGCACGGGCGATGAGCAGACGCTGTTTCTGGCCACCGCTGAAACCGCCTCCGCCTTCGCTCACCATGGTGTGAAGCTGCATGGGCATGCGCCTGACGTCCTCGTCGATGCTGGCCAGGCGTAGTGCCTCCCAGGCGTCGTCCTCGGTGGCCCACGGGGCTGTGATGGTGATGTTGTGCAGCAGGTCGCCGGCAAACAGACTGCCGCTTTGAAGGCAGGTGCCAATCTTGCGGCGAAGGCTCGTCTTGTCCACTAACGACAGGTCGTGGGTGTCGTAGTAGATGCTGCCTGCCTGTGGTGTCTCGAAGCCCAGCAGCAGCCTGAGCAGGGTGCTCTTTCCGCAGCCCGACTTTCCCACTATGCCCACGTACTCGCCCGGCGCGATGGTCAGCGAGAGGTCTTCAAACACGGGTGGCGACTCCTTGTCGTAGCGGAAGGTGAGGCCGCTCACCTCAATGCTTCCGAAGATGTCCTCAATCTGCGGAGCCTTCGCCTCCATCTCGGGAACGGCTTCCAGGATGGGTTGCGTGCTTTCGAGCAGCGGGCGCACCATGGCCACCTCGTTGACGATGTCGCTCAGCTGGCTCATGGCGGCCGTCATCATGCCGAAGGCGCTGCTGAAGGCAATGAAGTCGCTCGTGGCAACATCGTTCTTCAGCGTGAAGTAGTAGAGCAGGGCCATGCCGCCGATGCTGAGCAGCTGGAGCAGGGAGGGATAGACGTGGCTGGGCAGCCCTGGGTTGTAGAGCAGCTGCGAGGTGTCGGTATAGTGGTTCAGCCAGCGGGTGAAGGCCCGTTTCTCACTGCCCGTGAGCTTCAGTTTCTGAATACCGGCTATCATGTTATACTCCATGCCGCTCAGCCTGCTTGACTTCTGCGTGTACTGGCAGCGGATGCTGGCCGTGCGGCGATAAAGCAGCACCATGACCACGGCCCAGAGCATCAGAATGAGCAGGGCGGGCAAGAGCAGCTGCTGGCCGTAATGCCACAGTTGCACCAGGTAGATGATGGAGAGCACGGCCGATAGCAGGGCGCCCACGATGTTTTCGTTGATGAGCTTACAGAGCGTGGTGACGTTGTTCAGTCGTGCCGACAGCTCGCCGCTGGCGTTTTGGCTGAAGAATTTTGGCGATAGCAGGAAGGTGCGGGCCATCACTGCGTTTTGCATGTGCAGCTCCATGATGTCCTGCACGCGGTCGATGTAGAAGTCGCGGGTCAGCGTGAGCAGCATGGTGCCCAGTGTGGCTCCGAGTAGCAGGCCGAGGATGGGCAGCAGGTCGGCGGCGTCGCCCGTGGGGATGACGCTGTCGAAGATGAGCTTGTTGGCCATAGGGGTGAACATGCCCAGGAGCACCACGGCCAGTGCCGCCAGCAGCACGAACACATAGTTGGGGCGCGGCACCACCCTCAGGCTGAACTGGAGCAGGTCGCGGATGCGCAGCTTGTGGAGTGGCAGTGGAATGGTGAAGGTTATGGCTTCGTCGCTGATGACTTCTTTCATGGCGCGGCGGCTAATCCTGACGGTGTCGCCATCGGCGTTGCGGTAGGTGTAGCCCATGTTCCAGCTGGTGGGCAGCAGTGCTACCAGGTGGCCGTCGTGGCTGTGGCCCAACAGGGGGCCTACGCTCTCGCGCCACCATGCTCCCGTCAGCTTGATCTTGCGCATCATGATGCCGCGTGGCCGCAGGATGCCGGTGAGCTGTTCCTCGGGTGTGAGCAGCTCGCTTTCTTCCAGCTCGTAGTCGGTGACACCCAGCGCATCGAGCACCTGCCTCAGGGCCGATGTGTCGTCCTGCGGCAGCACTTTGCGCTTGCCCTTGAAGCCCATCCGGCGCTGGCTGGTGGCCAGTGCTTCGTTCAGGGCGGCATCTTCCAGTCGCCGGCGCTTTTCTATTTGGTCAAGATATAGTGGCAATTTTTCTTATTTTTTTCGATGTTTCGATATTTCGACATTTCGATATTTCGACGTTCCGATATTCCGATGTTTCGATATTTCGACGTTTCCAGTTATCATTCGCTGTTCATCAGCTCGCGGTAGAGGCCTTCCTGGGCCATCAGCGTCTCGTGGTTGCCGCGCTGCACAATCTTGCCCTGGTCGAGCACGATTATCTCGTCGCAGTCGCGAATGGTGCTCAGGCGGTGGGCCACGATGACCATCGTTGGTCCCAGCATGCGTATGGACTGCATCACCTCGTCCTCGGTCTTTGGGTCCAGGGCGCTGGTGGCCTCGTCGAGGATGAGCACCACGGGCTCCTTGGCCAGCGCAGTGGCTATTTCCATGCGCTGCCGCTGGCCTCCGCTGAAGTTCTGTCCGCCTTTCACCAGGCGCGTGGCGAAGCCCTCGGGGCGGCTGACGATGTCGTTGCGTATCTGTGCGTCGTTGCAGGCCACCATCAGTGTAAACTCCTCGATGGACTGGTCCCACATGCGGATGTTTTGGGCCACGGTGTCGTCGAAGAGCACAATGTTCTGGTCAATGGCGGCCACGCTGTTGGTCAGTTCTTCGCTGCTGATGCTCTCGATGGGCCGGCCGTCGAACAGTATCTCGCCGCTCCATGGTTTGTACAGGCCGGTGATGAGTTTTGCCAGTGTGCTCTTGCCACATCCGCTGCTGCCCACGAACGCCACGCTGTGGCCGGGGGCGATGTGGAGGCTGAAGTCCTCGATGAGTGGCGGCTGCATGGGCGAGTAGCCAAAGGTGACGTGGCGCAGCTCCACCTCGCCGCCCAGCTTGCCCTCGGCCATGTGGCCCTGGTCTATGCGGAAGTCGGCGGGATATTTCATTACGTCGTCCACGCGTTCCATCTGCGATCGCATTTCTATGATCTTCTGGCTGGCGCCCACCACCTCGCTGACGGGGGCTATGAACGACGACATGAAGCCCTGGAAGGCCATCAGCATGCCTATGGTGAGGTCGCCTTGCAGGATGAACACGGCGCCGAGGATGAGCACCGTGGCGTCGATGAGTCCGGAGATGAAGACGGGAATGACGCCCATGCGTATTTCCAGATCGTCGGCGTCGTTGGCACGGTTGAACTTCTGCGCCCACAGTCCGCTCCAATAGGCGAAGAAGCCCGTCTCGGCTCCTGCGGCCTTGATGCTTTCCATGTTGTCGATGCAGCTGACGGTGGCCGAGAAATACTTTCCCTCGCTTTGTTCCACCGTGCGAATGAGGTTGACGCGCTTTTGAGCGAACCACTGGATGAGGCCCAGGTTGAACAGGGCCGCCAGCACGCCCACGAGCGACAGCGTGACGCTGTAGCTGAACATGAGCACGAGCCACAGCACCAGCAGCGCCAGGTTGATGAGCTGGGGAGCCAGCACGTCGACCAGCGACTTGGTGATGCTCTCGTTCAGGTGTTGGCGCTGCTGCAGGTCGCCCACGTAGCGCATCGAGAAGAACGTCATGGGCAGGTGGAGCAGGTGGCGCAGGTAGCCCACGTTGCCTTTCAGGGCCAGCGATCCGGCTATCCGGCGGCTATATTTGTCTTTCAGCAGCTCCAGCAGGAAGCTGAACAGGGCCACAGCAGCCATGGTGAGCACGAAGGTCATGCCCCAGTCGCGGTTGCGCCCGGAGAGGATCTCGTCGAAGAAGATGTTGGTGAAGAGCGGTACGCTGATGGCCACGAAGGCTGCCAGCAGGCAGAAGAGAAAGGTGAGCCAGAAGGCCTCTTTTGCCCCGCTGAGGTATTTGCGCACGTAGGAGAGGATGCTGATGGGTGCTCCCTCGGGCTGGAAATCGGCTGAGGGCTTGAACTCTAAGGCCACGCCGGTGAACGAGCGTCGAAAGTCGTCCATCTTCACGGTCAGCGGGCCGGCGGCAGGGTCGTTGATGTAGGCGTGGCCGTGCTTGAAGCCCCGGAACACCACGAAATGATTGAAGTTCCAGTGCAGGATGGCCGGCTGCATGCCTTCCAGGCCCTCGGGCTCCACGCGGTAGCCCTGCGCCTCCAGCCCGTAGTTGCGGGCGGCCACGAGCAGGCTCTTGGCCGACGAGCCGTCGCGGCTGACGCCACACATCTCGCGCACTTGCTCCAGTGGAATCCATTTGCCGTGGTAGCCCAGCACCATGGCCAGTGCGGCAGCTCCACACTCCAGGGCTTCCATCTGCATCACCATGGGTACATGCCTTGCTACCATCTTCTGCTATTGGTTGACTGTTATCGGTTTCAATCTCCGGCCATGCCGTTGAGCGTGTCGGACACGCGTCCCACCAGCACTTCCCACACCCGCTTCTTCTCGGTGATGACCTGCACGTTGCACAGTGTGCCGGTGCCCATCTGCAGGCGGCTGCTCTTCGAGCGGCTCCACTTCAGGGTCTCGCCTCGGGGGTCGCCGGCTTCGAGGAGCACTTTCACCTCGTAGACGGCTCCGTCGCCGATGAACGATGCCAGTGGTGCCAGCTTCAGCCGTCGCGACACCTCCTCGCGGTCGGTGGGGTAGGGGTCGATGCTCTGTATGGTGCCGTAGGCATAGCCGCAGTCTTCGCGCTGCAGGTCGGCGGGCGTCACTTGCACCTGCTGTCCGGGCCTGAGCGACCGCAGGTCCTCAAAGCCCACGTAGACCAGCATCTCGCGCCGCGTCTTGGCCGAGGAATGGGGCATGAGCCATACAATGTTGTCGTTTTCCTTGAAGTCTTCCTCTTCGGCCCGGTAGGTCAGCACCACGGCGCTGCCAGGAGCGGTGATGGTGGTCAGACCGTTGGCGGTGCGTATCTCCAGCAGCGGGTCGCCTGCCTTTACGCTGGCTCCGTGACTGGTGAGGATGTGTTCCACGGTGCCCTCCACGGGCACGTTGATGCCCTGCGGCTTATCGAAGGGGAACACCACGCCCTGTGCCGTGACCTTATAGTTGATGGTGCCGAAGGCGCACCAGAAGGCCGCCACGGCGCACAGGGCCAGCATGGCTACAAGCACAAAGAGCAGGGAGGGGTGGCTCACGCGGGCCAGCTCCTCCGTGTCGTTCTGGTCGCCATGCAAGGCTTGCAGCGATTCCTCGGTGAAAAGCTCAGATTTCTCCTCCTCCATAATATAGCTGCGGTCAGCCTCTCAGCCAGCTGGGTCGCTGGGCGCTCTGGGCGCCGCCTATCACTTCGTCCAGTTGCTCGTCGCTTAGCAAAATGCGCTGACTTGTCTCTTTCATATCTTTTTTCATTTTCTTTCTTTGTTTCTGTTTGCAAAGTTAATCATTTTTTTTCAAACCGCAAAGAAAAAAGCACGAAAAAAGCTGCGTTTCTTCTGGGGAGGCTCCGCGTGAAAAAATCTCACGTGAGATTTTTTTCTGCGGAGGCCTCCCGTGAAAAAATCTCACGTGAGATTTTTTCACGGGGAGCCGCCCCCTTTCAGCCGTTTCAGCTGCTATGCTGAAAAAGGGCCGCCGGAGTGCTATTTTTCCAGCGTTTTTTCTTGCCTGTTTCCACATTATTTATTACCTTTGCCGAATAATTCTTAACTAAACCTGTTAAAATGATGAGAAAACTGTTATTAGGCGACGAGGCCATTGCCCAGGGCGCACTCGATGCGGGCCTGAGCGGTGTGTATGCCTATCCTGGCACGCCCTCGACCGAGATTACCGAGTTTATCCAGCTGTCGCCGCTGGCCAAGGAGCGCGGCGTCCACAGCCGGTGGAGCACCAATGAGAAAACGGCCATGGAGGAAGCCCTGGGCATGTCGTTCATGGGCAAGCGCGCCTTGGTGTGTATGAAGCACGTGGGCATGAACGTCTGTGCCGACCCGTTTGTCAACAGTGGCATGACGGGCGTCAACGGCGGCGTGGTGGTCTTGGTGGCCGACGACCCGTCGATGCACTCCTCGCAGGACGAGCAGGACTCGCGCTTCTACGGCAAGTTCGCCATGGTGCCCACCTTTGAGCCGTCGAGCCAGCAGGAGGCCTACGACATGATGGCCCAGGCCTTCGACTACAGCGAGCGTGTATGCCTGCCCGTGCTGATGCGCGTCACCACGCGCATGGCCCATAGCCGCGCCGTCGTAGAGTGTGTTGACGTACCACGTCAACAGAACAAGCTCAACTATGACGCACAGGCCCAGAACTGGGTACTGCTGCCCGCCAACGCCCGTCGGCGCAACGACAAGGTGACGGCCCAGCAGCTGGAGCTGGAGGCCGACGCCGCAGGCTCTCCTTATAATAAATATGTGGAAGGCACCGACAAGTCGCTCGGCATCCTGGCCAGCGGCATCGGCTTCAACTATGTCAACGAGTGCTTCCCCGAGGCATGTCCCTTTCCCCTGCTCAAGGTGTCGCAATATCCCCTGCCCAAGGCGCTGGTGCGCCGGCTGATGGACGAATGCCAGCAGGTGCTCATCGTCGAGGAGGGACAGCCCTTCATCGAGGACATGGTGCGTGGCGTCTACGATCTGAAGCAGGTCCACGGCAAGCTCGACGGAACGCTGCCCCGCACGGGCGAGCTCACCCCCGACGCCGTGAAGCGCGCCATCAGCGCCCTGTCGCCCCTCACTGCCCATCTCTCGCCCCTGGAGCAGACGTTCGCTCCCTGCGAGGATGTGGTGCCCCGTCCGCCTGCACTCTGCCAGGGCTGCGGCCATCGCGACGTCTATGCTGCCCTGAACGAGGTGCTGCGCGAATATGACAATCCGAGGGTCTTTGGCGACATCGGCTGCTACACGCTGGGCTTCCTGCCCCCGTTCCGCGCCATCCACTCGTGCGTGGATATGGGCGCCTCGATCACCATGGCCAAGGGTGCCGCCGACGCCGGACAGTGGCCTGCCGTAGCCGTCATTGGCGACTCCACCTTCACCCATAGCGGCATGACGGGCCTGCTCGACGCCATCAACGAGAACGCCGACATCACCGTCATCATCAGCGACAACCTCACCACTGGCATGACGGGTGGCCAGGACTCGGCCGGAACCAATAAGTTTGAAGCCATCTGCCGTGGTCTCGGACTGAGCGATGAGCATCTGAAGGTGGTCGTTCCCCTGCCGAAGAACATGCCTGAGATTACGCAGGCCATACGCGACGAGCTGAACTATCACGGCACCAGCGTCATCATTCCCCGGCGCGAGTGCATGCAAACGCTGCAGCGCCATCTGAAGCAGAAGAAGTCCCTCGAAAAATCGAAATAACGAAACATCGGAATCTCGAAATGCCGAAATCTCGATATGTCGATATTTCGAAATTTCGAAATTCCGAAACCAGAAATCTCGAAAACAATGAAAACAGACATCATACTTTGCGGCGTGGGAGGGCAAGGCATCCTCTCTATAGCCACCATCATTGGCGAGGCCGCCATGAACGAGAATCTCTACATCAAGCAGGCTGAAGTCCACGGCATGAGTCAGCGAGGCGGCGACGTGCAGTCGAACCTGCGCATATCGTCCGACCCCATCCACAGCGACCTGATTCCGCATGGAGGGGCCGACGTCATCATCTCGATGGAGCCCATGGAGGCCCTGCGCTATCTGCCTTGGCTGAAGAAGGAGGGTTGGATCATCACCTCAAGCGCTCCTTTCGTGAACATACCTAATTATCCCGATATGGAGGTCATCCGTGGCGACCTGGCCAAGCTGCCCCACGTCATCAGCCTCGACATCGAAAAAATGGCCAAGGAGGGTGGTGTTCCCCGCTCGGCCAATGTCATTTTGCTTGGTGCTGCCCAGAAAGCGCTGGGCCTGGAATATGAAAAACTGGAGCAGGCCATCCGCCGCGTCTTTGCCCGAAAGGGCGAGGCCATCGTCGATGCCAACATCAAGGCCCTGGCCATGGGGCGCGCTGCTCAGTAGAATCACACGAGGACGACGGCTCACCAGTCGTCGTCCTCGTTGCCCACAATGCCGTTCTTGACGGCTTCTTCCACCTTGTCCATGATCGCGTTCGAGTAGGCATGGGTCATGACAAGGGCTTTGGCGCAGGTGCGCTTCTGCGCGTCTTTCTCTACGAAGGGATAGTGCTTGGCTATCTCCCACTGCTCGTCATACAGGTTCTCGTTGGTTTTGTCGTCGCGCTTGCGCTTTGAGTCGCCGTAGGTCTTACGCTCGTTGTCGGAGGGGCTGAGCCAGCCTCCGCTGATGTCGGCCAAAATATCGTAGCTCTGCACGGTGTACGTGACGCGGATTTTGTTGTCCTTGATGTCGATACGTATCACGGGGGTGATGCTCACTGAATATTTGTTCAGCGTTCCCATGTGCTCCACGATGTTGGGGATGGTCGACGAGATGATAATGCAGCCGCTCTCCTTGTCGTTCAGGGTGATGGCCTGCTTGTCCTTGAAGGTGGCGGTGGCCCAGTAGTTCATGGCCACGTAGAGCTGCTCCTTCGTCTTGCCGGGTGCCTCGATCACCTGCTGGTAGGTCAGGCTCTCGTGCTGGTCCAGCGTCAGCTCGCTCGCCAGGTTCTTAGCGGCTTCAAGCCATTTCTCGCCATAGCGTTCCTTGGCATACTTCTCCAGGTCGGAGTTCTTCATCACTTGCGCCTGCGCGCCTGCTGTGGCGCACAACAGGCAGAGGGCAATCGATAGCTTTGCAATGATGCTTTTTCTCATGTCTATAGATAAATGAAAAAATGTTGAGGCTTAGAACTTGTATCGCAAACCAGCCAGCAGGATGCCCTGCTCGCCCATTCCCAGCTCTACAAAGCCGCGAATGTTCCGGCTGCCGGCCTCGATGCCGAGCAGCGACACTTGCACGTTGAAAATGGTCTCGGTGTCGCTGAAGTCGAGGCCGCCGTCGACGTCGTCTTTCTGGCTCTCGTGCATGAAACTCACGCCCATGCCCAACTTCGAGTACATGCCGAAATATTTTTTGCGCAGCCAGTCGAACTTTGCCGTGGGGATGATGCTCAGGTTGCGGCGCCTGGCCTGGCCGGTCTTCTCCTTGTAATGATTGCCGTTGGTGTTGTTCGTCCATTCGGCATACATGTCGCGGTCTAAGCCGTTGAAAGCCACAAATCCGCCCAGGCCAAGCCATTTGTTCACGTGGTAATAGTATTCGGCCGTGATGGTGGGAATATACTTCTCGTCGCCATAGTTGTAATAGCCCGTGCCCATGCCGCCGGTGACCGCACTGGTCACGGTGGCCGAGATGAGCATTTCAGTTAAGTCGGCCAGGCCGCTGAAAATCTCGGTCGTGGCTCCACTGCCGATGGTCACGCCCACTTCATGCCTGTAGTAATCGTCGTTCTGAGCGCTTGCGCTGCTTGCGGCCATCATGCCTACGATGACCAGAGATAGAATCTTTTTCATCATGATAATGCGTTTTAATTTGTTGCAAAGTTACATATTTTTTTCCATAACGCAGCAGTTGTCGCCACTTTTTTACGAAAAGGTTGCGACAACTGCCAGAAAAATGCGACAAAACGCGGATGATGCTTAGTCGAGGTTGCCTCTCAGGCCGGGTGCGAAGCGCACGATAACCAGGTTGGGTTCGCGGTTGGTTTCATGCGTGGCATAGCAGCGCTGAACGCCTTTTTCGGTGACGAATGACCAGGCTGGAAAACTGTTGCCCTCCAGGCATTTGTCGAGCGTCACCTCGGCATTGGCCTGCTCCTCCGTGAGGTGGTTGATGCCGTCGTAGCCGTGGATGGCCTTGCCGTCTTTCGAAAGCTTCTTCGTCAGCTCGAAAAGCTTCCCTGCCCAGGCCTTGAACTCGTCCTCGCTGATGGCGCTGCCGTCCTTCTTCTTATAGACGGCGGCGGCTGAATTCACGCCGTTGCCCTCGAACTTGTCCCATCCTTCGGTCACCTCGGCAAAGTCGAAGTCGGGGTTAATCTGACTCAGCTCTATGCCCCAGCCATCCTTCAGCGTTTGGGCACATTTCTCTACGCCAGACATGGCTGCCGATGCCTTTTGGGCCATTTCCACGCCCTCTTCAGCGCTCAGGGGCGCGTCGGGAACACCAGCCTGTTTCTTCTCTCCACCGCAAGCCGTTGTCAGCGCAAGGCCTGCCATGCACATCAGTGCCAAACAAATCTTCTTCATGTTGCGAATCATTATAAGTTTTAGACAATCGTCGGCAAAGATAGGACAATAGTCCGAATTATGCAACCCCCCAAATGTAGGTTTTTGGCAATTTCCTTGCTCGTTAGCAGAAAAAACGCTATCTTTGCAGTAACATTGCAAAAACTAATGAGCCTATGTGTAAGAATCACTTAATCAGCCTTTTCCTTTTCGTAGGCTGTCTGCAGGCCACCGCCTACAGCGACCATCGTGGCCATCGCATCGATTCGCTCGAAAACGTGCTCGCCAGCGGCCGCCAGCTCAGCGATGAAGACCGGATGGAGGCCTACAAGAGCCTGATGTGGGGCTATCTGAACACTGACAGCGAGCGCGCCACCCACTATGCGCGGCTGGCGCTGGCGCTGAGCTACCGCCACGACTGGCAGAACTCGCGAGCCGATGCCTTGCGCGTGCTGGGGCTGTTGGCCTATGGCGGAACGAACTACGACACAGCCCTCGGCTATTTTGAGCAGGCCTTGGCCGTGACCGACAGCATGCAGGACAATCCCAAATACAAGCAGAGCGACATCGACGACAACTATTCTACCCTCTACGGGTCGATTGCCAACCTCTACAACATGCGCGACGAGGCTCATCTGGCCATTGCCTACTACCAGAAGGCCTTGCCCATCTTCGAGAAGTACCAATGGCTGGAGTCGACCAGCATTCTCTATCACAACATGGGCGAACTCTACGAAACCATGGGCAACTACGCCGAGGCGCGCCGCAACTTTACGCTCGCGCTGGCCAACGGGCGTCGTTCGGGCGATTCGCTGCTGGTGGCCATGTCGTGCAAGGGCTTGTCGAAGGCCTATCTCAGTCTTGGCGACTACCCTCAGGCCCTCCAGGTGGCGGCTGAGGCCTACGACTACTATCGCCATCACGCCACCGAGGAGAACGAAGACTACCTGACCACGCTGTGCAACCTGGCGCGCATCCAGCTGAAGGGGACGGGTAGCCGTCAGCAGGCCGATGCCTATTGCCGCGAGGCCCTTGGCGCCCTGAACAGCGAGACGGGGGCCGAACAGCGCGCCGACGTGTACAACCTCTGTGCCGAGATGGCCCTGGAGCACCACCGCTGGCAGGAGGCCAAGGACTATGCCCTGATGGCCTTGGCAGCCGACACCATCGAGACCATCGACGACATTGGCAGCCGCGTGCTGCTGGTCATGGCCTGTGCCGAACTGGGCCAGACCGAGCAGGTGCGCCAGCTCATTACATATATATATAATGGTATGGAGCAATTTTCCACCGACCACTATCAGTCGGGCCTGTCGCAGATGGAAGTGCTCTACGAGACCGAGAAGGAACGCGCCGAACTGGCTCGCCAGCAGGACGAGAACGACCAGCTGCGGCGCGAGAAACAGTGGTACCTGTGGGGCGGCATCCTCACCGCCCTGGTGCTGCTGCTGGCGGCCCTGCTCTTCTTCTTCCTCTGGCGAAGCATACGTCTGAAGCGCCGCACGGCACTGACCCAGGCTAAGCTGGAGGGCGAACTGGCCGAGCGCGTGCGCCTGAGCCGCGACCTGCACGACCGTCTGGGCGGCACGCTCACCGCCCTGCGACGCCAGGTGGAAAGCGGCGGTGAGGCCCTGACGCTGACCGACCAGGCCATCAGCGAGATGCGCAACGTGGCCCATCACCTGCTGCCCGACTCGCTGCGCCGCCACGGCCTGCGGGTTGCCCTGCGCAACTATTGCCAGGCCATGAAAAACGTCAGCTTCACTTTCCTGGGCCAGGAACAGCACGTTCCCAACGAGGAAGCCGTCTACTGCATGGTCTACGAGCTGGTGAACAATGCCGTGAAGAGTTCCGGGGCGCAGCACATTCGCGTCCAGCTCATTGCCGAGAGCGACTACACGGCCGTCAACGTCAGCGACGACGGCAACGGCACCACTGCTGCTTCCCCTCAAGAGACGGCCGCCACGCCGGAGAACCCCTCGGCCGGCAGCGGGCTGCGCAACATACGCGAACGCGTGCTGGCCCTGGGTGGACGCATCGACATCATGGCGCGTCCTGGCGAGGGCACTGAGGTGAACATCGAGCTGCCCCATTCCAAATAGCCTCATTTGGGGGGTTGCTGGATTCTGAGGAAATGCGTAACTTTGCAGCCTAAAACATTTTTGGCAACCAATGATCAACGTAGTTATAGCCGACGACCACCGGTTAGTGGCAGAAGGTCTGGCGCAGCTCATAGGCCGTCTGCCCGATACCGCCGTAGCGGGCATTGCCTGCACCCTTGGCGATGCCGTCAGCCTCGCTGGCAGCTGTCGCCCCCAGATACTTCTGCTCGACGTGGGCATGCCCGACGGCGATGGCATCGATGCCATTCCTCAGCTGCTGGAAGCCTGTCCCAGCTGCCGCATCATCATGCTCACCATGTATGCTGAAGCCGCCGTGGTGCACCGGGCCATGGAGTGTGGCGCCAGCGGCTTCGTGCTGAAGTCAACATCGCCCGAAGAACTGGCCGAGGCCATCAGCAGCGTGGCTGCCGGCGGCACCTTCCTCTGCCGCGAGTCGCAGGCACTCATCGACAACGACACCGAGGCGCCCCCTATGCTGACGCCTCGCGAGCGCGACATCCTGCGCCTCATCGTGGGCGGTTTGTCACAGAAACAGATTGCCGACCGCCTCTGCCTGGGCTTCGAGACCGTGCGCAGCTACACCAAGTACCTGCGCAAGAAGCTGGGCTGTGCCAACACCGCCTCCATGGTGCGTAAGGCCATAGAACAGCACCTCGTTTGACGTGTTCCGTTCAAACGAGGTGCTGCTATTTTTTTCCGCGATGTCCGTTTCTTACTCGTAGTATTCGATGGTGCGTGTCATCACGTTCTCCTGACCCATCATCGACATTTTGCGGCTTATCCAGTTGCCGTGGTCGTCGTATTTATAATCGGTATAGGGCATTGACATCTCCTGACCGCCCATGTTCATGATCTGCTCGGAAATGGCGCCCTTGTCGTTGTACTTGAACTCGGTCGTGAACTCATTGCCCATCATGCCCATGGTCTGGCTCTTCAGACGGCCGTTCTCCCACTTGTAGGAAATGGTCATCTCGCCTCTGTCGCCCATGCTGAACTTAGCCGACTGCAGGTAGCCCTCGGCGTCGTAGACGGCGTCGGTCATTCCCTGGCGCAGCATCTTTCCGTCCTGGCTGAACTGCGTGGTCATTTCGCGGCCCATCATGTCCTGGGTGATTGACTTCACGGGGCCGGTAGCCTCATTCACTTCAGCGTCGTGAAACTTGGTCTGTGCCTGCATGCCCACGGCCATGACCAGCAGGGCAATCATCATGAATAACTTTTTCATTGTGTTTTCGATTTAGTTAGACAATGTTGTTAGATAAATAGGTTTTATTATTTATCTGACGAACTCGGCCCCGAATGGTTTAATTTTCGGCTGCAAAAAAAAACGTGGGGCGTACCCGCATTTTTCTGGGAAGGCCTCCCGTGAAAATTTCTCACGTGAGATTTTTTCACGGGAGGCCTTCCCAGAAAAAAATCTCACGTGAGATTTTTTCGTGCGGAGCCGCCCTGTGTCAAAACCCCGTCGCCACGGCCGTTTGCGGCCATCCCAAAATATTCTGAAAAAAGTAGGTAAAAGCGGCACGTTTTTCCCCGACTTTTCGTAACTTTGTGGCCTCAAAACAACTATGCAGATGAAACCGACTCCCATTCAACGTGACATTGTAGATCAGCTCATTCAGCAGCTGGGTATTCAGGATTTTGCCAAAGCCACCATTCGCGAGGTGAAGCAGGTGGCCGCCATGGCCGAGAAGCAAAGCGGCGTGGAATTTGTGAAAATGGAAATGGGCATTCCCGGACTGCCCGCCGCACAGGTGGGCGTGGATGCCCAGGTGAAGGCGCTGCGCGAAGGCATTGCCCACAGCTATCCCGACATTCAGGGCCTGCCCGAGCTGAAGCAGCAGGCTTCGCGCTTCTGCAAGGCCTTCATAGGCGTTGACATAGCTGCCGAGGGCTGCGTGCCCGTATGCGGCTCCATGCAGGGCACGTTTGCCTCGTTCCTCACCTGCTCGCAGGCACAGGAGGGCAAGGACACCGTGCTCTTCATCGACCCCGGCTTTCCCGTTCAGAAGATGCAGCTGCAGGTGCAGGGTGTGAAGTACGAAACGTTCGATGTGTATGACTTTCGCGGCGAGAAGCTCGGCCCCAAGGTGGAGAGCTATCTGCAGAAAGGCAACATCTGCGCCATCGTCTATTCCAACCCCAACAACCCCTCGTGGGTGTGCCTGACCGAACAGGAGCTGGAGCAGATAGGACGACTGGCCACCCAGTATGACGCCGTGGTGATGGAGGACTTGGCCTACTTTGCCATGGACTTCCGCCAGGACCTGAGCGTGCCCTTCCAGCCGCCCTATCAGCCCACCGTGGCCCGCTATACCGACAACTACATGCTGCTCATCAGCGGCTCGAAGGCCTTCAGCTATGCCGGGGAGCGCATCGGCGTGGTGTGCATCGGCAACAAGCTGTTCCACCGCCACTTCCCCCTGCTGGCCCAGCGCTACGAGGGGCTGCCCTTCGGCCTGGTCTTTTCAACGCGCATGCTCTATGCCCTGAGCTCGGGCACCAGCCATTCGGCCCAGTATGCCATGGCGGCCATGCTGCGTGCCGCTTGCGACGGCGAGTACGACTTCCGCAGCGAGGTGAAGGTCTATGGCGACCGCGCCCATCGGCTGAAGGAAATCTTCTGCCGCCACCACTTCTATGTGGTCTACGACCGCGACCTTGACCAGCCCATAGCCGACGGATTCTATTTCACCATCGGCTATCCCGGCATGACCTCGGGCCAGCTGGCCCGCGAGCTGATGTACTACGGCGTGTCGGCCATCTGCCTCGTCACCACGGGCAGCCATCAGGAGGGCTTGCGCGTGTGTACATCATTTATAGAAGACCACCAGTACGCCCAGTTGGACGAGCGCATGGCGGTGTTTGCAGAAAACAATCCCGTGGGTTAGCGCTGAGAGATATGACGAGGCTTACCGTAGGCGACTTTATCTATGAGTGGTATGGCGGAAACGCTTACATGACCGAGCTGATTACGAAGCCGGTCATGGAGGTGCAGCACGATTCGCACGTATGGAAGTGGAAGGCCCGCATCGTCCAGTCAGGGCACATTCAGAATTATTGCATCAACGAGAGTGCTCTGCACTATGGCCCCAAGCTGTTTCGCCATGACCCCTTTAAGGTGGGCTATGCCATGGCAGAACCCCTCAACCCACCTTTCGACACGGCCGAAAGGCCCCACATCGTGCGCTGCTCCATTTTTGACGACGTGGACATACTTGGCCACACCTTCCACGGCCTGGCCGACGTGCGCCGCCATGTGGAGATGTCGCTCAACGCCCGCAGCTCACGGCCCAGCGTCAGTTCCTTCACGCCCGAGTCCACCTGCATGGTGCATGTGGGCGAGGTGTGGATGCCTTATCCCACCTTTGACGCCGAGGATGCAGCCAACGAAAACCGCAGCTATAGCAACTTCATCTTCCGCAGCCATCCGCTGAGCCGGGAAGACATGATGCAGCTCTATGAGCGGCGCCCGTCGGTGAACGACTGCCGCCTAACCGAAGATACGCCCGTGAGCATGCTGCCATTGCTCTATTTCGTGGGCGATGGCGAGACCATGCTGCTGGCGCGGGAGCCGAAGTCAGAAAGGACTGTCGGCCCAGGGAATGACGGGTGTTCCCTGGGCATCGAAGCCAATGGGTAGCCACAGGTGGAGGCTCTGCGCCAGGTGGCGCGGGTTCCAGATGTCGGCCATGAAGAGCAGCCGTCCGTTTAGGGTGGTGATGTAGGTGCCCTGGGCGCCGAAGGTCTTGTTGGCAGGCATGTCGCGATAGCCCGTGGCAGTGCCGGTGAAGGGCGAGGGCAGCTGCTGCCACGGTCCCCAGATGCTGCTTGAGCGGAACATGCGCGCCTCGTTGGGCGCCCAGCCCGTACAGCCCGAGCAGATGAGCCAGTATATGCCCTGGCGCTTGAACAGGCAGGGTGCCTCGTTCTGTCCGCCGGGGGCGATGGTGTTGTATTTTCCCGTAAAGTCAAGATAGTCGTCGGTGAGCTCGCTCACCAGCAGCGTCAGGTTCTCCTGCGAGGACGTGATGTGATAGGCCTTGCCGTCGTCGTCGATAAAGACGGTCATGTCGCGGCTCATCTGGCCGCCGGCCATGTCGCGCCAGAGATACATGCCCTTCTCCACCTCGCGCCGCCACTCGGGCGTCCACCAGTCCTTCCAGGCTTCGGGCCGCGTCTGCTGGGCAGCGGCAATGGCCTCTGCGCTCATGTCGAAAGGCCACTTGCCGGCATGTAGCCGCTGGCTGCGCAGGAAGCGGAAGGGGCCGGTGGGGCTGTCGCTCACGGCAAAGCCCACGCGGGCCGCATCATAGCCACGGCCCTTCAGCTCCAGGTGGAACAGCATGACAAACTTTTTGGTCTTGGCGTTCCATACCACCTTCGGGCGCTCCATGATGCAGCCGCGCTCGATGTCGCTGCCCGCCTCGGGGCTGGCGCTGAGGGCTATGCCCTCGCGCTTCCACGTCAGCAGGTCGGTGGAGGAATAGACGCTGATGCCGGCGTCCATGGTGTAGCCGCGCTCGGGGCGGTGCTCACCATACCAGTAGTAGGTGTTGCCGTGCTTCAGGATGTTGCCGCCGTGGGCGTTGATGTGGTGGCCGTCGGCATCGGGCCAGGGCTGGCCGTTCACCAGCCTGGCGGTCTGCGCTGTCATGGTCATGGCCAGCAGGCAGAGCAGCATGGCCAGTGCTCTTTTCAGGTAGTTGTCGTTTGTTTTCATCAGTTCATGTGTGGTTAAAGGTGATTCGTTGGCTCAGCTCTCGGCGGCAGTCAGCAGCAGCTCGGACAGGGTGGGGTGGATGTGCACCATCTGGCGCAGCTGGCCGATGGTGGTCTGGCGGCACATCAGGCTGCTCACCTCCTGCACCAGGTCGGCGCTGTGGGCACCAAAGGCATGGCAGCCCAGGATACGGCCGGCCTGCGGCTCGCTGAACAGCTTGACCATGCCCTCGGTCTCGGCCATGGCCAAGGCCTTGCCGTTGGCACGGTGGAAGGCCTTGCGGCACTCGTAGTCGGTGGCGCTGGCCTTCAGCTGCTCCTCAGTGGGCCCCACGCAGGCAGCCTCGGGCGAGGTGAATATGGCCGCTGGCATGATGCTCAGGTCGGCCGCTTCGGCAGTGTCGTGCTGTTGCAGGATATGGTCCACGGCTATCTTGGCCTGCATCTCGGCGGCGTGGGCCAGCATCTGGCGGCCGTTGACGTCGCCGATGGCGTAGATGCCCGGCACCGATGTTTCCATGTGGGCGTCGACCTTGATGCCGCCGCGCACGTCGTAGTCGAAACCGGCGGCGCTGAAATGGTCGAAGACGCGGGGGGCGCGGCCCACGGCCATCAGTACCTGTTCGGCCTCAATGGTCTGCTGGCGGCCTTTCTTGTCTTCAAAGACTACGGTCTTCATCGCTCCGTCGTCGCCCGTCTGCTCAATGCGTTTCGCGGCGCACTGCAGGTTGAACGTCACGCCGCGCTTCTCCAGCACCTTGCGCAGTCGCTTGGCAATGTCGCCGTCCAAGGCGGGCAGGCACTCCTTGAGAAACTCCACCACCGTGACCTTTGTGCCGAAAGCGCTGAAGATGCTGGCGAACTCCATGCCTATGACGCCGGCGCCAATGATGCAGAGGCTGGCGGGCAGGCGGTCGAGCTGCAGCAGGTCGCGGCTGTCGAGGGCCAGGGCGGCCCCCTCGATGGGCAGGCTCTTAGGCACCGAGCCGGTGGCGATGATGATGTGTGGGGCGCTGTAGCTCTCCTTTGCTGCGACATTGTCGCAGCATACTGGGACGGCCTCTACGGTGTCGGCATCGAGAAAACGGGCCTCGGCAGGCACCACCGTGATGTTGGGGTGGGCGAGGAGCGTCTCAATGCCGCTGCGGAGCTGGCCGATGACCTCGTCTTTCCGCTTGCGGGCCTCAGCAAGGAAGAAGTCGAAGCCCCCGTCGTAGTGGATGCCGAAGCTTTCAGCCTGGCGCATCATGTCCACCGCCTCGGCGTTGCGGGCGTAGCACTTAGTGGGTATGCAGCCCTCGTTCAGGCAGGTGCCGCCCAGATGGGCAGGCTCGAAGACCACGACTTTCAGCCCCCTCTGGGCTGCAAAGGAAGCGGCGCGGTAGCCACCAGGCCCCGCGCCGATGATCATAAGGTCAGTCTGCATCATGGATGAGTTGCTTGAAAGTTACGATGGGATGCTTGGCAGCCAGCACGTCGTCCACCCGGCCTATGGGCGTCAGATGGGGCGCGCTCTTCACCTCGTCGGGTTGGCTCTTGGCCTCCTCGGCTATCCGGCGCATCACGCTGATGAAGGCGTCGAGCGTTTCTTTCGATTCGTTCTCGGTAGGTTCTATCATCAGGCTCTCGTGGAACAGCAGGGGGAAGTAGATGGTGGGTGCGTGGTAGCCGTAGTCCAGCAGGCGCTTCGCCACATCCATCGTCGTCACGCCGGTCGACTTGTCCTTCAGTCCGTCGAACACGAACTCGTGTTTGCACAGTCCGTCGATGGGCAGTTCGTAGACATCCTTCAGGCTCTCTTTGATGTAGTTGGCGTTGAGCGTGGCCAAGGGGCCAACTTCTTTGATGTGCTCGCGGCCCAGCGAGAGAATGTAGGCGTAGGCGCGGATGGCCACGGCGAAGTTTCCGTGGTAGGGGCTCACCTTTGGGAAGAACTGCTCCAGTCCTTCACGAACGCCAACGGGACCGGCACCAGGACCGCCGCCGCCATGGGGCGTGGAGAAGGTCTTGTGGAGGTTGATGTGCATCACGTCGAAGCCCATGTCTCCCGGTCGGGCTGCGCCCAGCATGGGGTTCAGGTTGGCGCCGTCGTAGTACATCAGTCCGCCGCATTCGTGGATTAACTGCTCTATTTCTGGAATTTGCCGCTCGAAGAGTCCCAGCGTGTTGGGGTTGGTCATCATCATGGCGGCTATACTGGGGCCTTGCTCGGCCACCAGTCGCTTCAGATCATCCAGGTCTACCAGTCCCGTGGGCGTAGACTTCACTTCCACGATGTCCAGGCCACAGACGGCGGCGCTGGCGGGATTGGTGCCGTGGGCGCTGTCGGGCACGATGACCTTTGTGCGCTGCATGTCGTTACGGCTCTCGTGGTAGGCCTTGATAATCATCAGTCCCGTCAGCTCGCCATGGGCGCCGGCAAAGGGCTTCAGCGTGAAGGCGTGCAGACCCGTGAGCTGGCACAGGGCGCGACAGAGCAACGTGCAGACAGCTTGCGCTCCGACGGTGGTCTCTGCCGGCTGCAAGGGGTGCAGGTTCTGAAACTGCGGCAGGGCGGCCATCTCCTCGTTGATTTTCGGATTGTACTTCATGGTACATGATCCCAAGGGATAGAAGCCTGTGTCGACGCCAAAGTTGTTGTTTGAAAGATTGGTGTAGTGGCGCACCACGGTCAGCTCGTCACATTCGGGCAGCAGGGCGTCCTCCTGGCGGCGCAGCTCCTGTGGCACGCGGTAGCCCTCGCCGTAACGATTCTTGGGCAGTGAGTAGCCTTTGCGCCCGGGTTGCGAAAGCTCAAATATCAGATTTCCGTAAAGTTTGTTGTTCATTGCGCGTCGGGGTTCATGATTTTTACTAATTCGTCAATCTCTTCTTTCGTGCGCTTCTCGGTGACGGCGAGCATCAGCTTGTCGTCGTCAACTCTCACGCCGGCCATGAAGCCAGCCTCGATGCAGCGTTTCTGCAAGGCCTCGATGTCGTGGTCACAGCTCACGCAGAACTCGTTGAAGAAGGGCTGACGCTCGAAGCAATAACGGAAATGTCCGGTTCCTTGCAGCTGGTCCAGCAGGTAGTGGGCGCCGGCATAGCTCAGCTCAGCGGCCTCTTTCAAGCCCTGCCTGCCCATGAGCGACAAGTAGACGGTGGCCCACAAAGCCATGAGGCTCTGGTTCGAGCAGATGTTGCTGGTGGCTTTCTGCCTGCGGATGTGCTGCTCGCGAGCCTGCAGGGTGAGCACGAAGGCCCTCTGGCCACGATTGTCCTGCGTCTTGCCCACGATGCGGCCAGGCATTTTGCGAATCAGCTTCTCCGTACAGCACAGATAGCCCACGTAGGGACCTCCCCACTGCATGGGAATGCCCAGGCTCTGGCCGTCGCCGCAAGCAATGTCGGCTCCCCATTCGCCAGGGGTCTTCAGTACGGCCAAGTTGGCGGCTGCGGCGTTCATGACGAACAGCGCGCCAGCAGCGTGGATGGCCTCGGCAAAACCAGTATAGTCCTCGACGATGCCGTAGAAGTTGGGCTGTTGCACCAGCACGGCCGCGTACTCCTTGGGGTGCTGGTCCAGTTGCTGCTGCAGATAGCCGAAGTCGGTGGTGCAGTGCGTCTTTTCGTCGCGGGGAATCATTTCCAGCTCTATGCCGTGGAAATGTGCATAAGTCTTCACGACGGCCATCGTCTTCGGGTCGAGTGTTTCGCTCACCAGCACCTTCTTCTGCTTTTTGCCTGCGGCCACGGCCATCATCAGCGCCTCGGCGGTGGCGGTGGTGCCGTCGTACATCGAAGCGTTGCTGATATCCATGCCTGTCAGCTCGGCCATCATCGACTGGAACTCGAAGATGTAGTGCAGGGTGCCCTGTGAGATCTCTGCCTGATAGGGTGTGTAGCTGGTGAGGAACTCCGAGCGTTGCAGCAGTTGCGGAATGACGGCAGGCGTGTAGTGGTCGTAGACGCCGGCTCCTGCAAAGCACGTCAGCTGCTTGTTCTGACGGCCCAGCTCGTCGAACAGTTTCCTCACCTCCAGCTCGCTCATCTCCTCCGGCAGCTGGTAGTCGCCACGGAAGCGGATTTGCTCCGGCACGTCGGCGTATAGCTCATCGAGCGAGCCAATGCCCACGCGCTGCAACATGCTTTGCAAGTCAGCCTCGGTGTGGGGGAAATATTTACTTGCAGAACTGCTCATAGGCCTGTGCGTCCATCAGTTTGTCGAGCTCTGCCTTGTCGCTGAGCTGCACTTTTATGATCCAGTTCTCATAGGCATCTTGGTTCAGCAGCTCGGGCTGGTCGTCCAGGGCCTCGTTCACTTCGACGATGGTGCCGCTGACGGGAGCAATGATGTCGCTGGCAGCTTTCACGCTCTCCACTGCGCCAAATTCCTCGCCGGCTTCTACCACGTCGTCCACCTCGGGCAGGTCTACGTAGACCACATTTCCCAGCGCGTTCTGCGCATAGTCGGTAATGCCAATGTAGGCTTCATCGCCCACTACTTTTACATACTCGTGTGACTCGCTGTAATAGAGTCCTTCAATTACTTTTGCCATAATGTATTACTTTTTATAATGTTTGTCATAGAAACGTTTCTTCACCACCACGCCGGGGAACACCTTCTTGCGTATTTGAATCTGCAGGGGGGTGTCGAGCTTGGCGTAGCGGCTGTCGACGAGTGCCATGCAGACGCTCTTGTCTGAGGAGATGGTGTGATAGCCGGTGGTCACCTCGCCGATGGGCTCTCCCTCGGCGTTGAGCACGGTGTAGCCGTGGCGAGGAATGGCCTTGTCCTTCAGTTCGATGCCTACGAGCTTGCGTTCCACGCCTTCGGCCTTCTGTCGGGCCAGCGCGTCGCGTCCGATGAAGCCTCCCTCCTTGTCGAGTTTGACGAAGATGCCCAGCCCGGCCATGATGGGCGTGATGTCCTGGCTCAGCTCGTCGCCATAGAGGGGCAGCCCCACCTCGAAGCGCAAGGTGTCGCGACATCCCAGTCCGCAGGGCTTGCAGCGTCCGCCGCTGGCCATGAGCTTGTCCCAGCATTCGTTGATATAGTCGGGTGAGGCATAGATTTCAAATCCGTCCTCGCCCGTATAGCCTGTTCGGCTGATGATGACGGTCTCTCCCGTCTTCTCCAAGGGATGGGTGACTTTCGCGGTGTAGAACTCCAGCTCCTTGCACGGCAGCTGCAGCACTTCCTCCATCACCTTCTCGGCCTCCGGCCCTTGCACGGCCAGCTGTCCGTAGTCGTCCGACTTGTTCTGCAGGTCAATGTCGAAGCCCTGAGCCTGCTCCTGCATCCAGGCCCAGTCCTTGTCGATGTTGGCAGCGTTGATAACGAGGAAGAACTCCTGCTCGCCCAGATGGCTGGTACTCACCGCCATCTTATAGACCAGCAGGTCGTCCACGGTGCCGCCATTGGGATAGCACATCATGCCGTAGAAGATTTTCCCTTGGGGAGCACCGCTGACGTCGTTGGTGAAGATGTGCTGCACATAGCGCTCGGCATCCTTGCCGCGCACGCTTACCTCGCCCATGTGGCTGACATCAAATACGCCGCAAGCCTGGCGCACGGCCTGGTGCTCGTCGGTGATGTTGGTGTACTGTATGGGCATGTCGTAGCCTGCAAAGGGTGACATCAGGGCGCCCAGGGCCACGTGTTTGTCATAAAGACAGGTTCTTTTCATAAGCTGATGGGGTTTATGGTTAGCAATGGTGATTACATTCTCATGATGAACTCCTGGCGCAGGTATTCTTGCTCCAGCTGTTTGATGGCCGCCACCTCGTCGTAGGCCAGCTTCAGCTCGCCGGTGCAGAGCGTCTGGCGTGCCAGCTGCTTAAACTCGTCCAGGCTCAGCGAGGTGTGGTCCTTCAGTAGGGTGATGCGCTGGCGCACGCTCTTGATGCCCTTAGCCTCCAGCTTTTGGCGGGCGGGTGTGATGGCGTTGAGCATGTGGTCCATGTTGGTGTCGTAGAGCATGGTGGCGTGGACGATGCTGCGTCCGGGCAGGTGATAGAATGCCGCTCCGCTCACCTTGCGTCCGTCGATGAGCAGGTCGTTGTGGCTGGTGCTGGTGCTCTGTATGTCCATTTTCCTGAGCACCAGTTGCAGCATGCCCAGGAAACGGCTGAAGGTGAGCCCCACTTCTTCGTCCTTCGTGATGTAGGAGAACATCACGTTGTCGCGGTCGGCATAGACGCATCCGCCGCCGCTTTTCCGCCGGTACATCTCTATGCCGTGCTGCTGGCAGTATTCTACGTTCACTTCGTTTTCCATCTGCTGGTTGCGTCCGAAGATGACGGTGGGCTCCACCTGCCAGAGGAACAGCAGGTCGGGCTCGTCGGTGCAGCGGGCCAGATATTCCTCCATGGCCAGATAGAACGACAGGTGCCGTTCTTCGGTGGTGGGGGGCAGTGATACGTATTTCATAACGTGCTCGAAATGCTTGTTAACAGCTTTCCACAAATTGCTCCATGTCCTGCCGGCGGGCCAGCACCTGCCTGAACAGGCGCAGCTGGTTGCGCGTGCGCACCAAGTTATGGTCGGCGTAGGATGTCTTGTAGTAGGTGTCGCCGTTCAGGTAGTCGGCCAGGAAGCGCACGGCCTGCATCATGGGGAAGAGCATCGCGGCAAAGGGCAGGTGGCTTCGCTCCACAGGCGTGAGGAAGCTGGCAGCCGACTGCAGATAGCCACGAGTGAAGGCCTCGAAGACATCCCATCGGAAGTCCACGTCGGCCAGCTCGGGCCAGTCCTCGGCCACGGTGTTGGCGGCGGTGCGCAGGAAGTCGCCATAGTCAGAGAAGACGTAGGCGGGCATGACGGTGTCGAGGTCGATGACGCAGAGCACCTCCTTGCCCTCCTGGTCGAAAAGCATGTTGTTCACCTTCGTGTCGCAGTGGCAGATGCGCTTGGGCAGCCGTCCCTGTCGGTGCAGCTGCTCGGCCAGTGCCATCTGGCCGGCGTGCTGGGCTATGAGGTCCAGTTCCGGCCCCACGGTGGCCACGCGTCCGGCGCGGTCGGCGGCCACGGCCTGCTTCAGCTGGCTGAGGCGCAGTTCCATGTTGTGGAAATCGGGAATGGTCTCGCCCAGCGGCTCCTTCAGGTCGGTGA
This sequence comes from Prevotella sp., assembly GCA_017400455.1. GTDB lineage: Bacteria > Bacteroidota > Bacteroidia > Bacteroidales > Bacteroidaceae > Prevotella. The sequence goes on along the minus strand of JAFPTC010000103.1, from coordinate 32,052 downwards.
GCTGCTGTTCAAAGTGGCCGAAGGTCATGCCGCAGGCGTAGGCGCTCTGGGGCGTCACCTCGTCGATGGTGAGTGTGCGGGGAATATATACCGACATGCGCCAGTAGTTTTGGCCGTCGAAGTGGTAGGTCTTTCCTTGGGGCGTAGGCATGAAGCGCAGCACCCGACGGTCGATGTCGCCGATGCCCTCAGCCTCCAGCTTGTGGCGCAGGTGGGCGGTCACGGCCTCGATGTTGTGTTGCAGCAGCTCCACGTCGGTGAACACGGCGTGGTTGATGCGTTGCAGCACGTAGTCGGGCAGGTCGGCCTCGGCCGTCTGGGCCAGATAGGTGTCGTTAATCAAGCCGTTGCCCAAGGGGGTTACCTCCTTGAGCGTGCCTTCCAGGCAGAAGGCCTTGCAGGTGCTGATGAGCTGCTGGCTGTTCATGGTGCTACTCCTTGAAAGCATACTTGAAGCCCTTGATGCGGTCCCAGCCGCCACGGGTGAAGTCAGGGATGGCCACCGGCATGGAACCGTTCTCAAGCGAGAGGCGCGACAGGGGACCTATGCAGCACCACTCGGCCATGTCGTAGACGTCCATGTCGAGCGGCAGCCCGTTTTGCAGGCAGTAGATGAGCCTATAGTCCATGAGGAAGTCCATGCCGCCATGGCCGCCCACGCGGCGGGCCTTTTCCTCCAGCTCCTTCACAAAGGCGGGCAGATATTTATGCAGCATGGCCTGGCAGAGGCTGTCGGGCAGCGGCGAGTGGGCATTCAGGTTTTCGTGGTCGGGAATGCCGCTTCCGGCCAGCTGCTCCTGTCGGAAGAGGAGCTGGTTCACGGGATATTTGCTGGCATAGCCGTCGCTGCCCACCACTTGGAACATGCGGCTGTAAGGGCGCGGCGTCAGCACGTCGTGCTGGATGAGCATGGTCTTGCCCTTGGCGGTGCGGATGAGGGTCGAGGTCTGGTCGCCGTTGGCAAAGTCGGGACAGTCCTTGCCCGTCAGTTTCTTTGCCACGCGGGGGCCGTTATAAGGCTTGGTGTCCATGGCCACGAGATAGTCCATGCGGTCGCCGCGATGGATGTTCAGCACCTGGCAGTCGGGGCCTATTCCGTGGGTGGGGTAGACGTCGCCTCGGTGGCGGGCGTTGAAGTCCAGTCGCCAGTTGTTCCAGTAGGCTGTCCAGAAGTCGTCCAGGTTGTGCTGGTAGGCGCCCTCCACATGCAGCACCTCGCCAAAGAGTCCTTGCTGGGCCATGTTCAGTGCCGAGAGCTCGAAGAAGTCATAGACGCAGTTCTCCAGCATCATGCAGTGCAGTCGGGTGCGCTCCGAGGTGTTGATGAGCTGCCAAATCTCGTCCATATCCATGGCAGCGGGTACCTCTATGGCCACGTGCTTGCCGTGCTCCATGGCGTAGAGGGCCAGTGGCACGTGGTGAACCCAGTCGGTGGCAATGTAGATGAGGTCGATGTCCTTTCGTTCGCACATCTTCTTATATGCCTCGGTCGATCCGCTATAGGCGGTGGCGCGTGGCCTTCCGTGTTTCTCCAGTAGTTTTTGGCAGGCCTCCACGCGGGCGGCCTCCACGTCGCAAAGGCCCTTCACGTCGGTGCCCTCTATCTGTGCAAAGCGCTCCACGGCGCCCGGGCCGCGCATGCCCAAGCCGATGAATCCCACGCGCACCACCTTCATGGGCGGGGCTGTGAGCTGTAGCACGTCGCGCTGGCCGGCCGGCCGCTGGGGCACGTCGGTTTGAATCATCTTTGGCTGTTGGGCCATAGCCAGTAGGGCCATCATCAGCCATAGCGTGAGCATGGAAAGGGTTCTTTTCATAGCATGAATGGGTTTTTAGTGATTTATCTGGCTACAAAGGTACAAACATTATTTTGATTGACCAACCAAAGTGGCCCTTTTTTTTCGCAAGGGCCCAAAAAGCCCCCTGGGCCGCCGTTTCTCTTTGCTGCAACAGTGTTGCAGCATAGGGGGGAACGGCAGGGAAAAAAATCTCACGTGAGATTTTTTTCTGGGAGGCCTTCCCGTGAAAAAATCTCACGTGAGAAATTTTCACGCGGAGGCGCCCCATGAAAAAAAGTCGCCCGATTTTTCTTTTTTTCCATTTTTTTGTTGTATCTTTGCCGAATTAAAAAGAAAACCTGAAACAGAATGGACGACAAAATAGAGGAGATAGAGGAACTGGCTGAGGGCCATTCCGACTATAAACCTGCCAACCGTTTCGACGCTGCGGTGGTTCATCACCTCAGCGGCATGTACCAGAACTGGTTTCTGGACTATGCGTCGTATGTCATACTCGAACGCGCCGTACCTCACATCGAGGACGGACTGAAGCCCGTGCAGCGACGCATACTCCACTCGATGAAGCGCATGGACGACGGCCGCTACAACAAGGTGGCCAACATCGTGGGCCACACCATGCAGTTCCACCCCCACGGCGATGCCTCCATAGGCGACGCACTGGTGCAGCTGGGACAGAAAGACCTGCTGGTGGACACCCAGGGCAACTGGGGCAACATTCTCACGGGCGACCGTGCCGCCGCGCCACGATACATCGAGGCGCGCCTGTCGAAATTCGCCCTCGACACCGTGTTCAACCCCAAGACCACCGAGTGGCAGCTCAGCTACGACGGCCGCAACAAGGAGCCCATCACCCTGCCCGTGAAGTTCCCCCTGCTGCTCTCGCAGGGCGCCGAAGGCATTGCCGTGGGCCTGTCGTCGAAAATCCTGCCCCATAACTTCAACGAGATTTGCGATGCCGCCATCAGCTATCTGCATGGCGAGGAGTTCCACCTCTACCCCGACTTCCAGACGGGCGGCTCCATTGACGTGAGCAAATATAACGACGGCCAGCGCGGCGGCGTGCTGAAGGTGAGGGCTAAGATTGAGAAACTCGACCAGAAGACGCTGGTCATTCGCGAGCTGCCCTTCACCAAAACCGTGTCCACCCTTTGCGAAAGCATTACCAAGGCCATAGAAAAAGGCAAGATCAAGGCCCGCCACGTCGACGACCTCACCTCGGCGCAGGTCGAGATACTGGTGCACCTGGCCCCCGGCGTGAGCAGCGACAAAACCATCGACGCCCTCTATGCCTTTACCGACTGCGAAATCAACATCTCGCCCAACTGCTGCGTCATCAAGGACGATAAGCCCCAGTTCCTCACCGTGAGCGACGTGCTCATCCACAGCACCGAGCGCACCAAGGACCTCATTCGGCAGGAGCTGGAAATCAGAAAGAACGAGCTGCTGGAGCAGCTGCACTTCCAGAGTCTGGAGAAAATCTTCATTGAAGAACGCATCTACAAGGACAAGAAATTCGAGGAAGCCCCCAACGTGGACAAGGTGTGCGAGCATATTGACGAACGCCTGACACCCTACTACCCCCGGCTGGTGCGCGAGGTGACGAAGGACGACATCCTGCGCCTGCTGGAGATAAAAATGCAGCGCATACTGAAGTTCAATAAGGAAAAGGCCGACGAGCTGATGGCCCGCATCAAGGCCGAGATTGAGCAGATAGACCACGACCTGGCCAACCTGGTGGAGGTGACGGCCGCCTGGTTCCAGTTCCTCAAGGACAAGTATGGCAAAGACCACCCACGGCTGACGGAAATCAAGAACTTCGACACCATCGAGGCCACCAAGGTGGCCGAAGCCAACCAGAAGCTCTACGTCAACCGGCAGGAGGGCTTCATAGGAACGGGGCTGAAGAAGGACGAGTTCGTGTGCAACTGCTCCGACATCGACGACATCGTCATCTTCTATCGCGACGGAAAGTACAAGGTGGTGCGCGTGGCCGAAAAGCTCTTCGTGGGCAAGAACCTGCTCTGGCTCGCCGTGTTCAAGAAGAGCGACAAGCGTACTATATATAATGTAGTATATCGCGACGGCAAGGCCGGCCCCTGCTACATGAAGCGATTCAACATCACGGGCATCACCCGCGACCGCGAATACGACCTCACTCAGGGCACGCCGGGCTCGCGCATCCTCTACTTCACCGCCAACCCCAACGGCGAGGCCGAGGTGATCAAGGTAACGCTCGACGCCTCCGTGCAGGCGGCCAATCCGCGAGCCAGCATCTTCCTCGAACGTTCGTTTGCCGACATCCTCATCAAGGGCCGCGCCTCGAAGGGCAACCTGCTCACCAAGAAACCCGTTCACCGCATTGCCCTAAAGAGCCAGGGCCACAGCACCCTGGGCGGACGAAAGGTGTGGTTCGACCCCGACGTGAACCGACTGAACTACGACGAGCACGGACGCCTGCTGGGCGAGTTCTTCGACGAAGACCAGATACTGGTGGTGCTGCCTAATGGCGACTTCTATCTCTCTAACTTCGACCTGAACAACCACTACGAGGACAACATCTTGCGCATCGAGAAGTTCCAGCCCGACAAGGTGTGGACAGCCGTGCTCTTCGATGCCGACAACCAAGGATACCCCTACATGAAGCGATTCCTCATGGAGGCATCAAAGCGTAAGCAGAACTTCCTGGGCGAGAACCCCCTCTCGAAACTGGTGCTCCTCAGCGACCAGGCCTTCCCTCTCGTGGGCGTGACCTATGGCGGCAAGGACGAGTTCCGTGGCAAGGAAGACATCGACGCCGAGCAGTTCATTGCCGTGAAGGGCTTCAAGGCCAAGGGCAAGCGCATCAGCACCTACGAGGTGGAGAGCATCGTGGAGCTGGAGCCCGTCAGGTTCCCCGAAGAGGCCGAAGAGCCTGAAGAGCCCGTCGAAGCCGAAGAACCCATACTCGACCCCGATGCCGGCAAAAGCCAGCAGCAGGTAATCGACGAAATGACCGGACAACTAAGACTTTTCCCCGATGAAGAATAGCAAATGGGCGTGGGTCGTGGGGCTGTTGCTGCTGCTCTGGCCAGCCGGCCCGCTGTGGGCTCAGACCTTCTATCAGCTGGGCTCGGGCTCGATGCAGGTGCTCGACACCTATCTGTCGCAGGAAAAGTTTCGTGGCGAGGCCATCACCTTCCTCTCGGGCACGCGCTGGACGAAGCCTGAGTCTCGCTGGACTACCCTGGTGCAGCATCAGGTGCAGTATGGCACTGCCAAGGACCGCGCCGACAACGAGTCGACGCTGGCGGGCGACTATCATTTCATGCTGGGACGCTATCGGGGCTGGCACCTGCTGAACAATCGGGTAAGCCTGCAGGCAGGCGCCGTGGCCAACCTGGGCGTGGGCTTCATTTATAACACGCGCAACTCAAACAATCCCGCCCAGGGCCGCCTGAGCTTGCAGCTCATGCCTTCGGCCATTGCCACTTGGCAGTTCCGGCTGTTCAAAAGCGAGGCCATGAACAAGCTGGGGCGTGCCGTGCTGCGCTACGAGGTGGAGCTGCCCTTAGTGGGCGTGGCCTTCAGCCCAAACTATGGGCAGTCCTACTATGAACTCTTTTCCCAGGGCAACTACGACCACAACCTGGTGCCCACAACCTTCGTCTCGCAACCCTCGTTCCGCCAGCAATTGTCACTGTCGCACAAGGTAGGACGCACCCTCGCCCTTTCCGTGGGCTATCTGGGCGACTATCAGCAGCTGCGCGTGAACAACCTCAAGCAGCACGTGCTGAGCCACAGCCTTATGCTGGGCGTCATCAAAGGGCTGTAAGGCGCAGCCTTTCCCTCGTTACTCAGAAGTTGACACGGGCTATAGCGGGAAGTAATCCCCGATGCTGTTGCTATAGACCGAGCCATAGTTTGTCTCGTTGTAGATGGACACGTGCGAGCCGTTGGTGGCCTTGTGCAGCGACATGTAGAGATTGTAGAACGACGTGTCTTCAAACTTCAGAAGCTCCGACCTGAAAGCACGGGTAAAGGCGTTGCTGACAAAGACGCCCAGCTCCTGGCTGAAGCTGTCGGCCTTGCTGGTCTCATAGGGACTGGCGGCGGTGAGCACCAGCAGGTCGGGTATGCCAGTAAGTTCCTCGCCCCACTTTCCGCTGAAGCAGGTCTCCAAAGCCATCATCATCCTGCGGTACTGCTTGTTGGCACTCATGGTTTCAACGTACCTCGTACCTCGAAAAATCCCAACTTATTTTTTGCATATTACTTAGTTAAAACTATTTATTCCCTGTAAAGATACAAAAGTTTTCCCATTCTGCGCAAAAAAAAATCGCCCGTTTCTTTCGCCGTCTGCGCGTTTTTTCGTAATTTTGCCGCTAAAATAGGATATCTGAATGCGGAAAATACTGTTTTTCCTTATTGGTTTGGTCTCGGCGCTATGTCTCTCCTGTGTGGACGAGGAGGAGTTCGACGACACGCCCCAAGGCAATTTCGAGGCCCTTTGGCGCATCATCGACCGCCACTATTGTTTCCTGGACTACAAGCAGCACGAGATAGGCCTCGACTGGCAGGCCGTATATGATAAGTATCGCGTGCGCGTGGACGACGACATGAGCCAGATGCAGCTCTTCGAGGTGCTCACCCAGATGCTCGGCGAGCTGCGCGACGGCCACGTCAACCTCTCGGCCTCCCACGACTACGGGCGCTACTGGTCGTGGTATGAAAACTATCCCGCCAACTTCAGCGACACGCTCCTGCGCCGCTACATGGGCACCGACTACAAAATTGCGTCGGGCCTGGACTATCGCATCCTCGACGACAACATTGGCTACATTCGCTATGAGAGTTTCTCTTCGCCTATTGGCGAGGGCAACCTTGACGATGTGCTGATGCACATGATGCTCTGTCAAGGCATCATCATCGACATCCGCAACAACGGCGGCGGCGACCTGACCAATGCCGACAAGCTGGCGGCCCGCTTCTGCCAGGAGAAGACGCTGGTGGGCTACGTCCAGCACAAGACCGGCCCTGGCCACGGCGAGTTCTCGTCCATGGAGCCTCACTATCTGGAGCCATCGAGCAACCTGCGCTGGCACAAGCCCGTCGTGGTGCTCACCAACCGCCACGTCTACAGCGCCGCCAACGAGTTTGTCATGTACATGAAGGCCCTGCCGCAGGCCAAGATCGTGGGCGACCACACGGGCGGCGGCGCCGGCATGCCCTTCAGCTCGTCGCTGCCCAACGGGTGGAGCGTGCGCTTCTCGGCCGTGCCCACCTACGACGCCCAGCGCCAGAGCATCGAGTTCGGCATCGATCCCGACTACCGGGTGGACATCACCGATGCCGACTTTGCCCGTGGCCGCGACACCATCATTGAGTTTGCCCGCCAGCTGCTGGCCAGCTGAATGGCCCCGTTTCCAGTGTAAGGGATATACTGACCCCACCCCCAGCCCCTCCCCTACAAGGGAGGGGAGAAAGTGGCGTCTTGCCATGCCCTGAAAAAGCGCGGGTACGGCGCGTGAAAAAATCTCACGTGAGAAAATTTTCTGGGAGGCCTTCCCGTGAAAAAATCTCACGTGAGAAATTTTTCTGGGAAGCCTCCGCGTGAAAAAATCTCACGTGAGATTTTTTCACGTGGCGCCGCCCCGCATTTTTACCCCATCGCCACACGTCGATGGGGCAGGGTGGGGAAAAAGAAAGAAGGGGTGTAATTTTTACGTCTTTTTTCTTGCGCGATTCAAGAATTATTCCTATCTTTGCAGGCACATAGCTAACAAACATTTTTTATAACCTAACATTCTAAAAGCATTATGAAGAGATTCTTACTCCGTAACCTGCTTCTTGCAGCAGCTTGCCTGTTTGGACTGTCGGCCAACGCTCAGTTCACGGGCACTTACGAACAGCGGGTAGCCAACAACTATGACACGGCTCCCGTTGAGTTCAGTCTCGCCGAAGTGGCCACCCAGGTGGGCACCGATGCCGCTACGCTGGCTTCGGCCCTCGATTCCTGGACATCGGGCACCGACGACTTGTTCTACCTCACCGTGCCCGACGGCCTCAGCGCCAACTACACCCAGGGCACGAAGGGCGGTTTCTGGGTGAACGCCGAAGGCCTGCCCCAGGGATGGTCTGAAGACAACTCTGCCCTGCGCTGGTACAACACCCTGGCTTGGGATGCCACAGCCGGCACCTTCACCATCAACATTGGCCAGTTCCCCAACCAGTGCGCTGCCACGGACGTGTTCAACCCCAAGTTCGTGTTGAAGTACAACGACAAGGAAGCCACCTTCGACGTTACCATCAAGTTCCTCGAGCCCCTGGTGCTCCCCGAGATTAAGTCGCTCAAGGAGTCCGACCAGAACGTGGTGGTAGAGAAGACCTTCGACGCCGAGCAGCTGCCTCGCACCAGCTACGATGCCGACGTCTACGAGCTGAAGCTCGACGACGTGGTGGAAAAGCTGGGCCTGCCCGACGCATCGTTCCTTCAGGAAGCCATGTCGCAGATGGTCTACACCACCCGCTACGACATGGAAACGGTGGATAAGCAGGACACGCTGACCAATGCCTTCACCGCCACTCCTGAACCCGGCTTCTGGTACACCGACATCCGCGTGGGCGGCAAGGAAGCCACTGGCGAGTGCGCCAGCACCGGCCACAGCGAAGGTTGCTACTTCTATCTTGCTGAAATTGGCTACACCGCCGAGACCGACATGCTGAAGTTCCGCATCGGCCAGTTCCCCAGCAAGATGCAGGGTGGCGAGTCGTTCTTCACCTACCTCTACTTCATCTATGGCAACAAGGCTTTCCGCCTGCGCATCAACCTCAAGATTACCGAGGTGGAGCAGGGCACCGGCCTGGAGGGCTACACCAAGGTGGGCGAGGCCACCGTGGACGTGGAGCAGGAGCCCACATCCGACTATACGCCAAAGGTGGTGCAGCCCGACCTGGCTGCCATTGCCTCGGCACTGGGCTGCGAAACCAGCGACCTGCGCATCCGTGCCCTCGACGCCAGCAACAGCTTTGCTAACACCACAGCCAACAACGGTGGCTTCTGGTTTGACAACGATGGCTTCGTATGCGGATGGGGCGCCAATGCCGCCATGTTCGTTGAGCCTACCAACGCTCCCGACGCCACCACCAACCTGCCCGACCTGACCAGCTTCAACGTGGGTCAGTATCCCAACGTACTGACGGTAGGCGACGAGCGCACCGCTCACCTCTACTTCTTCAACGGAGCCGATGGCGACAAGTATTTTGCCTATGACGTTCACCTCATCGTGGTGAAGCCAGGTGAAGTGAACGACGAGTTCACCAACGTGCGCACCATCAGCTTCGGCGTGCAGGCCGTGCCCAGCGCCGACAGTTATGCCATTGAGGAAACCTGGTCTATCGACCTCGGCGTGCTTGAGCGCATACTTGGAACCACCGACGTGAAGCTCTATGGTCTGGCCACCGACGCCAATGCCGAAGCCACCGGCAGCGACTATTCCGATAAGTACAGCTGCGATCCTAAGCCTGGCTTCTGGCTCGATGCCGACGGTCGCGTAAGTACATGGTCGTCGTCAAGTCCCGTGGGCATCTGCTATGCTGCTAACGGCACCTTCCAGTTCTTCCAGTATCCCGGTACCAACAAGGTGGGTGACGTGTTCAAGACGCAGCTCTTCCTGGTCAATGGACCGACTGGCGATATGATTACCTTCAACATCAGCGTCAGCTTCGTCGAGAGCATTGTGAAGGCCGAAGTGGTGGGCGAGGAAGACATTGTTCTCCCTGTCAGCACTGAGGATATGGCCATCGACATCGACCTCTCGAAAGCAGCCACGGCACTGGGCGTCACCGTTGACGACCTGCTGAACGACCAGAACAAGTACCTGCGCGGACTGCTCGACAGCGGCATGTATGGCGAGGGCCAGAACTGCTTCGACGGACTGGGCTTCGACACCAACGGCTACTACAGCCTGGAGGGCAACACCTTCTTCAGCATCGAGCAGTCGGGCGAGATGGGAACGCTCAGCGTCTACAGCAACGAGGCAGTGGCCGACGACTTCATCGCTCAGGGCAAGTTCTGCTTCATGATCGACAACAAGCAGTATGTCTACAACGTTACGTTCGTTTCGCCCGCCATCTACACTGGCATCAGCAACGTGGCTCAGCCCAGCCGCCAGGCCGACAAGGTGTTCGACCTCATGGGACGTCCCGTCAGCCAGCCGCAGAAGGGCCTCTACATCATGAACGGCAAGAAAGTGGTGGTGAAGTAAAGGTAGCTACACATTATTATATATAAATAAGAGAGCAGCCCGCCGGGGCTGCTCTCTTATTTTCATTAGCTTGTCTTCGCCTGACAGCTTAGAAGGCTATGAAGGGTCTGACGAAGTTGAGCTTGGTCTTCGGGCAGGTGTCGATGCTGATGCCGCTCTCGTTCTCCTGGAAGTTGATGCGGTAGACCTTGGTGCGAGTGGCGTCGTTCTCGCTCTGGGCATATTCCGTCGAGGTCCAGTAGCCGCAGAGCTTGTTGTCATATTTCTGCTCGTCTTCCTGGGCCTTGGTCAGCAGTTTCGTGCCGATGAACTGGAACAGATTGTTCAGCTTGTCGGTGCCGGCCTGGCCCTCGGGCGTGAACTTGTCGTTCTGGAACTCCACGCCAACGCCCTTCAGGGCCAACATCCACTGGCCCGCGCTGGGCAAAAACCAGCCGCTCATGGGAATGTCCGACGAGTTGAGCTTGTTCTGCGCCGTAAACGTCAACGTGCCCAGTTCCTCCATTTCCCACGTGTCTGACTGAATCGTGGAGCTGATAAATCTTTGCGACAAGGTGGCAGAGAAAACGACAACCCAGGCCAAAAGCAGGCCTGGGTTGTCGCATAAGAGGATAGGTGAGGGGGCTTCATCCTAACGGATCACCACCTTGCGGCCATTCTGTATGTAAAGCCCCTTCTGCGGTTGGCTGACGGGGCGGCCCTGCAGGTCGAAATAGCGATGGTCTGCGGGCTGGGCGGCTACGGTGCTGATGGCGGTGGGCACGGTGTAGTCGATGTTGCTTAGCGTGGCCGAGGCGGGGCCACCGACGGTGATGTTGAACACAAAGGTGGCCACGGCATACTGTGTGGCCGACACGCGGTAGCGCAGGGCCTGGCGGATGGTGTACTTCGAGCCGTTGGTGCTGCGGCCTGGATATTGTCCCAGGCTAAAGCTGAGCGCACCGCCGCTGAACTCTGAGAAGACGTAGCCCGATCCCCAGTCGCTGACGTTGCCGCTGGCGTTGAACCAGTGGCCGTAGCCGTTGGCCGTGGAGCCGCTCTGTGCCAGCTGGCCGTTGGCGTTGACGCCGTAGAACATGATTTTTCCCGTCGAGGGGCCGCTGGCCTGCCAAGTCTGCATCTTCGAGCTGATGTCGCTCAAGGGCAGCTGGAAGGCGGTGCCGAGCATGGCGGCAGCCTGACCGCCCACGACAACGCTGGTGCCCGAGTAGCCCTGGGCGTCGCGTGGGAAGCTGACGTCGTAGGTGAGCGTGATGTTGCTGGCCTCACGTCCGTCGAGCGTGGGACTTACGTAGACGGTGGCGCGGCTGCCCACGTCGGTGCCTTCGAGGCGGAAACTGTAGGGCCACATGTCGTCAGCTGCGATGGTTTCGTCCCATTTGTGCTGATTGTAGGTCTTCAGTGCGGGGCTGACGACGAGCCACATGCGGCTGACGCCCTCGGGTACGGTGAAGGAATAGTCTTCAGTGACGAGGCTGGTGCCCTGGCAGTAGACGCTGTCTTCCGAGAAGTAGCGGCGCGAGCCGTCCTGCATAAGGGCCACGTAGCCCATGCGGAAGCCACGGCTGGAGCGCGAGGCCACGCTGTTGTAGCGGCGGCTCTCGGCTTTCTGGAACTGGCTGTCACCGTTGAGGTACTCGCCGGGGTCGGCCTCTTGCAGCGTGGCGCCCATGCGCAGTCCCGTGAGGTGGGTGGTCACTTGCGTGCCAGCCTCGGGCACCTGCAGGGGGATGACGTTGAAGCCCGAGCCCTGCGGACAGCTGGCCAGGGCCACCTGGTATTCACGATCGCCAAGCATGACGCAGCGATAGTTAAGGTCGCCGATGTAGGGGTCGCGATAAGGAGCAGCTACGTCGAAGTCCCACGTGGCGCAGTGGCAGGCGTAGTCGAAATAGAGCTTGAACAGGTCGCGCACGCTAAGCCCCTTCAGGGCCATGAGGGCCTGGTTGAAGTCGGTGGCGTTGCCACGGCTCTGTCCGGTCATGGGCTGGTTCCACACCTGGGCCACGGTGGTGATGTCGCCATAGTGCTGGCACAGATAGTAGTGGAACCAGTAGCTCTGATAGCGGTGCCACTCGTGGCTGTAGGCATAGTTGTGGCTGTTGCGGAAGATGCCGATGCTCTGGTCGAACATCAGCTCGGGATAGGACTGGTTGGCCTGCCACTGGGCGGTCTGTTCCCAGATGGCCTGACCGTTGCCGCAAGCCAGGTGGAAGCCCGTGTTGTCGGTCTGCGAGTCGCGATGGCCGCTATGCTCGGCGTAGCACATGTAGTGGAACGAGTGTCCCACCTCGTGCGCCACGGAATGGCCCACGGGCTTGCAGGTAGAGGGATTCAGCCAGAGGGCGCTGACCTGATAGTCGTAGCCGCCGCCATAGCAGGTCCACGTGGTGGTGTGGTTCATCAGCACCATCACCTTATACTTGCTGAGGTTCGAGTTGACGGGGTCTACAAAGCCCAGCTTGTTAATCTCCAGGTCATAGAAGGCCTCGCACTTCTGCAGCAGGTCGTCGATGTCGACGTAGTAGAAGTCGCTCTTTGGCAGATTCTTGGGGTTGGTCTTGTAATACTTGTCCCAGAAGATGATGACGTTGTCGCTTTCCACGCTGCGCGTCTTCGACCAGGTGTACTTGCCATCGGGATCGCTCTCTTTGTAAAGCAGCGAGTCGCTGGGCCAGGGGTTTTTCCACTCGTTGGGGATGTAGACGGTCTTCTGAGCGGCTGCGTTGACGCAGAACAATACCGCCAGACACAAAACAGTAAAGATTCGCTTCATAGCTATTGAGTTATTAAGTTTATGAGTTATTCAGTTTATGAGTTATTGAGTTATTCAGTTATTAAGTTGTTGAGTTTTTTAGTTATAATTTACCAATAGGATTCTATGGTGAAGTTCACTTCGACGTTGACCTTCTTCAGTGTTCCCTGGTGGGGGTACTGTATCTGCATGACGACGGTGTGGTGGTCGTCGTAGCAGCGCCACTGCTCCAGGCCGCAGTTCCAGTTCCAAAGGTCGTTGAACACCTCTATGTAGACGTGGCCCTGTGCATAGGCCCCAGGGTTGCCTTCGGCATCGAACCATCCGCCGAAGACGCCGTTGGTGCCGTTCCAACCCTCGCTGCCGTCGGTGTTCAGGGGAATGATCTGCACGTTAGGCTCGGCCAGCTCGCCCTCGCTGAGTCCCATCAGCTCAAGCACCTTGGCCTTGTCCACGTGAATCTGCTCGGCCTGATGATAGCCCGTGTTCCAGTTCATCGTGGCACTGACGCTCAGCGTGCCGCACAGCTGGCCATCGGTCACCTTCGTGGTGTCGGGCACGGGAATGTTGGCAATGAGGTCGGTCATGAAGTCGGCACGGTTCATGAGCCATTGGTGCATCTTTTCCAGCTCCGTCTCGAAGTTTTTGCCCGTCAGGGGCCATCGCCGACCCTCGCGCTCCATGGCCTTGGTCTGGCGCAGCTGCTCCACGTACTTCATGCACTCGTCCCATCCGTGGCTGACGATGTTGTCTTTCACGCTGGCCCACTGGGCCTTGTACTGCTCTACGAATTCGGGACAGCCGAACAGGTCGGTGAAGAACTGGGGCACATAGTTATAGTTGCCGTTGCGCTTCAGGGGGTTGGTGCCCATGACGGTTTCGCGATAGTCGGAGAAGAAAGTGTGGCCATGATACATGTCGCCCCAGTCGAAGTCGTAGCCGGCATCGAAGTCCCACAGCGGACCCATCACCCACGGGCCGTCGCCGTCTTTATGGAGGTAGATGGAGCGCGGAGCCGACAGCTCTACATTATATATATACTCCTGCAGCTGCAGGTACTTGATGAACGAGCCCACGTCGATGAGCTGCTTCACCTGGTCATAGTCCTGGTCCTTGATGGCCTGCTCCAGCTGGGCAAAGACCGTTCGCACGCTGTCAACGGTGTTGGCGGTGAAGTGGTTGTCGTCGGGATATTTCACGCAGAGGGGCATGCGGTAGACCTTCGACCAGCAGTTGTCCAGCGCATCGGGGCTCTCGCCCGGTCCGTCATCAACGTCGAGGGTGATGAGGATGCCCCGCCCGTCGCTCACGTTCACGCGGTTCTTGCCCTGCTGCACCTGCTCGGTGAGCTGATAAAGGCCGCGATAGTCGCCGTTGACGAACAGCTCCACGTAGCGGGTGTGGTTGGTGAAGGGCAGGCCCAGCCAGCGTCCCGTCTCAAAGACATAGGTGTTCATCAGGTCGGTCACGTCGCGATAGTTGGCCAGCAGCACCCAGCTCTTGGCCTTGTCCAGCCCCAGCACCTTGTGCTTCTCGTTCAGCTTCAGTCGCAGCGGCTTCTTGTCGTACCAGAGGAACGAGCTGTTGCCGCGTCCGCGCACCTGGGCATTGGCCGAGTAGTTGGAGAACGAGCCGCGTGCGTTCACCATCACGAAGCAGTCCTTGTAGTAGTCTTTCGAAGTGATGTCGGCCCCGTCGGTCGTGGCAATGTAAAGCTGAAACACCTGGTAGGGGTCTTTCGATTCCAGCGGGTCGGCCTGGGCAATGGTGAGGCTGTCCACCTGGGTGAGCGTGAAGGGCATGGTGGTGGAGCCGGTCACGTGTAGCTGCAGCGCCTTCCTGTCGCCGCTGAGCGTCATTTCCTGCAAGCTGTCGAGCGTCAGCGGAAAATCCCACGAGGCATTTCTGGCGTGAGTATGTATGTGCAGTTGCTGCTGTGAAAAGGCTGTCAGGGCAGTGCATGCCACAAGCAAAAGCGTCAGCAGCGGACGCCTTGATGAGAAGATGGTCATAGTTATCGTTAATTTGAGTGCAAAATTAACACTTTTCTGTTGAACGACATAAAAAACAGCGTTAAAAAATGGTTTACACCCATAACTTTCTTTTCTGAAGAAGAAAAGTAACGAAAAATTTGGTGGATTCGTGGAAAAGTAGTACCTTTGCACCCGCAAAAGACCTGAAGGGCGCCTGTGGCGGAATTGGTAGACGCGCTAGACTTAGGATCTAGTATCTCACGATGTGCAGGTTCGAGTCCTGTCAGGCGCACGCAAAAAAAGTCGGCATAGCTCAGCTGGTTAGAGTATCACCTTGACATGGTGGGGGTCCTTGGTTCGAGTCCAAGTGTCGACACAAAGCGAAATCGCGAGTGACTTCTGAGAAGCCACTCGCGATTTCTTTTTGCTTATTCCAGCGGAATTTCAGGATGCTGCACGGCCAGCGGCAGGTCCTTTTGCGAGAGATAGAACATGTAGAGGATGACGGGCTTCGTGCCACGGTTTTCGCCGTGGTGGATGGTGTTCACCATTTCCACCACCGATTCGCCCTCGTGCACGGTCTTCTCCTTGCCGTCCTGGCCAATGATGGTCAGCTCGCCCTGCACCAGCACGCCGAAGTTCATCACGGGATGATGGTGCCAGCCCAGCTTCTGGCCGGCGGGGAACACATACTTCACGGCCACCAGCTCGGGGCGGCCCTCCAGGTAGTCGGGCAAGTCGACGCCGTCCCAGCTCTGTGAAGTGCGTATCAGCTCGGTGCTCTCCACCTGCTGCACGGGGTTGTCTTCCTGGGCGCGAGCCTCCCGGCAGGAGGTGAGCGACAAACTAACTGCTGTGGTGCCGCTGATGGTGAGGATGGCGGCAAGCATCCATTTCGTAATCTTTTTCATTTTTTCTTGGCTTTTGTGATAATTTTGTGGCAAAGGTACGAAAAAACGAGAGAAGTGCAAAAGAAAAGCGCGCTTTTCTTTTGCACTTCCGAGAAAATAAACCGAGAAGGCGATACTCATACCAATAATACTTTATCGTGAATCTGATGTCGAAAGAGTTTTGAGACACTGCATAAGAGACAAAATGACGCTACAATCGGGTTAAAAAGAACGAATTGTTCGATTGTTCGACGAAAATTGAGTATCTTTGCACCCGATTATGGCAAAGAGACTCTATACATATATAATAATAGGTATAACCATCGTGCTGTCCATCGCAGGATGCACGAAGAATCACGGGGACAGGTTGAGTGACTCTGCCGATGGGGCGGCGAATCATGACCCTGACCCCATGATTCAAAGGACAACAATGCCATCTCGCTCAACGACGATGAGGACTGCTAAGCTTTTATTTACGATTTGACAATTTACAATTTATTCGCTAAACTCATAAGTTCTAAAGACAATGACAAACAAGATTCTGCGCTGTCTGGCGCTTGCAGCATTCGTCTGCACCATGACCGTAGCCTACGCCCAGGGCGACTACGACAAGTATGACGATGACAACGAGACCTACGGCACCACGCCGTTCATCAACCTGAGTGACATGCCCCGGCTCTACGACTGCATACCGGCCCACCCGGCCTTCGAGAGCCCCGAATTCTCCTACGACATGCTGCGCTACCTCTGGGGCAAGCAGCAGCGCATGGACGAGGAGCGTCTCCGCGTGGCCATCGCCGATGCTGAGTGGGACGATTTGGAGAAGGTGTATGCCTGTTGGAAGGATGCCTTCGGGCTGGAAGTGACCAAGGAGGGCACGCCCGCCATCTACGCCCTGCTCAACAAGAGCCTGCGCACCACCGACCCCACGCGCCGAGACGTGAAGGCACAATACTTCCGCATCCGCCCCTTCCGCTACTACGGCGAGCAGACGGCATCGGGCGAGGACGAGGAACTCTACAACGAGGGCAGTTACCCCTCGGGCCACTGTCTGCGCGGATGGACCATCACGT
Organism: Prevotella sp.; assembly: GCA_017400455.1. GTDB lineage: Bacteria > Bacteroidota > Bacteroidia > Bacteroidales > Bacteroidaceae > Prevotella. Next base: position 15,319 of record JAFPTC010000103.1, on the reverse strand, counting down.
TGCTCATGATTCAGATTGCCCCCGAGCGGGCCGCTGAAATCTACAAGCGCGGCATGGACTACGGACAGAGCCGTGTTATCGTCGGTGCCCACTGGCAGACCGACGTCGACAATAGCCGCATGGCCGCCAGTCTGCTGTTCAGCGTCTTGCAGGACAACGACGACTTCCAGGCCATGATGAAGCTGGCCCGTCAGGAGTATGCCGAGAAGACGACAGACACCACGAGCGCTGCAGCCCCCACTGCACAGCCCCGTGAGGCCACGGCGCGTATTTACCGCATCGACGGCACACCTGCCACGGAGCAGATGCGCGGCATCATCATCGATGACGGAGTAAAGGCTGTCAGAAAGTAAACAATAACAGCAACAAAAATGAAGAAATCCAAGTTATGGCTCCTCGCCGCCATCCTCTTTTGCGGCCTTCAAGGCGCGACGGCTCAGACACTGCGCTCAGACGAATTCCGCGCCAAGTATGAACTGAAGGAAGTGGTGGTGATGAGCCGCCACAACATACGGTCGCCGCTGTCGTCAGGTGCCGCCTATCAGCGCGTTACTCCCCACCAGTGGTTTGCGTGGTCGTCGCCCGGCAGCCAGTTGTCACTGCGCGGCGGCGTGCTTGAGACCGAGATGGGCCAGTTCTTCCGCAAATGGGTGGTCGGCGAAGGCCTGCTGCCCGACAACTACCGCCCCGAGGGCGACGAGGTGCTCTTCTATGCCAACTCGCGGCAGCGCACCTTCGCCACTGCTAAGTATTTTTCGGCCGGATTCCTGCCCTTTGCTAACGTGGAGATAACCCACAAGTACGCCGAAGACAAGATGGACCCCGTCTTCACCCCGCAGTTCACCAAAATGAACGACACCTACCGCCAGCAGGTGCTCGCCGAAATACAGGCCATCAACGGTGGCCCGCAGGCTTGGATGAAAGCCCAGCAGCCCACAATCACTCTCATGGAGCAGATTCTCGACATGAGGCTGTCGCCCGCTGCACAAAACGACACGCTTCACTTCTGGTTCGACGACACCGCCTTTAAGATTGAGAAGGGTGACGAGCCCAAGATGACGGGTGGCTACACACTCATCAACAGCGTGGCCGATGCCCTGGTGCTGCAGTGCTATGAGAGTGAGAGCATGGCTCCCTTCGGCCACGAACTGACCACGGAACAGTGGCGTGCCATCGGTGCCGTGAAGGCGGTCTATGATGGACTGCTCTTCACCACCCATGCTGCCGCCGTCAATCTGGCCTACCCGTTAGTGAGTCGCATACGCGAGGAGTTGCATCGAACCGACCGCAAGTTCATGTTCCTCTGCGGCCATGACTCCAACCTGGCCAGCATCGGTGCCGCCCTCGGCCTGATATTTCCAGAGACGGAACAGGCTGTGGAACTGCACACACCTATCGGTTCAAAACTCGTCTTCGAGAAATGGACTGACGGCACCGACTTCTATGTGGCCATCAACCTCGTGTACCAGTCGCTGTCGCAGTTACAGAACCGCACGCTGCTCTCTGCTGAGGTGCCGCCGATGGTGCTGCCTGTCATCGTCGAGGGGCTAACACCCAATGCCGACGGTCTCTACAGGCTCAGCGACATTGATGCCCGCATGGCCGAAGCTATGACGGAGTATGAATCCATCGAGGACGTGCCGACCACCGTCAGAGCCGCCACTGCCGTCTCAGTCGCCACTGGCCGTGCTTACACCCTCAATGGAACCCCTGCCACCTCTGCCTCGCACGGCATCATCATACAAGATCAACAGAAAATATTAAGGAAAAGGGACATTCAATGAAACAAAGAAGGCTTTGGATGTTAGCCGCCAACCTCGTAATTATCTGCGGCGCATGTGTCATCAGCTGTTGCAATAGCAACGAGGATAATCCTGTGGTCAGTCGGATCAAGTGATAACAGAACCCGTCGGCATCCCGTAGATCTGTTTCGTGGCAAACGGACATGGCGCGAAAAACATATCCCCATGCGGGCGTTTTCTGGGAGGCCTTCCCAGAAAAATTTCTCACGTGAGATTTTTTCACGGGAGGCCTTCCCAGAAAAAAATCTCACGTGAGATTTTTTCTTGGCGCGGCGCGGGCCGTCTTTCTCTTAATTATCCATAAAAAAACGGAGGGGTGTGCGCAAGATGGCTGAACTTTCGTTAACTTTGCAAATCGTTAAAAAAAATATGATAGACTTGATCAATCAGGTGAACGACGTCGTGTGGGGCTATGTGCTCATAGCCGCGCTGGTGGGCTGTGGTCTGTGGTTCACGCTGCGCTTGCGGTTCGTGCAGTTCCGCATGGTGGGCGAGATGCTGCGGCTGCTTGGCGACTCCTCGGTGCGCCCCACGGGCAGCGAGAAACACATATCGTCGTTCCAGGCATTTACCGTTTCGCTGGCCTCACGCGTGGGCACGGGCAACCTGGCCGGCGTGGCCACGGCCATTGCCGTGGGCGGTCCGGGCGCCGTGTTCTGGATGTGGGTGATGGCCCTCTTCGGTTCGGCCACGGCCTTCGTCGAGTCCACGTTGGGTCAGCTGTTCAAGCGCCACCATGCCGACTCGTTCATCGGCGGACCGGCCTATTACATCGAGCAAGGGCTGAAGCGCCGCTGGATGGCGGTGCTCTTTGCCGTGCTCATCACCGTGACGTTTGGCCTGGCCAACAACTCCGTTCAGTCGAACACCATCTGCCATGCCATGGAGGGCGCCTTCGGATGGGACCACACCCTGGTGGGCGTGGCGCTGATGGTGATGGCGCTGGTCATCGTCTTCGGCGGCATCCAGCGCATTGCCCGCGTCAGCTCGGTGCTGGTGCCCCTGATGGCCGTGGGCTATTTCGTGCTGGCCGTGGTGGTAGTGGTGATGAACATCGAGAAGGTGCCCCACGTGCTGCGCGTCATCGTCGAGAGCGCCTTTGGCCTGAACCAGGCCGTGGGCGGCATGGTGGGCGCAGCCATCATGAACGGCGTGAAGCGCGGCCTGTTCTCGAACGAGGCCGGCGAGGGCAGCGCGCCCAATGCCGCTGCCACGGCGGGCGTGTCGCATCCGGTGAAGCAGGGCCTCATCCAGTCGCTGGGCGTCTTCACCGATACGCTGCTGGTCTGCTCGTGCACCGCCTTCATCATCCTCATCAGCGGCATCTACGAGCATAGCGACCTGAACGGCATCGTGCTCACCCAGGCGGCCCTGGAAAGCGAGGTCGGCACCTGGGGAAGGACGTTCGTGGCGGTGGCTATCTTCCTCTTCGCCTTCTCCAGCATCATCGGCAACTACTATTACGGCGAGGCCAACGTGCGCTTCATGACCAAGGACCCCAGGGCCGTGACGCTGTTTCGCATCTTCTCGGGCGGTGTGATGGTGATGTTTGGCGCCTATGTGTCGCTCGACACCGTGTGGAGCATCATCGACCTGTGCATGGCGCTGCTCACGGCCTGCAACCTGGTGGCCATCGTGCTGCTGGGCAAATATGTGTTCCGCCTGTTCGACGACTATCAGCGCCAGCGGCGTAGCGGCATCAAGGAGCCCACGTTCCACCGCAGCCAGCTGCCCGAACTGGCCGACAGGCTGGAGTGCTGGGAGTAGGCTGGGGCAGGGGCAGTCCCCCTCTTCTGTCAGACATAACATATATAATAATGAATAATAACACGATTGCAAAAAGTTCCGGCTTTGAGAAATTGGACAAATGGGTGGAGATTTGGCAGCAGACACTGCCCAAATATTTCGGCTACCCCTTCAACGAGGTGTCGCCGCTGCGCGAGTTCTATGAGTGGTACTATGCCAACGGCATCAACCTGATGAACCTGAACAACGCGGGCGACCCGTTTACCGATACGCCATGGGAGGTGTCGTCACAGGTGTTCGAGCGCGAGGTCATCGAGTATTTCGCTCCGCGCTATGACTTCGACCCCGACAATTTCTGGGGACTTATCACCCACAGCGGCTCCGACGGCAACAACCACGGCATCTATTTCGGTGCCAACTACCTGAAACATCTGACGGGGCAGGAGCCCATTCTATACGTGAGCGACGAGGCCCACTACTCGAACATGCGCCTGGCTCACCTGCAGAACCTGGAGACGCGGCTGGTGAAGAGTGACAACATGGGGCGCATGATAGCCGAGGAGCTGGAGGCGGCACTCGACACGTCGCGGCCGGCCTTGGTGGTCTATGCCATGGGCTCTACCTTCAAGGGCGCCATCGACGACATGCCGGCGCTGAACGGCGTGCTGGCCCGCCATCCCGAGCTGCCCGCCGTCTATCGGCATGTGGATGCGGCCCTTTTCGGTGGCTATCTGCCCTTCACGGAGCATCGCCAGCTGGTGAGCAGCAAGCACATGGGCTTCGAGTCCATAGCCGTCAGCGGCCATAAGTTCTTTGGCATCGACTCGCCGTCGGGCCTCTTCCTCTGCACGCGTGAGGTGTACGACCGTCAGGACAACTTCAACATTCCCTATCTGAACAAGAACATGCGCATGATCAACTGCTCACGCGATCCCATTCAGCCGCTGAAGTTCTGGTGGATTGTGCAGCGGGTAGGGGCCGAGGAGTGGAGCCGCCAGGCCAGCCGCATCTTGGAGCTGACGGCCTATCTGAAGCAACAGCTCGACAGGATTGGCCATCCCGCGTGGGTGAACGACTATAGCAACACGGTGTTCATGCGCTGCCCCTCGCCTGAGCTGGCCCACCAGTATCAGCTGGCGCAGAACGAGGACGCCCGCTTCGGCGGAAAGCTGGCCCACGTGGTGGTGATGCAGCATTTCACCGAGGAAAACATCGACGCCTTTGTCGCTGCATTGGCCAACGACCGGCCAACGAAAGAATAACAACCCAAACCAGCAGAATATGAAACACGTCATCAACACGCAGGCAGCACCTGCTGCCATCGGCCCGTATAGCCAGGCCATCGAAGTAGGAAATCTTGTTTACACCTCGGGTCAGCTTCCCATCGACCCAGCCACGGGCTCGTTCCCTGAGGGGGGCATCAAGGAGCAGACGCGCCAGTCGCTGACCAACGTGCGGGCCATCCTCAACGAGGCCGGGATTGACATGGGCAACGTGGTGAAAACCACTGTCTTCTTGGCCGACATGAATGACTTCGCCGCCATGAACAGCGTCTATGCCGAGTTTTTCGCCGAGCCTTATCCCGCTCGTTCCGCAGTGGCCGTGAAGACGCTGCCCAAGGGCGCCTTAGTCGAAATAGAAGTGGTGGCAGCCAAGGACTGAGCCTCGCCAGCAAGGCAGGATAAAGGCTGAGATTCATCAAACAACGAAAAAAACGGATTCCACGGTTTATCAAATATCTTTTCCGTGGAATCCGTTTTTTTCGTTGTTGCTATTCATGGCGCACCGCCCTCGGTGGCGTGCCCTTGCACGACTATAGGTTGGCCAGCTGGATGACTTTGTCAACGGCGGCACTCAGTCCGTCGGCGCTCTTGCCTCCGGCCTGGGCGAAGTGGGGCTGTCCGCCGCCACCGCCTTGGATGAGCTTGGCAGCCTCGCGCACCATCTGTCCGGCATTGAGCTGGTGTTCGCTCACCAGGTCGTCGCTCATCATAATGGTCAGCTGGGGCTTGTCCTGATTGACCGTTCCGAGCACGCAGAGCAGCGAGCCGCTCACGCTGGCACGAATCTTGAAGGCCAGGTCCTTGGCGGCGGCAGGCGTAAGAGGCAGCACTGCGCTTACCACCTTCACACCGTTCACCTCGCGGCACTTCTCAATGAGCTGCTGGGCGCTGCGCTCCACGGCCTGAGCCTGGAACTGCTCAATCTCCTTCTTCATGTGGTCGTGCTCTTCGATGTATTTCTGGATGACGCCCTGCAGGTCCTTGGCGTTGTTGAAGAAACTCTTTACGGCCTTCAGCGTGTCCTCAATGTTGTAGAGCAGTTCCTCGCACTCGCGGCCCGTCTTGGCCTCGATGCGGCGTATGCCGGCGGCAACGCTGCTCTCGCTGATAATCTTGAAGAAACCGATGCGGCCGGTAGAGGTGGCGTGAATGCCGCCGCACAGCTCGCACGAGGGGCCGAAGCGCATGACGCGCACGCGGTCGCCGTATTTCTCGCCGAACAGGGCAATGGCGCCCAGCTTCTTTGCCTCGTCCATGGGCATGTCGCGGTGCTCGTCGCGGGGCAGGTCCTGGCGTATCATGTCGTTCACCAGTCGCTCCACCTGGCGCAGTTGCTCGTCGCTGACTTTCTCGAAGTGGCTGAAGTCGAAGCGCAGCGTGTCGGGGCTGACAAACGAGCCTTTCTGCTCCACGTGGTCGCCCAAAACATGCTTCAGGGCGTAGTCCAGCAGGTGGGTAGCGGTGTGGTTGGCGGCCGATGCGTCGCGCTTGTCGATGTCCACGCAGGCCATGAACTCGGCCGTGGGATCCTTGGGCAGCTGGCGCACGATGTGCACCGTCTGGTTGTTCTCGCGCTTAGAGTCTATCACTTCCACGGTCTCGTTCTCGCTGACCAGTACGCCCTGGTCGCCCACCTGACCGCCCATCTCGCCATAGAACGGCGTATAGTCGAGCACCAGCTCGTAGAACTCGTTCTTTTTCTGGGTGACTTTTCTATACCTTATTATATGACAGGTGTACTCGGTGTAGTCGTAGCCCACGAACTGCTGCTCGGCAGCAGTGGCGCTGTCGCCGCAAACACTCACCCAGTCGCTGTTTTCCACCTGGGCGGCGTTGCGTGCACGATCTTTCTGCTTCTGCATTTCCACCTGGAACTGCTCTTCGTTCACGGTGAAGCCGTTCTCGCGGCAGATGAGCTCCGTCAGGTCGAGGGGGAAACCGTAGGTGTCGAACAGACGGAAAGCCTGAACGCCGTCCAGCTCGGTCTTCTGCTCGGCGCGGAGTTGCTCCATGGCCTTGTCGAGTAGTGAGATTCCCTTGTCGAGAGTGCGCAAGAAGGCGTCTTCCTCCTCCTTCATCACGCGGCCGATGAGCTGCTGCTGGGCGCGCAGTTCGGGGAAGGCGTCGCCCATTTCCTCCACCAGCGTGGGCAGTAGCTTGTAGAGGAAGGCCTCTTTCTGTCCCAGGAAGGTGTAGGCATAGCGCACGGCGCGGCGCAGGATGCGGCGAATGACGTAGCCGGCCTTGGCGTTCGATGGCAGCTGGCCGTCGGCTATACTGAAGCTGACGGCGCGCAGATGGTCGGCGCAGACGCGCATGGCCACGTTAATGTCGTCCTGTTCTTTCGAGATGGGGGCTTCCTGCTCCTCCTCAAAAGTGACATATTTCAAGCCCGTGATTTGCTGCTCGGCCTTGATGACGGGTTGGAACACGTCGGTGTCGTAGTTGGAGTGCTTGCCCTGGAGCATGCGCACCAGGCGCTCGAATCCCATGCCGGTGTCAATGACATTCATCGAAAGCTTTTCGAGCGAGCCGTCAGCCTTGCGATTGAATTGCATGAACACGAGGTTCCATATTTCTATGACCTGCGGATCGTCTTTGTTCACAAGGTCGCGTCCGCTGATGCCGCTGGCGGCGCGCTGTTCGGGCGTGCGGCTGTCGACGTGGATCTCTGAGCAGGGTCCGCAGGGGCCCGTGTCGCCCATCTCCCAGAAGTTGTCGTGCTTATTGCCGTTGATGATGTGGTCTTCGGGCACGTGCTTGGCCCAATAGCGTGCGGCCTCGTCGTCGCGGGGGATGTTTTCTTCGGGAGAACCCTCGAACACTGTCACGTAGAGGTCTTCGGGGTTCAGCTTCAGCACGTCTACCAGATATTCCCATGCCATGTCGATGGCACCCTCCTTGAAGTAGTCGCCAAAGCTCCAGTTGCCAAGCATCTCGAACATGGTGTGGTGGTAAGTGTCGTGGCCCACCTCTTCCAAGTCGTTGTGCTTACCACTGACGCGCAGGCACTTCTGTGTGTCGGCCCTGCGGCGTGGCTCTGGGTCGCGTGTGCCCAGGATAATGTCCTTCCACTGGTTCATTCCGGCGTTGGTGAACATCAGCGTCGGGTCGTCCTTAATGACCATCGGAGCCGATGGCACGATGGCATGACCTTTCGACTCGAAAAACTTCTTGTACGAGTCGCGGATTTCTTTTGCAGTCAACATGTTATTCTAATGATTTACGAAATTACTCAATTGACGATTTGGGGTGCAAAGTTACTAAAATTGCGCTGATTCTGCAACTTTTCTTCGATTTTGTTTGCTGTTTGTTAGAAAATAGCTAACTTTGCATGAGTTACGCAACGAAAAAACAGACTATGTACGACAAAGAACACGGGCTTTACATTGCCCACTGCGCCGAGGGCGCACTGAGTATTATTGGCAAGATGGCCAACCGTCACGGATTGATAGCGGGAGCCACGGGTACGGGAAAAACAGTATCGCTGCAGGTGATGGCCGAATCGTTCTGTCAGGCAGGCGTGCCCTGCTTCATGGCCGACATGAAGGGCGACCTGAGCGGCATTTCTCAAGTGGGCAAGATGAGCGGCTTCATTGAGAAGCGACTGCCCGAGTTTGGCCTTGAGAATCCTCAGTTCCAGGCCTGTCCCGTAAGGTTCTTCGACGTGTTTGGCGAGCAGGGCCACCCCATGCGCGCCACCGTCAGCCAGATGGGACCGCAGCTGTTGAGCCGCCTGCTCCAGCTGAACGAGACGCAGGAGGGCGTGCTGAACATCACCTTCCGCATGGCCGACGATCGCGGACTGCTCATCCTCGACCTGAAGGACCTTCGCTCGATGCTCTCCTACGTGGCCGACCATGCCAAGGAAATCCGTGAGAAATATGGCACAGTGACCAGCATGACTGTGGGTGCCATTCAGCGTGCGCTACTGCAATTAGAAGACCAGGGGGCCAACATGTTTTTTGGCGAGCCGGCCTTCGACATCTACGACCTGATGCAGACCGAAGGAGGGAAGGGCATCATGAACGTGCTGGCGGCCGACAAGCTGATGATGCAGCCCAAGCTCTACAGCACCTTCCTGCTATGGCTGCTCAGCGAGCTTTATTCCAAGTTGCCCGAAGTGGGCGATCTGGAGTTGCCCAAGCTGGTGTTCTTCTTCGACGAGGCCCACATGCTCTTCGAGGGCACGAACAAGGCGCTGCTCGACAAGATTGAGCAGGTAATCAGGCTGATACGTTCCAAGGGTGTGGGCATCTACTTCATCACCCAAAGCCCCAGCGACATTCCCGAGAACATCCTGGGCCAGCTGGGCAACCGCGTGCAACATGCCCTGCGCGCCTACACGCCGAAAGACCAGAAGGCCGTGAAGACGGCCGCCGACACCTTCCGCGCCAATCCCGATTTCAAGACCGACGAGGCCATCATGCAGTTAGAGACAGGCGAGGCCCTGGTGAGCTTCCTCGACGAGAAAGGCGCGCCCAGCATTGTGCAGCGGGCAAAGGTGCTTTTCCCGCTCTCGCAGATTGGGGCCATCAGCGAAGGCCAGCGCAACGACATCATCAAGCAAAGCCGCATCTACGGGAAGTACGACACGATGGTTGACCGCGTGAGCGCCTACGAGATGCTGATGCAGGAGAACGAGGAGGCCGCTGCCGAGAAAGCTGCCGCCGACGAAGAGAAGGCAGCCCAGAAGGCCGAGAAGGAGGCGGAGAAGGAAGAGAAGGCTGCCGCCAAGAGCAAGAAGCCCGGCATCTTCAGCAAGATTCTCAAGGCCATCATCACGGCCATCACCGGCACGCTGGCCACCATCCTGGGCACCTTCGTGAGCAACAAGGTGACGGGCAAGAAGACCAAGAGCTCGACCTCGAACACGGGCCGCGTGCTGAAGAACGCCACCAGCGCCGCCACCCGCACCGTGACTCGCGAGCTGACCCGCGACATCTTAGGCAATTTGAAATAGCTCCCCCTCTCCTGAGATGAAGAAACTTTTGTTTTCCATGATATGGTGCCTTGTGCCGACGGCCGTTGCCGTGGCGCAAGGCACCTTTCAGATGGCGGGTCCCTATGAGGTGGTGGCTCGCGACGGACAGTACCGTAGCACCAAGGCCGGCAGCGAGCGCGACATGAAGGCTGCGCTCGATTTTTCAAAGACAGGCCATTTCAACGAGGCTGCTCACATTATTAATGCCTACGCCCAGAAGCTGCAGCGCCTGGATGGTCATGACGCACCGCTGTGCCTCATCCAGTGCTACGATCTTTTGCGGGCCATGACGCTGATGAGCCGCCAGCAGACGCCCCAGTGGGCAGCCATGGTGAAGCGCGCCATCCTGCCCACTATCGACCAGTTTGAGGCCGATAGCCCCTATGCCAACGGCAACTGGGGGGCGATAGTGAACCGCTGCCGCATGGCCGCCGCCATTTTCCTCAAGGACAAAGACCTCTACGCTGAGGCCGTGAACTACTATCTGCATGGCAACGACAACGGCTCCTTGCCCCGCTACATCAGCGAGACCGGCCAGTGCCAGGAGACGGGGCGCGACCAGGGCCACGTGCAGCTGGGCCTGGAAGCGCTGGCCCAGACCTGCGAGATGGCCTGGGAGCAGGGCGACGACCTGTGGGGCGCCTTGGACAACCGCCTGCTGAAGGGCTTTGAGTACACGGCAAAGTATAACCTGGGCTACGATGACGTGCCTTTCCAGACGTGGACCGACTGCACGGGCCTCTACAACGACTGGACCGAGCCGGGCCAGATGGGCAGGGGCAAGCTCTGGGACATCTACCAGCTGCCCTACAGCCACTATGTGCAGCGCAAGGGGCTGGCCATGCCCTATACCGAGCGCATCGTGAAAGGCGAACAGCCGAAGGTGAAGCCCTATGAGAAGCTGTACCAGGTCTATACCTATGCCGCCCCGGCCGGCGCACCGCTGAAGAGCGACTACGACGTCTACGTGCGTCCGCGCAGCAGCGACGACTGGACCCGCATTGACACCTACATGGCCAAGGTGAACGCTCCCCTTGGCAACAACAAGCACGGCATCCGCGAGATTTCCTACGCCTTCTTCGACTTCACCGGCGACGCCTTCGTGAAGGTGGTCAGCCGCAGCAAGAAGTTCCGCCAGGCCCGCATCCGCCCCGACTATCGTGGCGTGATAGCCAATGTGCAGAACGACAGCACCGTGCAGTTCCTGCTGTTCCAGCCCGAGAACGTGAGCGTGGAGCTGGACGGCGACATCACGTCGAACCTGCTGCTGTTCACCTCGAAGCCGCCCGTGACCATGGAGCAGGCCAAGAAGGAGGCCAAGAAAGCCAAGCGCCAGTTTGTGTACTATGCGCGCGGCTTCTACACCGACGACACCATCCGCGTGGCGTCGAACACCACGGTCTATCTGGCCGGCGGCAGCTACTTCACCGGCACGTTCGCCATTGAGGATGCCCAGAACGTCAGCATCCTGGGACGCGGCGTGGCCCGTCCGGCCAGCGGTTTTGAGGGCTGCCACGTGCATCGGTCGAAGAACGTGCTCATCGACGGACTGACGCTCAACACCTGCCCCGTGGGCGGCAGCGACGGCGTCACCCTGCACAACGTTCACAGCATCTCCCACCCGGGCTGGGGCGACGGGCTGAACGTCTTTGCCAGCAGCAACGTGCTCTACGACCGCGTGTTCTGCCGCAACAGCGACGACTGCACCACCGCCTATGCCACCCGCAAGGGCTTCAGCGGCAACGCCCGCAACATTCGCATGCGCAACTCCACGCTGTGGGCCGACGTGGCCCATCCCATCTTCATCGGCATCCACGGCAACAGCGAGCGCGGCGACACCATTGAGCAACTGGTCTATGAGAATATCGACATCCTCTGCCAGAGCGAGCCGCAGGTGGACTATCAGGGATGCCTGGCCATCAACTGCGGCGACAACAACCTGGTGCGCGACGTGGTGTTCGACAATATTCGCATCGAGAAGATTCACCAGGGCAGCCTGCTGCACGTGAAAGTGGGCTACAACCAGAAGTATTGCACGGCGCCCGGCCGAGGCGTGGAAAACGTGGTGTTCCGAAACATACGCTACAGCGGCGCAACGCCCTACATGTCGGTCATGGCAGGCTACGACCCGCAGCGCGGCGTGAGAAACATTGTCTTCGAGAACCTGAAGATCAACGGGCGCACCATCAGCGACGACATGGAAGGCAAGCCCCGCTGGTACAGCACGGCCGACTATGTGCCCATGTTCGTGGGCAACCATGTGGAGAACGTGGTGTTCACCCGCAGCGACGGCTCGTTCAACCCCGACGTGCCCCTGGCCTACTGCGCCAGCAAGGTGAACAGGGCGCTGGAGAAGCTGCGTCCTTATGACTTCACCCAGATGCCCCGCAACATCCTGCAGGGCCAGACCGCCTGGGACCTGCGCCCCGCCAAGGCCGAAGAGTGGTGCTCGGGCTTCTGGCCGGGCATCCTGTGGATGGACTTCGGGCTGACCACCAGCGAGGCCGTTCACAAGGCAGCTGCCGGATATACCGACGCCTTGGCCTATCTAGCCACTCGTCCGGCCTTCGACCACGACCTGGGCTTCATCGTCATCAACTCGTTCCTGAAGGGATATGAGCAGACCAAGGACGAGCGCTACCGGCAGACGGCACTCAGGGCCGCCGACACCCTGGCCACGCTGTTCAACAGCAGGGTAGGGACGATGCTCAGCTGGCCCCGCCACGTCAAGGACTATGGCGGCCACAACACCATCATGGACAACATGATCAACCTGGAGCTGCTCTTCTGGGCAGCCGAGCATGGCGGCAGCCAGCGCCTGAAGGACATGGCCGTCAGCCACGCCGAGACCACGATGAAAAACCACTTCCGCCCCGACGGCTCGTGCTATCATGTGGCCGTCTACGACACGCTCGACGGCCACTTCATCAAGGGCGTCACCCATCAGGGCTATGCCGACAACTCGATGTGGAGCCGGGGTCAGGCCTGGGCCATCTATGGCTACACCATGGTCTATCGCTATACCCACGAGCAGCGCTTCCTCGACTTTGCCCAGAAGGTGGCCGACGTCTATCTGAGGCGGCTGAAGGAAACCAGCAACGACTGGGTGCCCCAGTGGGACATGGACGCCCCCAGCGGCAGCACCAAGGATGCGTCGGCAGCCTGCGTGGTGGCCTCGGCCCTGATCGAACTCGACGGCTATGCCAAGGGAAAAGGCTACAGGCAGGCGGCCGAGGAGATGCTGAGCCAGCTGAGCTCGGAAAACTACCAGAGCCGCGACAAGAACGTGGCCTTCCTGCTCCACAGCACTGGCCACCATCCAGCCGGCAGCGAGATCGACGCCAGCATCGTCTATGCAGACTATTATTACCTGGAGGCGTTGCTGCGGCTGAAGCAGTTGAAATGACGGGGCGGCGCCCCGCAAAAAAATCTCACGTGAGAAATTTTTCTGGGAGGCCTTCCCGTGAAAAAATCTCACGTGAGAAATTTTTCTGTGGAGGCTTCCCGTGAAAAAATCTCGCGTGAGAAATTTTTCTGTGGAGGCTTCCCGTAAAAAAATCTCACGTGAGATTTTTTTCCCGCTCGTAGTCCCCGCTGAAAACACCATGGCGCGCAGCCTCTCCCCGCCCCTGTAAGGGGAGGGGTCGGGGGTGGGGTCTGTAACCTCCATGACGCCATCAGCCCGCGAGCCCGTCCCAGGGCCGCATCCTGCGCCGACACCCCCAAAACAAGGCCTAAGTAAACGAAAATTAATAAAAATTGGCAAAAAACTTGCCAGATTCAAGGAAAAGTAGTACCTTTGCACCCGCAATTCGTGTGCGCTATGCCCGAAGTATGCACTAATGTCAAACAATTTTAATATTTAAAGTCAAAAAACAGTATGATTATTGTACCGGTAAAAGAAGGCGAAAACATTGAAAAGGCCCTCAAGAAGTTTAAGAGAAAGTTTGAGAAGACAGGTGTGGTGAAGGAACTCCGCCGCCGTCAGCAGTTCAACAAGCCCTCTGTACTGAAGCGCCTGAAGATGGAGCACGCCATTTACGTACAGCAGCTCCGCACAGCCGAGGAAAATTAAAAAAAAGTTCTCGGAAAATTTGGTAGTTTCAAATATTTTCCGTAAATTCGTTGCCGAAAAGCGTGGTTGACCAGTTTCTCAACTATTTGCGCTATGAACGGAACCGCAGTGAGCTGACCGTAAAGCGCTATGAGACAAGTCTTCGCGACTTTGAGGCATATTTTCTGTCCCTTGACTCAGGGCTCGATTGGGCGTCGGTGGACGCCGACGTCATCCGCCGATGGATGGAGAGCCTGATGGACCGAGGCAATAACGCCTCGACTGTCAATACGGGCCTGTCGGCCCTGCGGTCGTTCTATCGATTCGCATTAGCCAGGAAGCTGGTGGAGCGAGATCCCGCCCACAGCATCACAGGTCCCAAGAAGAGAAAGCCCCTGCCACAGTTCATGCGTGAAGACGAGATGGACAAACTCCTGGACAAGGAGGAATGGAGCGATGACTATAAAGATGTACGTGCGCGTACTATTATAATATTACTCTATGAGGCAGGCTTGAGAAGGGCAGAACTGGCAGGACTGGACAACGGCGATGTGGATTTTGCCGCAGGACAGCTGAAGGTGACGGGCAAGCGCAACAAACAGCGCATCGTGCCCTTCGGACAAGAGCTGGCCGAGCAACTCCGACAATACATCGCTGTGAGGGACGCACAAGTGGCCTGTGTCGACAATGCACTCTTCGTCAACAAACATGGCAAGAGAATGACTGGAGCCCAGGTGTATCATGTGGTAAGAGAAAACCTCTCGAAGGTTACCAACATGAAGAAACGATCGCCTCATGTGCTGCGCCACTCCTTCGCCACGGCCATGCTCAATCACGACGCCGGACTGGAAAGCGTCAGGCAACTGCTGGGTCACGAGAGCCTGGAAACAACAGAGATCTACACCCACACCACGTTTGAGCAGCTGAAACGAGTTTACAAAGATGCCCACCCAAGGGGCTGAGCTTTATAGTTTAACTTTTAAAAAATAGGAGGTAACTATGGAAATTAAGATTCAGTCGATCCATTTCGACGCTACCGAGAAGTTAGAGGCGTTTATCGAAAAGAAAGTCGCCAAGTTAGAAAAATCGTACGAAGATATTCAGAAAGTAGAGGTGCAGCTGAAAGTAGTGAAGCCCGCTACGTCGCAAAATAAAGAGACGAGTATAACGGTCACCATGCCGGGAAATGCTCCCCTGCACGTAGAGAAAGTAAACGACACTTTTGAGGAAGGAATTGACCTCTGTGTCGACTCTTTGAGGGTTCAGCTACAGAAAATTAAAGAAAAATCGAGAAATTACTAAAAAAAGTGCCGAAAAATTTTGGTAATTAAAAAATAAGTCGTAACTTTGCAGCCGTTTTCCGACAGGTCGTAAATCTGAAACGAGAGCGGCTGCTAAGAAAAGCCTCTTTAGCTCAGTTGGCCAGAGCACGTGATTTGTAATCTCGGGG
>JAFPTC010000102.1 GCA_017400455.1 Prevotella sp. | reverse complement strand
GGTCGACGCCCTCACCACCGAGGCACAGACCATGTACAAGAACTACCAGAACGAGGTGGTGTTCCTCTCAGCTGAACAGAAGAAAGCCCGTCAGGATGCCATCATGGAGAAGGAGAAGCAGGCTGCCGACCTCAAGCGCCAGTATTTTGGCCCTGACGGCGAGCTCTTCAAGAAACGTACTGCCCTGATGAACCCCATTCAGGAGGAAGTGTACAATGCCGTGAAGGACGTGGCCGACCTCCGAGGCTATCAGCTGGTGCTCGACCGTGCCAGCGACGAGGGCATCATCTTCGGATCGCCGAAGATCGACATCAGCGACGAGGTGCTGCGCAAGCTGGGCTACTCGAATTAATGGCGAAACATCGCAATAACAAAACATCGAAATAACGAAACATCGTAAAATCGAAAAATAAGAAAATTGAAAATACAAACAAACAACCACAAGAATGAAAAAGTTTATTATCTGCGCTATCTGCGCAATTTGCGGCTTCACCACCGCATCGGCTCAGGCCCCGAAGTTCGGACACGTCAACACACAGGAAATCATTCAGGCCATGCCCGAGTTTACTACGGCACGCGCTGAAATCGAGAAGCTCACTGAGCAGTATCAGAACGACCTGAAGTCGATGCAGGACGAACTGCAGAAGAAGGCCGAGCAGTTTGAGAAGGAAGAGGCCACCCTGCCCGAGAACATCAAGACCCGCCGCAATCAGGAACTGCAGGATCTCTACCAGCGCATTCAGCAGACCTATCAGGACAACGACCAGGCCCTGGCCAAGGCTCAGCAGGAGAAGATGCAGGCCATCACCTCTAAGGTGCTCGATGCCATCAAGGTCATCGGTCAGGAGGGCGGCTATGTCTATATCATGGAAATGGGTGCCGGCATTCCCTATATCAGCACCACCCTTTCCACCGACCTCACTGCACAGGTGAAGGCCAAGCTGGGACTGAAGTAAACCCCTCATAAACTCCCCTCCCTTTCGCTCGAGCTCTGCTCGCTTGCTACCTGATGGACGCAAGAACGGGAGGGATAGGAATGGGGCCTGTCCAACGGTTTAGTTTCACGGTTATTGGTTATTGTATAACGGTTATTGGCAATGAAGAAAGTTCTGATTACCATCGTCCTTACTGCAGCAGGGCTCAGCAGCTCTGCCCAGAGCGACACCATCGTCGTGTCACAACCCGACTCAGTGATAACCACAGCCGCCGGCGATCCACAGCCTCAAACCACAACCGTCGACCTGAAGCCCGCAGCCAAGACCAAGGCGCAGCCCATCTTCGGATACCTCAGCTACGACGAGGCACTGAAGGTTATCCCCCAGTATGCCATCGTCGAGAAGCAAATGGCCGACCTGCGGCAGGCCTACGACACGGAGATGAAGCGCGTCGAGGACGACTTCAACCAGAAGTATGAGGCGTTCCTCGATGGCCGGAAGGACTTTCCGCGCACCATCCTCCTGAAGCGGCAGACAGAGCTGCAGCAGCTCCTGCAGCGCAACCTCGAGTTCAAGGCAAAGAGCCTCGAAGAGCTGGAGAAAGCCCGGCACGAGGCTATGGTGCCGCTGCAGGGCCGCCTGGCTGAGGTCATTGCCGCCGTTGCCCGCCG
>JAFPTC010000101.1 GCA_017400455.1 Prevotella sp. | reverse complement strand
GCAGCGTTGCAGCAACATCTCGTAGCGTTCAAGGGGCGTAGTACAATGAAGTTCAAGAGAGCGTGAACGGAATTGGCTGAGAATGTGCTCGCCAATCATGGCTCGTAGTTTCATCGTTTCCATGTTTTGATTGAAGAATAGTTCCAGTTGCTGGCCCGTAACCCTCAGTACACGGCTGGGTACCATTGCCTCAATTGTGGCCTGTGACGGACGGCCATAGAGAAATGTAGGGTAGTCACATACGAACTCGCCCTCAAACGAGAACCACGTAATATGTGCCTTGTCGTCGCTCATGCCATATTTTACATATTTGAAACAACCTTCAGTGACAAAAGCGAACCAGCGTGCTGGGTCACCCTCACGCTCCAGTTGATCACCCTTGCGGTAAGCAATCTTTTCACCCTCTCGCTCGCAGAACTCCCGAAGTATCTGCAAATCCAAGCGGTTATTATTGAATTTCTGTTCCATTGTCGTCGAATTTGTTGGCAAAGGTAATGAATTTTACCAAGAAATCGTTTCTTTTTGTTATAAGTAGGGCTTACTTTAGACAAAATTTGCTTAAATTACGCGCAATACGGTAAACAAGCCCAGGAGCAGCAGCCGTTCGACGTCTACTCGCTCAGCGGCCTGCTCGTCAAGCGCGGCGCCACCACGCTGAAAGGCCTGCCCGCCGGCATCTACGTGGTGAACGGTAGGAAAATGGTGGTGAGGTAAACAGTAAGACCTTTTCACCAAAATCTCATTTTATGAGCCGAAAGTTTTGCACTTTCGGCTTTTTTGCTTATTTTTGCAGGCGATAAAAGGAAACTGTGATGAATACGACAAAAGTAACATTTACTGCAAAGCCAGGCACATTCCGTGAAGCCCTAAGAGCCTACCGACGGTACAAGAAGGAAAAAGAGGAACGCTTGGAAAGGAAGTTGCAACAGCTGGAGGAAGAGATACAAAAGGCCAAGGCCGATCCTTTCTTTAAAATGGATATGGTATGAATCACATCATGCCTTCCCATGAAAATTTCTCACGTGAGATTTTTTCACGGGAGGCCTTCCCAGAAAAAAATCTCACGTGAGAAATTTTCACGCGGCGCCACCCCCTTGAAAAAACGAGTCCTCAAAATGCTTGCAGGACTCGTTTTTTTGTTGTAACTTTGCCGAAAAATTGAAGACAACGAACGACAACGATGAAAATGAAGCATATCTTCCCAATGATGCTCAGCCTGCTACTGGGGCTGACGCAGCCGCTGACCGCCCAGACGGCCAGCAAAGAGAACGTACCCTCGCTGCATGACGAGCTGGAGGCCCTGCGCCAGTGGCAGGCAGGTGCCACGGTGAGCCAGGAGGCCATTGAGGCCTTCGGCGGGCTGGACAAGTGCTTCGGCGTGGAGCCCATACCCGACGGGGTGTGGCAGCGCATGCAGGGCAAGACCTACAAGGAGAACCCCTACATCGGGCGCGACTCGCTGCGCCACATTCGCACGCTCCACTGGGACTACGACCAGAAGGCCCACATTGGCGAGATGATTGTAAACCGGCATATTGCCCAGGTGGTGGGAGGCATCTTCCGCCAGCTCTACGACGCCCGCTACCCCATTGAGCGGATGGTGCTGCCCGACGTTTACGACGCTGACGACGAGCGGCAGATGCGCGACAACAACACCTCGTGCTTCTGTTTCCGCACCATCAGCGGCAGCACGAAGCTGTCGAAGCATGCCCGTGGGCTGGCCATCGACGTGAACACGCTCTATAACCCCTTCTACCTTGACCGCGCCAACGGCACCCGCTACATCCAGCCGGCCACGGCCGCACGATACTGCGACCGCACGTGGCAGTTTCCCTACAAGATTGACACTCAGGACCTGTGCTACCGCCTCTTCACCGAGGCCGGCTTCGAGTGGGGCGGCTCGTGGACCACGCGCAAGGACTACCAGCACTTTGAGCTCATCGAGCCATAAGCCCGCTGTGTGAGCCTGGCCCTGTCGTCATTCGTTTTTTTCACTGTTTTCTTGCGGTTTCCGCTTTTTTTGCCTATCTTTGCAGCAGAATTTTCAAACATGAAAGCAAAGCCGACTTATAATTCCAACACAGAGATACAGAGACACAGAGTTTCTTTTGTCTCTGTGACTCTGTCTCCTGTGTTGAGTTTATAGCCGATAAATAGCTGAACTATGAAGGAAATGCTGTTATACATCAACTGGAATCCTGGCCTGGAGGCCTTCCACCTGGGGCCACTGTCGTTCCGCTGGTACTCGCTGTGCTGGCTCATTGGCCTGGCACTTGCCTACATTGTAGTGAAGAAACTGTTCAAGGATCAGAAGATTCCTGACGAGAAATTCGACCCGCTGTTCATCTACTGCTTCCTGGGCATCCTCATCGGCGCCCGCCTGGGCCACTGCATCTTCTATCAGCCCGAGGACTACCTCACCAGCGTGAAAGGCTTCATCGAGATGCTGCTGCCCATACAGTTCACCTCAGCCGAGGGATGGGACTGGAAGATGACGGGCTACGAGGGCCTGGCCTCGCATGGTGGCACCGCCGGACTCATACTGGCGCTGCTGCTCTACGTGCGCCATACGAAGCTGCCGGCATGGCAGGTGCTCGACAACATCGGCATCGCCACGGGCATCACCGCCTGTTTCATCCGCCTGGGCAACCTGATGAACTCTGAGATCGTGGGCAACGTAACCAGCGTGCCCTGGGCCTTCATCTTCGAGAGCCGCGTGGCCAGCCTGGGCCCCGAGCCGCGCCATCCCGCTCAGCTCTACGAAGCACTGGCCTACCTGCTGATGTTTGTGCTCATGATCTGGCTCTACAAACGTCACAAGAACAGGGTGGGGACGGGCTTCTACTTCGGCCTCTGCCTCACCTGGGTGTTCACCTTCCGCTTCTTCATAGAATTTCTGAAGAAGGAGCAGGTAGACTTTGAGCAGGGCATGCTGCTCGACATGGGCCAGCTGCTCAGCATCCCCTTCGTCATCATCGGGGTCTATTACATGTGGCGGAGCATGAAGAAGTTAAGAGTTAAGAGTTAAGAGTTAAGAATTAAGAGTGAGGAGGGAGGAGTGATGATGATGAAAAAAAATCTTGAAACTAAGAACTTGATGAACATTGCGTGCAGGGTGATGGGGCTGCTCATCGCCTGTCAGCTGTCATTTGTCGCCGTTTCGGCACAGGGAGTGAACCGCCCCGACTCGGTGTATGCCAGCAACATGAAGCTGGGCAAGATGTTCCAGCAGTGCGGCAACACCATGAAGGCCAGGGCCTGCTACGAGACGGCCATCAAGACCGCCTACAAGCTGGACCTGTACAGTCTGGTCAACGCCCAGCTGAGCCTGGTAGACGTGATTAAGTTCCAGAACCCCGTGGAGGCCCAGCGGCTGAACGACAACTGCATGGAAACCAGTTCCAAGTATCCCGACTGCCGCCAGCGCTACCTGGCCCTGAACGGCATCATCAGTTTTCTGCTGGGCAACAAGGAGTCGTTCAACAAGGCCAACGATGAATACATCAGCCTGAGCCGCCAGAATGGCCAGCTGCCCAGCACCTACGACAAGGCGCTGCAGGCGCTTAACGACGCCATCAATGGCTATTATGACACGGCACTGAAGACGCTCAACGACGCCGAGGTGGACCAGCTGACGCGCCACGACCTGCGCATCGCCATCTTCGGCATGTCTGGCGACTCGGCCCGTGCCATCAGCGAGTTGCAGCGGCGGGCCTCGACCATCGATTCGCTCAACGCCATCATGTATGAAGACAATATCAACGAAAACAGCGTGATGGCCAGCATCGAGCGCGTTCAGCAACAGGCCGAGCAGCAGAGCTCGCGCCTGCTCTACATCATCGTGCTGCTGGCGTTGCTCATCGTCCTCATGATTTTCATCTGGCTGCACCTGCAAAACCGGAAGAAGAAAGACCGCGACGAAAAGAACTATCAGCTGCAGGCCGCCCTGAAGATGGCTGGCGAAACTGAGCGGATGAAGGAGGAATTCGTCAGGCGCATCAGCCACGAGATACGCACGCCGCTCAACTCCATATCGGGCTTCAACGACATCCTGAACAATTCCGACATTGAGCTGAGCAAGGAAGAGCGCGAGGACCTGGTGGCCCGCATCAACGAAAACATCAAAGCCATTACCTACATCGTCGATGAGCTGCTCCAGATGGCTAACGACAAGAGCACGCAGGACTACAACAAGCACGACGAGGTGCTGGTCAACCAATTCTTCTCTGATTTGCTCTACAGCTACTCGTCGGAGGTGAAGTCCGACATACGCCTGAGCTTCACCACCCACGTTGTGAATCGCGACACCATCGTTACCAATGTGGAGATGGTGAAGAAAATGGTGGAGCACCTCATCCACAACGCCATCAAGTTCACCCAGCAGGGCAGCATAGAGCTGGAATGTTACAAACAGGACGGCATGCTCTGCCTGACGCTCACCGACACGGGCTGCGGCATTCCGCCAGAGAAGCAGGACGAGGTGTTCAAGCAGTTCAGCAAGGCCGACGCCAACCAACAGGGCATCGGCCTGGGTCTTACCGTGAGCCGCAACATGGCGCGCAAGCTGGGCGGCGACCTGGTGCTCGACAAGGACTACACCGACGGCGCCCGCTTCACGCTCAAGCTACCCACAAAATAATGCCACGGTTTTACACGGTTCTAAACTGATAAGAACCGTATAAAACCGTGTATAATCGTGGCCAAAACCAGATATAACCGTAAAAAACCGTGTAGAACCGTGGCCTATTTACCGTTGACGATGCGCTTAATGTCGTTCAGTTTGTTCAGGGCCTCCACTGGCGTGAGGTTGTTGATGTCGAGCGTGAGAATTTCGTCACGCACCTGAATAAGCACGGGATCGTCCAGCTGGAAGAAGCTCAGCTGCATGCCCTCGCGGCTGTCGGCAATGTCGCCCAGGGGCTTTCCAGCCTTGCCCACCTGTGCATTCTCGCTTTCCAGCTGCTTCAGTATGACGTTGGCGCGCTTCACTATCGAGCGCGGCATGCCTGCTATCTCGGCCACGTGAATGCCGAAGCTGTGCTCCGAGCCTCCGCGTTCCAGCTTGCGCAGGAAGATCACCCGTCCGTCGACCTCCTTCACGCTGACGTTATAGTTCTTGATACGGGAAAAATTCTTCTCCATCTCGTTCAGCTCGTGATAGTGGGTGGCGAAGAGGGTACGGGCGCGAGCCTTGGGCGTTTCGTGCAAATACTCCACGATGGCCCAGGCTATGGAGATGCCGTCGTAGGTGCTGGTGCCGCGTCCCAGCTCGTCGAAGAGCACGAGCGAGCGTGGCGTCACGTTGTTCAGGATGTTCGAGGCCTCGGTCATCTCCACCATGAAGGTCGATTCTCCCAGCGAGATGTTGTCTGAGGCTCCCACGCGAGTGAAAATCTTGTCCACCAGTCCTATTCTTGCGCTCTCAGCCGGCACGAAGCATCCCACCTGTGCCAGCAGCACGATGAGGGCCGTCTGTCGCAGCAGGGCGCTCTTTCCCGCCATGTTCGGGCCGGTGATGATGACTATCTGCTGGCGCTCCTGGTCGAGCATGATGTCGTTTGGCACATACTGCTCGTCAATGGGCAGTTCGGTCTCGATGACGGGATGCCGTCCCTGGTGAATGTCAATCACCTCGCTTTGGTCTATCACTGGCCTGATGTAGCGGTGTTCCTCGGCCGCCTTGGCAAACGACAGGAGGCAGTCGATGCGTGCCAGCAGCGTGGCGTTGATTTGTATCTGCGGGATATATTCCTGAATGGCCGTCACCAGGTCGTTGAAGAGCTGGCCTTCTAATGAGAGGATCTTGTCCTCGGCGCCCAGAATCTTCTCCTCATATTCCTTCAGCTCCTGGGTGATGTATCGCTCGGCCTGCGCCAGCGTCTGCTTGCGCACCCATTCCTGCGGCACCTTGTCCTTGTAGGTGTTGCGCACCTCCAGGTAGTAGCCGAAGACGTTGTTATAGCCAATCTTCAGGCTCTGTATACCCGTCAGCTCGGCCTCTCGGTTCTGTATCTGCAGCAAGTAGTCCTTGCCGCTGTAGGCTATGCGTCGCAGCTCGTCCAGCTCCTGACTGACGCCGTCCTGAATGACGCCGCCCTTCTGCACCATCTGTGGCGGGTCGGGCGTTATCTCGCGGCTGATGCGGTCGCGAATGCTCTCGCAGAGGTTCAGCCGCTCGCCCAGCCCCTTCAGCACCTCGTTCTGTGCGTAGAGACAAGCCGACTTCACGGGATTCACGGCCTCCAGTGCCGTCTTCAGCTGCACCACTTCGCGTGGCGAGACGCGGCCCACGGCCACCTTCGAGATGATGCGCTCCAGGTCGCCCACGCGGTGCAGCTGCTCGTCCACCAGCTGGCGGAAGTCGGGCTGGCGGAAGAAATAGTCCACCACGTCCAGTCGCTCGTTGATGGGCTTCTCGTCCTTCAGCGGGAAGACGAGCCAGCGGCGCAGCAGGCGGCTGCCCATGGGCGACACCGTGCGGTCGATGACGTCGAGCAGGCTCCGCCCGTCGTCCTGCATGGGCTGCAGCAGCTCCAGGGAGCGGATAGTGAACTTGTCGAGCCTGACGTATTTCTCCTCCTCAATGCGCTGAATGGTGGTGATGTGGCCTATCTGCGTGTGCTGCGTCTGCTCCAGATACTGCAAGATGGCTCCTGCGGCGGTGAGTCCGTTTCTGAGGTACTCCACGCCGAATCCCTTCATGCTCTTCACGCCGAAGTGGCGCAGCAGCTTCTGGTGGGCCGTCTGCTCAGTGAACACCCAGTCGTCGAGCTCGAAGGTGAAGAAGCGGTTGCCGAAATAGCGCTCGAAGTCCTGCTTTCGTCCGCGCTCGAAGAGTACTTCCTTGGGCTGGAAGTTCGATAGCAGCTTCTCCACATAGTCGTAGGTGCCCTCGCCCGTGAGATATTCGCCAGTCGATATGTCGAGGAAGCTCACGCCGCAGGCCGACTTGCCAAAGTGTACGGCGGCCAAGAAATTGTTCTCCTTATAGTTCAGCACGTTGTCGCTCAGGGCCACGCCGGGGGTCACCAGCTCGGTGATGCCGCGCTTCACCAGCGTCTTCGTCAGCTTGGGGTCCTCCAGCTGGTCGCAGATGGCCACTCGCTTGCCTGCGCGTATCAGCTTGGGCAGGTAGGTGTCCAGGGCGTGATGGGGAAATCCGGCCATCTCGTCGCCTTTGTTATAGCCATTGTTGCGCTTGGTCAGGGTAATGCCCAGAATGCGCGATGCCACCACGGCATCCTCGCAATAGGTCTCGTAGAAGTCGCCGCAGCGAAACAGCAGCACGGCATCGGGATGCTTTGCCTTCAGGTCGAAAAACTGCTTCATCATCGGCGTCAGCTCGCCGTCTTTCTTTGCCATTTTAGCTTCATATTTGTTTGGTGGGCAAAGTTACTTCTTTTTTTCGAGACGACAAAACAATCGGCCCTCATTTTGCCTGTTCAGCCCGCGCAAACGGGGCAAAACGTTAATAATTGCTAACGCCCATGCTTTTTCTCTCTCAACCTTGCGGCTGCGGAGTATTAATTTCGTACATTTGCATGAACTAAACTGTAAATTACTATGAGTCTATTGAAATCCCTCTTCGACATGGTGTTCAAGTCAGCTGTTGACAGCATCATCAACAGTGAGCCGCAGCCTGCCAAGCCAGCCCCCGCGCCCCAGGCCAAGCCTCAGCCCGCTCGCGAGCCAGCGGCCCGCGACCACACGGCCTACTTTGCCGAGATTCTCAGCAGCGAGTTCCCTCAGTACACCGCGCAGCGCAACGTAAAGGTGACCGACCTGGCCGGATTTGCCGCCGACGAGTTCCAGCTCTACAAGACGCGCCCACGCCAGGAGTATAAGGCCGAATGGGGCGAGCCCTACACCTTCGTGCTCTATCAGGGCACCACGCCCAAGGGCATCGTGATGCTGGGCGCCGGCGACAGCCACAGCCGCAAGGTGAAGTACCTCATATCGCGCATGTATGCCAAGAAAATGGGACTGCCCTACATCAATTTCTACACGCAGATGCCCAACGAGCGCGACTACGTGGTTGAGCGCATCGGGAAATTCATGAAAGACTGACCCACCGAGGAAAAGGGGATGCAACCCCTGCTGCGCCTGCGAAGGACGTAGCGGCACCCAGAAGGATACATGGTCTTGCAGGCGGCCGGGTGCCGTACCGTCTGGTGATCGCAAACTTTTGCGATTCAAAGCCCTTTCCCCTTTTCCTTTTTCCTTTTCCTATGGACAGCATCCTTGACCTGCTTTCAGACGAGCACACCTGGGAGGAGTTTCTGAGCTACCGGCTGATGAAAGGCCGCTTCAACTGGTACGAGTTCGACCGCGCCGACACCTACGTGGCCCAGCAGCAGTATCTCCCAGTGGCCTCGCGCCTGCAGCGGGGCGAGCCGCTGTCGGTGCCCACGCGCCACTTGGTGAACAAGATGGGCAGCGGCCGCAAGCGCGTGGTCTACAGCTTCCCCGACGACGAGCAGACCGTGCTCAAGGTCATGGCCTACCTGCTCTATCGCTACGACGCTCAGCTCACGCCCAACTGCTATTCTTTCCGCCGGGGGCTGACGGCCCACGACGCCATTCGCCAGCTACTGCAAGCCACGGGCCAACAGCCCATGTGGGCCTTCAAGCTCGACATTCACGACTATTTCAACTCCATCGACATCGGCCTGCTGCTGCCCATCCTCTCCAGCGTGCTCAGCGACGATGCCCGCCTCTACGCCTTCTTCGAGCAGATGCTCACCGACGGCCGCTCACTCACGGACGGCCACGTGGTCAATGAGCAGCGCGGCATCATGGCTGGCACGCCCACCTCGCCCTTCCTGGCCAATGTCTACCTGAGCGAGGTGGACCGCCACTTTGCCCAGTGCGGCGCCATCTATGCCCGCTATTCCGACGACATCATCCTCTTCGCCCCCACCAGGCAGCAGCTCGACGGCTACAGGGCCACGCTGGAGCAGTTCCTGCGGAAATACCACTTAGAGGCCAATCCCGACAAGGTGCGCATCTACAGCCCCGACGAGGCCTTCGACTTCCTGGGCTTCAAGTGCCATGCCGACAGCATCGACATTGCCGACGCCACGCTGAGGAAGATGAAGGACAAGATTCGCCGCAAGGCCCACGCCCTGCAGCGCTGGCGCAGCCGCAACGGCGTGGAGGGCGAGAAGGCCATGAAGGCGCTCATCAGCCAGTTCAACAAAAAATTCTTCGAGTCCGACGACTCCTCCACCCTGAGCTGGGCCCGATGGTTCTTCCCCGTCATCAACCGGGTGGAGGGTCTGAAGCAGATTGACCATTACATGCAGCAGAACCTGCGCTTCGTGGCCACCGGCCGCCACAACAAGGCCAACTATCGCATCAGCTACGCCCAACTAAAGCAGCTGGGCTATCGCAGTCTCGTGGCCGAATTTTTCCGTCAGGACCGCTGCTCATCACAGGGAGGCGCCGCGTGAAAATTTCTCACGTGAGTTTTTTTTCTGGGAGGCCTTCCCGTGAAAAAATCTCACGTGAGAAATTTTTCTGCGGAGGCTCCCCAGCAAAAAACCCCTCTGAAAAAAATTTTTCCACGCGCTTTAAACCAATCGCCACCCATGGCGTCAAAGCTACAGAACAGGATAACAAAACAGAATCAATAACAACCGTAGGGAGCAGGGCCGTTCATGATAACGCTTCAGGATAACAAAAAAAACAGCAAATAGCAGCGGCCGCCCCGAGTAAAAAAGGAAAGGAAAAAAGAAATGAAAAAGATTGTTCTGACAGTAGTAGCCATGATGACGTTGACCATGGGTTTTGCCAAGACAGACGTTCGCCGTCAGGTGAGAAATGTTGAAAACTACGACATGTCGTTCGACATGCGGCGCCTGGCTGCCAAGCTGGACTTGACAGACTATCAGATGGAGGCCGTGGAAGTGATTCAGCAGTGCTTCAACAACGAGATGCTTGAGGCAGCCACCGTCAGGGGACCCCAACGCCGGATGATGGTTCACCAGGCCGTCAGGAAGGACGCACAGCAAATGCAGCGCGTACTGAACGACAAGCAGTTTGGCACCTACATGATGCTGCTGGGAACCACCCTTCACAATCGTGGGCTCTAAGAAAGCCAAGAGGGAGTGTCACACCAATGGATGACACTCCCTCTTGCTTTTGGCCTGGCCCGGTGCTACTTCATCAGCACCTTCTTGCCATTCTTCACCACGATGCCGCGATAGCCGGCATCAACTTTCTGTCCGTTCAGGTTGTAGAGCAGGGTGGGGCGCTCGCCAGCCGTGAGACCCTTGATGCCCGACTGGGCGTTGATGGAGTAGATGTAGCAGCTGCTCACCTCGGGCGTCACCACGTCATCCTTCACGTACTTCTGCAACTTGCCGAAGATGACCACGTTGTTGCCCACCTCAATGATTTCCGGATCGTCAATTTTCTCGTTGTTCAGGCCCTTGGCACGGAACACCTTCAGCTGCTTGTCGGCACCGTCAGTGGCGTTGTCGGCAATGGTGAACGTGGCGTTGCCATAGTCAACCGATATTTCCTCGATGCCAACGACCACACCCGTGACGTAGTAGTTCTCGCTGGTGGTCTTGCCGTCGGCCAGCTGGGCAATCAGCGCCAGTGCCTCGGTGGTGCTGACGGTCTTCACCTCCTCGGGCTGGTCCTCACCTTCCACCTTGGCCTCGCCCTGACCCTTCAGCACGAAGTTCTTCACCTCCCAGGTGCCGGCCTTCTCAGCCGTGCTCTTATAGCGGAAGGCAAACTGCACCTTCTTGCCGTCGCAGGCGGGGGTGTTGATCTTGCTGTCCACGAAAGTCCAGCTGAAGGTTTCGGGATAGGTCACGCCGTCGAGCTTCGTCCAGTCGGCGCTGCCAATCTTCACCCACACGGTGGCCTCGTCCTTGGCGTGGTCCAGGTCGGCGAAGTAATTCAGGGCGTGGCTGAAGCTGATGCTGGTCTCGGTGGCCTTGGTCAGGTCGATGACGGGCGAAACGAGCCACGACTCGGCAGCCAGGTTCTCGCCACTCAAATAGGCGGTAGCCTTCATGCCGTAGCGGCTGTCCTGTACCCACACATAGTCCAGCCCCTCGGGCAGCGACTTGTCCTCAATGGTGAACTTGCCCTGGTCGGTGGTGAAGTTCTCGGCATAGAGCTGCACTTCCGTGGGCTGGGGCTGCGGATTCACCTGGTCGCCATCGACGGTGACGGTGTAGACGGTGGCCCTCACCTGGTGGTCGCCCGCCGTGAGCACCACTTCGTCGGCCTCGCCGGTCCATACTCCCTCCGAGCCATTGGCCGTGAACGAGCCAGTGCTCCATTCAGAATAGCCGGCGCCATAGTTGGCCGTGGGGTCGTCGACGGTCGACGTCAGCGTGATCTTCGTAATCTTTCCAATGGTCGAGCTCACGGTCAGCGTCTGGCCCTTGTAGGTGCGATAGTTGTCATCGCGGTTCATGAAGCCACCCGATACGGCCAGTGTGATGCCATCCTTTGAAACCGAGGTCTCTTCAGCCGTGGGCTTCGTCTCGGAAGGAATGAACGTGACGGTGGTTTCAGCTGCCATGCTGCCAGCCAGCAGAGTGAACAGGCAGAGCAGCGAAAAACGTAAACTTTTCTTCATAAGCTATAAACTTTTTTTTAATGTGAATAAATGTGTTCTCTTAGCTGATGCAAAGGTACTACATTTTTCAACGCGAGCCAAAAAAACTGGCCATTAATCTTCTAAAATCATTTTTTTTGCTATTTCTTTTGCGTTTTCGTCTTTTTACCGTATCTTTGCAATTTGTAACTCGGAAACAAAAAACTATAGAATATGGAATACAACTTCAGAGAAATTGAAAAGAAATGGCAGAAGCGATGGGTGGAGAACGGCACCTACCGCGTCGTTGAGGACGAGAAGAAGAAGAAATTCTACGTGCTGAACATGTTCCCCTATCCCAGCGGCGCAGGACTGCATGTGGGCCATCCGCTGGGCTACATCGCCAGCGACATCTTTGCCCGCTACAAGCGCCTCTGCGGCTACAACGTGCTCAACCCCATGGGCTACGATGCCTACGGACTGCCCGCAGA
The DNA here is from genome assembly GCA_017400455.1 of Prevotella sp. Classification (GTDB taxonomy): domain Bacteria; phylum Bacteroidota; class Bacteroidia; order Bacteroidales; family Bacteroidaceae; genus Prevotella. The sequence continues at coordinate 1,238 of JAFPTC010000101.1, read as the reverse complement.
GCAGTATGCCATTCAGACGGGCCAGCATCCCGCCATCACCACTGAGCAGAACATCAACCGCTATCGCGAGCAGCTCGACAAGATTGGCTTCTGCTTCGACTGGAGCCGCGAGGTGCGCACCTGCGACCCGGATTACTACCACTGGACGCAGTGGGCGTTCCAGCGCATGTTCAAGAGCTATTACAGCATCTCCTCGCAGAAGGTGCAGCCCACGATAAAGCTCATCGAGCACTTCGAGCTGATGGGCACGGAGAACTGCGGCGCATTGGGCACCGAGGAGCTTCACTTCACCGCTACGGAATGGGCCGCCTTCTCAGAGAAGAAAAAGCAGGAGGTGCTGATGAACTATCGCATCGCCTATCTGGCCGACACGATGGTGAACTGGTGTCCCGGCCTGGGCACGGTGCTGGCCAACGACGAGGTGGTCGACGGTGTCAGCGTGCGCGGTGGCTATCCTGTGGAACAGAAGAAAATGCGCCAGTGGTGCCTGCGCGTGAGCGCCTTCGCCCAGCGACTGCTCGACGGACTGGAGGAAATTGACTGGAGCGACTCGCTGAAAGAAGCACAGCGCAACTGGATAGGACGCTCGGAGGGCACTGAGGTGGAATTCAAGGTGGCTGACTCAGACAAGCACTTCACCATCTTCACCACCCGCGCCGACACCATGTTCGGCGTCACCTTCATGGTGCTCGCCCCCGAGAGCGAACTGGTGGAGCAACTCACCACGCCCGAGCAGCAGGCCGCCGTCAGCGAATACCTGGCCTACGTGAAGAAGCGCACTGAGCGCGAGCGCCAGATAGACCACAGCGTCACCGGCGTCTTCTCGGGAAGCTACGCCATCAACCCCTTTACTGAAGAAAAGATTCCCATCTGGATAGCCGAATACGTGCTGGCCGGCTACGGCACCGGCGCCATCATGGCCGTGCCTGCCCACGACAGCCGCGACTATGCCTTTGCCAAGCACTTCGGCCTGCCCATCGTGCCCGTCATCGAGGGCGCCGACGTCAGCGAGGAGAGCTTCGACGCCAAGGAGGGCATCATGTGCAATTCCGCCTCGGCCAAGTTCTCGCTCAACGGGCTCACCGTGAAGGAGGCCATCGCCGCCACCAAGAAGTTCGTGGAAGAGCAGGGGCTGGGCCGCGTGAAGGTGAACTACCGCCTGCGCGACGCCATCTTCAGCCGCCAGCGCTATTGGGGCGAACCTTTCCCCGTCTATTATAAGGGTGGGATGCCCTATC
>JAFPTC010000100.1 GCA_017400455.1 Prevotella sp. | reverse complement strand
GGGCTGAAAGCCTTTGAGGATTATGTGAAAGCGCTGAAAAGCTATCTGAATGTAAAAAAGACATAACCGTTAGATAGTCACATCCGTTTTATTACATCAGTTCGGGTATAATTTTGAATGTTTCATCCAATTTTATACCCGAATTGATATATTATTCGCGGGAAATATGTATCTTCATCTTAATGCTGTCTTGAGGATGTTCTTCAGCAGATAGGTGGCGTTCTGATTGCGGGCCACACCCTCAGAGAGGCGATAGGTGTAGGTGATTTCGTCGGAGAGCCGTATCTCAAAGCAGTAGTTGTGAAAGCGGTCGGGATACTGCTGCTCCATCTTCGACAGCTCCAGGTCGTGGGTGGCGATGATGCCCGTGATGGGGAGTGCCGACACGGACTGGAGGAACAGGCGCGAGCCGTTGAGCTTGTCGAGCGAGTTGGTGCCCTTCAGGATTTCGTCGAGGATAATGAGCGTGTGGCGGTTCTGCCGGCAAGTCTCGATGAGCTGTTGCAGGCGGAGCAGTTCGGCGTTGAAGTAGCTGATGCCGTGGGCGAGGTCGTCGGTGGTGCGCATGCTGCTAAACAGCGAGAAGAGCGAGAGGCGCAGGCTGTCGGCAAAGACGGGCATACCACAGCAGACCAGCACGTAGTTGATGCCCACGGAGCGTAGGAAGGTGCTCTTGCCCGCCATGTTTGCGCCGGTGATGATGTAATAGTGCTGGTCAGCAATCGTGAAGTCGTTGCGCACGGCCTTCCCGCCGAGGAACGGATGGTAGAGGCCTTGCGCCTCATAAACCACCTCGTCGGCATCCACCAGTTTGGCATCCGTGGCCGCCGGCTCGTTGTAGCGGAACGTGGCCATCGACACCAGCGCGTCGAAATGGCTCACGGCGGCTATCCACTCACCGATGTGCCCCATGTAGCGGTCTTGCCAAAGCAGGAAACGGCGCACGATGAAGTAGTCGGCCAGGTAGAGGGCGTTGGAGATGGGTACCCACACCTCGTTGCGCTGGTCGAGGGCGTTGATGATGCCCTTCAGCAGGCGGAACGACTTCAGGGCGTCCTGCTTGTCGGCCGACAGCTGGCTGATGATGTGTCGTCCCTCGCGGCTCTTCAGGTCGGCGGTCACTATCAGCATAATCATGTTGACGTAGGTGCCCAGTCGCGGCAGGATGATGTTGATGTTGCGATTGATGTGCTTCAGCGTGCGGCCGAAAAGAAGATAGACGGCCATGATTTGCAACAGTACCCAGAGCAGGGGCAGTGATGCTGGCAGCGGCCCGAAGATGGCTCCGGCCAGCAGGCCATAGAACACGATGATGCTGCCTACGGCTGCGATGTGGGTGAGCCGATGGGCGGCCAGGCGGGGCGTCTTTAGCTGCTGCACCTCCTGCAGGGCCGCCAGTATGCTTGCCGTGTTCAGCTGTCGCCCTCGGCCTTGCGCCAGGAATGCCGTGCGCAACGCTTCCCTCTCCGACAGTTCGTTGATGGCCTCGCGCCGCGCCTCAATCTCGTCGATGGTCCTCACCCTTGTCTCGGCCAGCTCCTTGGCCAGGAAATCGCTGCCGCCAGTAGTCACGGTTCGGTTGATACGGTGGAAGAGCGACTGCGGCCCGAAGATGTCGAGGTCGAGCGTGAACTCGTGGCGGGGATTCACGTATTTTTCGCCCGAGGGAAAGTCGGTGAAGTCGCCGTCGAGATAGTGAAGCTCCTTCTGATAGACGCTGCGCAGGCTCTCCTTCTCCTCCGACGAGCGGCTGTTCGTGCTGTCGCGCCAGCGAATGGCCACGTAGGCGGCTACAAACAATGCCGCTACCACCAGCGCCGCCACGCTGCTCCACATTGTGTAGGCCACGACGCAGGCAATGGCCAAGACAATGGCCGACAGCTCCAGCACCACAATCAATCGGTTGTGCTTGTTCAGCTGCCTTATCTCCTCCGTCAGCGTCGTGATGCGCTCGGTGTATAGTTCTTTTGGAGTTGAGAGCATATATCTTCAGCCGTCCTTTTCCGCGTCCAAATCTCAGCAGGCTTACTCGATGTCAACCACGGTGATGCCAGCGCCGCCAAACTGCACGTGCTCGTCGCGGAAGTGGGCGACGTTGGGCACGGTGGCCAGGTACTGGCGGATGAGCTGGCGCAGGATGCCCGTGCCCGTGCCGTGGAGGATGCGCACGCGGCTCATGCCCACGAGTATGGCGTCGTCGATGAAATAGGTCACGGCCTGTATGGCCTCGTCGCCGCGCATGCCGCGCACGTCCAGGTCCTGGCGGAAGTTCAGCTTGCGCGAGTCAATGGCCGTGCGGGTGCTACTGGTGAGGTTGCCATAGCTGCCCACGATGCTGGTGTTGCGCTCCTCGCTCTTGCTCTGCTCCTGCGCCGCCTCCTTGGCCGGCTCTAAGCGGTCGAGGCGCATCTTGGTGCGCATGCCGCCGCCAAAGATGATGGTGGCATGCTTGCCGTCGATTTTCTCGATGGTGCCAATGCTGGTGAGCCCTTTGATGCGCACGGTGGATCCCACTTGGAATGATGAGTGGGGAGTGGTAAGTGATGAGTCTTTTTCTTTATCCGATTCCTGCGAAGCCTGTTTCTCGCTTTTCGCCTTTGTCTTCTCGTTCCTTCGTTCCTCCTTTCTGCGGCGACGCTCCTCAATCTGGCGCATCTTGCGCTCAATCAGCTCGTCGTTGGCGCGGGCGTCGATGCCCTCCACCTCCTGGCGGAACTGCTCCATCTCCTCGCGTATGCGGCGGGTGGCCTCCTTCTCGGCCTGCTGTTCGCGAATCTCGCGAATGGCGTTTTCAATCTTCTTGTTTGTCTGGGCCAGCAGCTCCTCAGCCTGCTCCTTGGCTCGGCGCAGAATCTGCTTGCGCTCCTGCTCAATCTCCTCGATGCTGCTTTCGTAGCGGGCAATTCGCCCTTCGAGGCTCTTCTCGTGCTGGTGGATGGTCTGGCGCTTGCCTTCCCAGTAGCGCTTGTCGCGCACGATGTCCTGCAGGTACTTGTCGCTTTGTATGTACTCGCGGCCCACGATGTCGCTGGCGTCCTGTATCACCTCCTCGGGCAGTCCCGTCTTGCGGGCTATCTCAATGGCAAACGAGCTGCCCGGCTGGCCTATACTGAGCTGGAACAGGGCCTGCATCTCGTGGCGGTCGTAGAGCATGGCGCCGTTGACCACGCCCTCGTGGTCGTCGGCAAAGTGCTTCAGGTTCTGATAGTGGGTGGTGATGACGCCGAAGGCCTTCTTCTGCCAGAACTGCTTCAGCACGGCCTCGGCAATGGCACCGCCGATGGTAGGCTCGGTGCCGCCGCCAAACTCGTCGATGAGCAGCAGCGAGCGGTCGTCGCATTGGCGCATCATCTGCTTCATGTTCATCAGGTGCGAGCTGTAGGTCGAGAGGTCGTCCTCAATGCTCTGCTCGTCGCCAATGTCAATCATGATGTTTTCAAAGAGTCCGCAGTGTGAGCGGTCGCCCACGGGTATGGGCAGTCCGCACTGGAGCATATATTGCAGCAGGCCCACGGTCTTCAGACACACCGACTTGCCGCCCGCATTGGGGCCGCTGATGATGAGCAGGCGGGCCTCGGGGCTCAGCGCAATGTCGAGGGGCACCACCTTCTTGTCCTGCTTCGCCAACGAGAGGGCCAGCAGCGGGTGGACGGCCTGAATCCAGTCCATCTGGGGCGCGGCGTCCACCTTCGGCTCCACGCCCTTGGTCAGCTTGGCCAGCTCGGCCTTGGCACGTATGAAGTCAATGCGGGCCAGGAAATGATAGCTCTCCAGGATGTCCTTCACGTGCGGGCGCACCTCGTCGCTGAACACCGTCAGTATGCGCACCACCTCGCGACGCTCCTCGGCCTCCAGCTCGCGTATGCGGTTGTTGGCCTCCACCACCTCGGCCGGCTCGATGAACACGGTCTTGCCCGTGGCACTCTCGTCGTGCACGATGCCGTTGATGCGGCGCTTCACGCTGGGTGCCACCGGAATCATCAGTCGCCCGTCGCGCACGGTGGGGGCGGCGTCCTTGTCCACCAGCCCGTCGCGCTGGGCGGCGTGTAATATAGTATATAATGTACGCGAAATGCTGCCCTCAGTCTTCTGCAGCTCGTGGCGAATGCCGGCCAGTGTCATCGTTGCCCCGTCCTTGATGCGTCCGAACTTGTCGATGATGCTGTCTATGCGGCGAATCATGGCAGGGAAAACGGGCGTCCCCTGGGCAAGTCGCGACAGGGCGGGATAGGGCGAGGCGTCCGGCTCGTCGCCATCCGTCGACCTGGGCGTGAGATATTTCACAATGTTGTTGATGGTTTCCAGCGAACGGCGCAAATCAAACAGCTCCTGCTCCTCAAAGTGGGTGCCGGCCAAGCGGATGCGGCTCACGGCCTCGCGGACATCGAAGAAGAACTGAAGGGGAAAGTCAGTGGCGGTTTCCATCAACTGGCGGAACTCGCGCACCTGGGCCAACAGCTCGTTCACCTCGTCGGCATCGGTCAGAAACGCCATCTCGTCCACCTCCTGGCTGCCCAACGAGCTTAGGCACCGTTCGCGTAGGAGCGTGCGAATGTCGTGAAAACCTATCTTTTGCTCATAATTGCTTGGATAAATCATGGGTGCAAAGGTACGAAGAAAAAAGAAGAATGAAGAATGAAGAGGGAAGAATGAATCGTGCAAACTCTAAAAAAGGTTAAAAAGAAACCGCATGAAAGCAATTTCTTCTTTTCCTTTTCTTCATTCTTCTTTTTTCTTCGTAACTTTGCATCCGCTTTCAGAAGCACCACCCGAGGAGAGATGGTAGAGTGGTCGATTACAGCGGTCTTGAAAACCGCCGTGCTGAGAGGCACCGGGGGTTCGAATCCCTCTCTCTCCGCAACAAAAAGGACAACATTTGGTTGTCCTTTTTTTGTTGCGGATGCGAGCCGGGTTCTCAGGCTCAGCGGATTTACGGCTCAGCGGTTCTCACGTTCTTTCTGAAATAAGTGATTATACTTCATCTCTCATCTTCACAACTTTATTCTCCTCCAAACCCACCGTGGGATTCTTCGCCAAAGGGCTGTCAGAATGCGGTATTTCCAATCGATGACCCGTATATGCCGACGGTGGTTGATGGCACTGACAATCTCCCGTGCCACCTTCTCAGGACGCAACATCATCGGATAATGGAAGTCCCCACTCAGCAGAGCCGTATCTACAAATCCAGGCCGAATGTCAGTAAAGCGGATGTCCAGCCCACGGCTTCGGGCCTGTTGTTCCAAGGCCTGCAGGTACACGTTCTGCATGGCTTTCGTGGCCGAATAGGATGGTGCAGGGCCAAGTCCCTTCGTTCCTGCTATCGACGTGATGGCGGCTATGTGTCCGCCCCCCTGCTTGGAAAAGTATCGGTATGCCTCGCCAATCATCCTTGTAAAGCCCATGCCGTTAGTCTCGACTGTCGCCAGTTCTATATCCGCTGTCAGTTCCCGGTTCTGCCTGCCAATGCCGGAAGCATGGAAATAGAGATCCATGCCGCCCAACTTCTTGATGAGCCGCTGCAAACCTTCCGTGGCATCCTCTTTCGTTACGTCGATGCACTCAACGGCTGCTGCACCTAAGTCCTGCAGCAGTTCCACTCGCCTGGCAGCAACGCCCACCGTCCATCCCTGCTGCATCAGCAGTTTCGCCACCTCCTGCCCGATGCCCGACGAGGCACCGACCACTATTGCTTTCTTTCCTTGCTTCATACATTTTTCTCCCTCGGCAATGCACCGTCCGATACCCTGTGCGCCACCCGTAATGACGGCAACCTTGTCCTTGAAATCCATATATTCAGACGTCGTTCTTCTTTGCTCCATAATTTCCTAATTTTGGGTGCAAAGTTACGATTAAGCGAGCGAAATAAAGAATAAATTAAGATTTTTCCACAAGTTTCCACGCTTTATTTGCTGCGAATATTGAAAATGAACGATGCCGCGTAAGGCTGACTGAATAAAAATCGGTATTCAGCGGCCGCCCACACCTATAAGCCCGCCCGCTCGGAGTAATAAGGGCGCCCGCCCTTATTAATGCGGGCGGGCGCCCTTATCAGGCAACTCGGTACTTTTTCCCCTGTTACTCAGTGCTTTTCCCCTTTTTCTCACGTGTCTTTTCTCCTTTATCCCGTGCTCCCGTTTCAGCAGAGAGGTGCTCCTGAGTGAAAAAGCATGGCCTTTTGTGAAAACAGGGGCGGGAAGAGGGCACGCGATTTGCAACTTCAACAAAAGTTAAAATTGCTCATTCATCCTCAGAATTGATCAGAATTGACTAATTTTGCCCCTCGTAATCGACAAAGTCGCTATTCCCGTTGACGCGCCTACCCATAGCCTTTCGCTCGTCGAAGAATTTATTCGCTCTTCACAGAAAAGAACAAAGTATTAATAATACAGACAGATAAATCGGAATTTAGAAGTATGAGAATAGAATTGCGGAAATGGTCTTTGGCCGACTATAAAGAACTGAAGGATTTATGCAATGCCGTTGATAGGTCATACTTGTCTGACAGATTGCCGAATCCTTATACAGAAGATGATGCT
>JAFPTC010000099.1 GCA_017400455.1 Prevotella sp. | reverse complement strand
TCGTTGGCACCAACAAGTATCGTCTGGACCACGAAGACCCCATCGACATCCTTGAGGTGGACAACACCGCCGTGCGCAAGCAGCAGGAGGAGAGTCTGAAGCAGGTGCGTGCCACCCGCGACGAGGCTGCCTGCCAGGCTGCCCTGAAGGCCATCACCGACTGCGTGCGTGACTTCCAGGAAGGCCGCAAGAGCAAGGACAACCTCCTCGACCTTGCCGTCAAGGCTGCTCAGCTGCGTTGTACCCTTGGTGAGATTTCAGATGCCTGCGAGAAAATCGTAGGCCGTTATAAAGCAGTAATCAGAACAATTTCAGGCGTGTATAGTTCAGAATCAAAGAACGACAGCGAGTTCGAGTTGGCATGTAAACTGACCGACGAGTTCGCTAAGAAGGAAGGCCGTCGCCCACGTATCTTCATTGCCAAGATGGGGCAGGACGGTCATGACCGTGGTGCCAAGGTTGTAGCAACAGGCTACGCCGACTGCGGTTTCGACGTTGATATGGGACCTTTGTTCCAGACTCCTGCAGAGGCCGCCCGCGAGGCCGTGGAGAACGACGTCCACATTGTTGGTGCATCGTCGCTGGCCGCTGGCCACAAGACCCTCATTCCCCAGCTCATCGAGGAGCTGAAGAAGCTGGGCCGTGAGGATATTATGGTCATAGCCGGTGGTGTCATCCCTGCCCAGGATTACGACTTCCTCTACAAGGCTGGTGTAGCTGCTATCTTCGGCCCTGGCACCTCTGTGGCCAAGGCCGCTGTCGAGATGATGAACATCCTGCTGGATAAAGAATAGATGTAATCGTTTTAATGTCAAAGCAAGACTTACCTGCCTCCTTTGTGGTAATCATCCAGGAGAATGGAGGTGAGTCTTGCTTTTTTATTTCATCATGAAGATGACTTTACAGGAGTTAGAAATTTCAGAGCGTATCCATATTATGGAAACGTATTACGATTTGAACGCTTTGTTGGAAGATCGGATAGACAACCAGTCCATTGCGACGTATTACAAGCGTTCTGATTTCTTTTACAACTTAATTCATTCACGTGGTGGGCATTCCATACATATGGCCATTTCCGACGATGGATTTTTTAAGAAATCGGATTTTAGTCAACAGGCAAAGTTCGTAGGGGAATTCATAACTGATTCTTCGATGAAAATTCTCGAGATAGGGGCTGGTAAACTTTATAATACGAAATTTCTTGCCAAATCTTTTCCAGATAATCAGTTTGCAGCAATGGATCTTCCTAATCGGAACTTCCTGAAGAGCCGTGCACCGAAGAACGTTTCATTGAAGGAAGGTGATTTTAATGATTTGTCAATCTTTCCAGATAATTCCTTTGATATCGTTTTCGGTGTTGAGACGGTTTGCCACGCAGAGAGCAAGAAGCATGTGCTTGGAGAAATCTATAAGGTACTCAAGCCTGGCGGCAAGATTATTCTCTTCGACGGCTATGATGCCAGGCCGCAGGATGAGATGTCTGATATTGAAAGACGTGCATCCCGTTTGACATGGGCGGCTATGCGTGTCCCATTCAACGATATTTATGTTGGTGACATGAGGCGATACTTTGATGAACTACGATTTAAGGATGTAAGTTTTACCGACTTGTCAGAAAAGATCAGACCGACTTTGAGGAGGCTCGACCGTAAATCTTGCTTTTATTTCACGCATCCTCGCTTTATGAAGTTTATGCGCAAATTCATTTCTGAAGACGTAACGATGAATAGTATTGCCGGTTGGTTGATGCTCCTGACAATCGATGGGACTAATATTCACAAGTACTGCCGAATTGTTGGGACTAAATAGAAAAAAAGTAACGATGGCTACTTGGCAGTGTGCTTCTCCAGCTTGATGAGCAGCAGGCCAATGGCGGTCCAGATGATTTCGCGCAGGCGGACGAGCAGGGCCACGAAGATGCCCTCGCTGGCGCCGATGCGCAGGCCCTTGGCCGAAAGCAGGAAGCCTCCTTCGCGCCCGCCCAACTGGAGGGGAATGAAGAAGAGCATGTTGGCAAAGAGCGAGGTGAAGGCCAGGATGAGGATGCACTGCAGGTAGTTGGCCGAGGGCATGATGACCAGCAGGATGAAGAATATTTCGAGGGCCGACACCACGCGGCACGTCAGTTCCAGGATGACGGCGGCGAAGAAGGTGCGCGGGTCCTGACAGTGCAGGGCCGCTATCTGCTGGTCGATGGTGCGCAGCTGCTCGGCATGGCTCTCGAAGAAGCGCTTGGCCCATTTTTTGACGAAGGGTATGTGGCTGAGGATACGCATGCCGCTGACGGCAATGCCCCGCTTGTAGCCCTTGAGGAAGAACCAGATGGCGGTGAGGCAGAAGGCAGCAATGCAGAGCAGGAGGATGCCCATGGGAATGTTCATGGGCTGGGTGATGACATAGAGCGCGCAGGAGAGGAGCCAGAACCAGAAGTGGGAGAAGATGTGGGTCATGACATAGAGCAGCACGCTGCTGGTGGCGCGCTCGGTGCCTATGTAGGGCGAGAGCGACATGATGCGATAGGGCTCGCCGCCCATCAGTCCGCCCGGCGTGGCGTAGTTGAGGGCAAAGCCCGACACCGTGATTTTATAGAGCCAGAGAAACGAGAACCCGTCACCCTCGGACTGGCATGCGTCGCCCTTGGCCTTGTTCTTCCTGCCGCTCTTGATGATGATCCACCAGGCGGCAGTGTTGAAGACGTAGAGCACGGCCCATAGCAGCACCACTGCCAGGAACCAATAGCCTGCGCGCTGGATGCCTTGCCAGACTTCCTGGAAGTCGAGCTGGCTCACCATCAGCGCCAGGACTATGAGTCCGAAGATGAGGAATGCGTTCTGGTATTTCTTTTTCACTCAGCTGAAGGTTCTTCCTTGGGTGCGTCGGTTTTCTTGTCGCGAGGCACGTTGAAGCGCACCTTCTCGCTGTCGTCGCGCCGCTCGTGATAGAGCTTGGGCAGGGGGTTGCCCATGGGCTCGTCGTGGTGCTGACGGTTGCGCCAGATGTCAATGGCCTGGAAGATGGCGTGGCGCATGGATTCGCCCTCCATGGTGCCGCGTCCGGCCAGGTTGAAGCACACACCGTGGGCGGGAGCCGTGCGCACGAGGTCGAGGCCTGCCGTGACGCGCACGCCCTTGTCGTCGCTGATGCTGGTGAGGGCCTTGAAGGGCGTCTGTCCCTGGTCGTGATACATGGCCAGCACGGCGTCGAACTGGGCGTATGAGCCGTCACCGAAGAAGTCGTCGGCAGGGTAGGGACCGAAGGCCTGGATGCTCTGTGCTGCCAGCTCGTCTACGGCGGGGCGTATGATTTCCTGCTCCTCGTCGCCCAGCACGCCGTCTTCGCCGCCACGGGGGTTGAGGGCCAGGATGGCTATGCGGGGGTTGGCAATGCGCATGTCGCGGCGCAGCGACTCGTGCAGGATGGTGGCTTTCTCCACAATCTTCTGCTTGCTGATGGTGTCGGCCACGTCCTTCAGCGACACGTTGTTGGTGACCAGTGCCACGCGCAGGTTGTCGCTCACGAGGATGGTCAGCCCGTGGCGTCCTTCGCCTACGTGCTGGGTGAGGTATGAGGTGTGTCCGTCGAAGCCTCGGATGCTGTTCTTGGCTATTGGTGCCGTCACGAGCACGTCGAAGGCGCCCTCCTTCCAGTCGGCCAGTGCCCTGTCGAGTGCTGTGTGGGCAGCTGCTCCGGCATCGGGCGTGGGCAGTCCCAGGTCAATCTTCACCTCCTCGTCGTAGGTGCTCAGCAGGTTCAGCCGTCCGTCGCGGGCGTCCTTGGCCTTGCTGATGGTGGTGAACTGTGCCTCCATGCCAAGCGTCTTGGCGTGGTAGGCAGCGGTCTTAGGCGAGCCGTAGACGATGGGTGTACACAGCTCGAACATGGCAGGATCTTCAAATGCCTTGAATATCACTTCGTAGCCCACGCCATTGGTGTCGCCCTGGGTGATGGCTACTCTTATTTTCTTCTCTTCCATATATATATAATGTAAACTCTTAACTCTTAACTCTTAACTCTTAACTCTTAACTCACAACCTCCCTCTGCGCAGTAGACAGCAGTCCGCAGGCGGCAAGGATGTCCTCGCCCCTGCTGGCGCGAATGGTGGCAAACACACCGTGGCGGGTCAGGTAGTCGCGCATCTGCTCCATGCGGTGGGCGTCGCTGGCAGGCAGGTCGACGTCGGGAATGGCGTGGAAGCGGATGAGGTTCACGCGACATTCCAGGCCCTGCACCAGTCGGACGATGGCCTGGGCATGCTCCTGCGTGTCGTTCAGCCCCGCAAAGCAGATGTACTCGAAGGAGCAGCGGCGCTGGTGGGTGAAGTCATACTGTCTGAGCAGCTCCACCGTCTGTGCTATGGGCATGGCCTTCTCGGCAGGCATGAGGCTGAGGCGCTGCTGGTGGTGGGGCGAGTGCATCGATATGGCCACGTGGCACTGGCTCTCGTCGAGAAACCTTTTCAGCTTCGTCTTCACGCCCACCGAGCTGACGGTGATGCGCTTCGGGCTCCAGGCGTAGCCGTCGGGGGCGGTGAGCAGCTCTGTGGCACGCAGCACGGCATCGAGGTTATCCATAGGCTCGCCCTGGCCCATGAACACCACGTTGGTCAGCCTCTCTGCCTGGGGCAGCGAGTAAATCTGATTCAGAATGTCGGTTGCCGTAAGGTTGCCCTCGAAGCCCTGCTTGCCCGTCTGACAGAAGAGGCAGTTCATCTTGCACCCCACCTGGCTGCTGACGCAGAGCGTGGCCCGCTCGCCGTCGGGAATGAACACCGTCTCTACAAACTTGCCGTCATGCCCCACGGGGAAGAGGTACTTCACCGTGCCGTCGGCCGACTGCTGGCTGGCTATGGGCCCACGGGCGCCCACCTCGTAGTCCTGGCCCAGCTTCTGGCGGGCCTGTAGCGAGAGGTTGGTCATCTGGTCGAGGGTTGTCACGTGGTGCTGATAGAGCCATCGGGCCATCTGCCCGCCGGTGAAGGCAGGCAAGCCCAGACCCACTGAAATGTGCTTCAGCTCCTCCGTGGTGAGGCCCAAAAGGGGCTTCTTTGTGCTGTTCATGCTGCAAAGGTACAAAATAATTCATAATTCGCAATTCATAATTCATAATAATTTCGTACCTTTGCCCCAAAATTGTAAATAAACATAACTAAAGACAATGAAAAAACTGATTCTTTCTGCTTTATTCGTGACTTTTGGAACCTTTTCCTGGGCACAACAGAAGCCAGCCATCCCCCGCGATGCTGACATTGAGAAGAAAATCGAGAAGACACTCGCAGGCATGACGCTCGACGAGAAAATCGGACAGATGCTGGAGCTGAACTTCGACATCATGGGAAGCTATGCCGACGGAGGTCGGTGGACGCTGAACGAGACGGTGCTCGACACCTGCCTGTCGAAGTGGAAGGTGGGCAGCATCCTCAACGCCCCCGGCACCCGCGCCCACACCGTGGAGCAGTGGCAGCAGTGGATAAGGCTCATCCAGGAGAAATCGATGAAGTACCTGGGCATTCCCGACATCTACGGACTGGACCACAACCACGGCGTGACCTACACCCAGGGGGGCACCCTCTTCCCGCAACCCATCAACCTGGCTGCCTCGTTCAACACCGAGCTGGCCCGCACCGGGGCCGAGATTACCGCCTACGAGAGCCGCGCCGCCAACTGCCCCTGGGTCTATAACCCCGTCACCGACCTGGGACGCGACCCCCGCTGGAGCCGCATCTGGGAGAGCTTCGGCGAGGATGCCATCGTGAACGCCCGCATGGCCGAGGCCGAGATAAAGGGCTATCAGGGCGACGACCCCAACCACCTGGGCCAGTACAACGTGGCAGCCTGCATCAAGCACTACTTTGCCTACGGAGCACCCTTCACCGGCAAGGACCGCACCCCCGCCTACCTCTCGCCTCAGATGCTTCGCGAAAAATATTTCGAGCCCTTCAAGGCAGCCTTCCAGGCCGGGGCGCTGACGCTCATGGTCAACTCGGGCAGCATCAACGGCATGCCCGTCCACGCCAGCTATGAATACCTGACGAAGTGGGTCAAGCAGGACCTCGGGTGGGACGGCATGATTGTCACCGACTGGGCCGACATCAACAACCTCTACCAGCGCGAGCACGTGGCCAAGGACAAGAAAGACGCCATCCGCCTGGCCATCAATGCCGGCGTGGACATGTCAATGGACCCCTACAGCGTTGACTTCTGCATCCTGCTGAAGGAGCTGGTGCAAGAGGGCAAGGTAAGCCAGCAGCGCATCGACGACGCCGTGCGCCGCATCCTCCGC
>JAFPTC010000098.1 GCA_017400455.1 Prevotella sp. | reverse complement strand
GATGAGGTCCTTGTTGCCCTCGAACTTCACGTCCTCAATCTTCACCTTGTTCACCTCGTCGATGATGCCCTTGTCGTGGGGAGCCAGCACCTGTGCGCCGTCGTCCCAGTAGGCCTTGTAGCCGTTATACTCACGCGGGTTGTGGCTGGCCGTAACGTTCACGCCGGCCTGGCAGCCCAGCTGACGGATGGCGAACGAGATTTCCGGCGTGGGGCGCAGGCTCTCGAACAGATAGACCTTGATGCCGTTGGCCGAGAAGATGTCGGCCACGGTCTCGGCAAACATGCGGCCGTTGTTGCGGCAGTCGTGGCCCACCACCACCGAGCACTGCTTTCCGGGGAAGGCCTTCAGAATGTAGTTGGCAAAGCCCTGTGTGGCCATGCCCACAATGTATTTGTTCATGCGGTTGGTTCCTGCGCCCATGATGCCGCGCAGTCCGCCCGTGCCGAATTCCAGGTTCTGATAGAAAGCGTCGATGAGTGCCGTCTTATCGGGGTTGTCGAGCATTGCCTGTACTTCTTTGCGTGTCTCCTCGTCAAAGGCCGGAGCAAGCCACTGCTTAGCCAGTGCCTCGCACTGTGCAATCAGCTGTGCATTATTTTCCATAATTTTTAAGTTTAAGTTTTTAGACTTTTGTTTGTTCTACTAATCTACAAAATTACACAAAAAAAGCGGAAACGCCTTCTTCTGCTTTTTCTATTTATTATTTTTTAGTAATTATTAAAGAAAGCGTCGTCCCGACACGTTCTGTTTCCATCTCGCCACGTCCCGATTCCATCTCGCCACGCCCCGTTTTTTACCCCGCTACGCCGCAGAAAAAAATCTCACGTGAGATTTTTTCACGGGAGGCCTTCCCAGAAAAATTTCTCACGTGAGATTTTTTCACGGGAAGCCTCCCCAGAAAATTTTCTCACGTGAGATTTTTTCACGCGGCGCTCGCCCGCTAATCAGCGGCGAGCTACATTATTATTATTAAGCTTCGCAAAACTTGCCTTTTTCGCCCGGAAATGAAAAGAAAAACGAATTTTTCTTTTCATTTCTCTCACTTATTTCGTAACTCTGGCTTCGCCTAACTTACTTTTCGCTCGGAAATGAAAAGAAAAATTCGTTTTTCTTTTCATTTCTCTCACTTATTTCGTAACTTTGCAGCAATTTTAAGAAGTAACCAATCTAAAAAAGGAGTACTATGGCAAAAATGAAAGGCGCCATCATCGTTGACACAGCCCGCTGCAAGGGATGCGTGCTCTGCGTGGAAGCATGCCCGCAACACGTCATCGCACTGGCCGGAAAGGTCAACGTTCATGGCTATCCCTATGTTGAAGCCGTCAAGGAGGAGGCATGCATCGGCTGTGCTTCCTGCGGCATCGTATGCCCTGACGGATGTATCACCGTATATCGTAAAAAAGTTGAACAGTGATGGAACAGAAAGAAGTTGTATTGATGAAAGGCAACGAGGCCATAGCCCACGCTGCCATCCGCTGCGGAGTGGACGGATACTTCGGCTATCCCATCACCCCTCAGAGCGAAGTGATTGAAACGCTGGCCGAGCTGAAGCCTTGGGAGACCACCGGCATGCAGGTGGTGCAGGCCGAGAGCGAGCTGGCAAGTATCTACATGGTCTATGGCGCTGCCGGAGCCGGCAAGCGGGCCATGACCTCGTCGTCGAGTCCTGGCGTGGCCCTGATGCAGGAAGGCATCACCTATCTGGCTGGAGCCGAGCTGCCGGCACTGATAGTGAACGTCCAGCGTGGCGGCCCCGGACTGGGCACCATCCAGCCCTCGCAGGGCGACTACTTCCAGGCCACGCGTGGCGGTGGCAACGGCGACTACCAGGTCATCGTGCTGGCACCGGCCTCGGTGCAGGAGATGGCCGACTTCGTGGACCTGGCCTTTGAGCTGGCCTTCAAGTATCGCAACCCCGCCATGATCCTCAGCGACGGCGTCATCGGACAGATGATGGAGAAGGTGGTACTGCCTCCCTTCAAGCCCCGCCGCACCGACGAGGAGGTCATTGAGCAATGTCCCTGGGCCTCGACGGGAAAGACCAAGAACCGTCAGCGCAACGTCATCACCTCGCTGGAGCTGAAGCCCGAGGTGATGGAGCAGAAGAACCTGGCCCTGCAGCGGAAGTATGCCGAGATACGCGAAAAGGAGGTGCGCTATGAGCAGCAGCACTGCGACGATGCCGAATTTGTCATCGTGGCCTTCGGCTCAGCTGCCCGCATTGCCGAGAAGAGCGTCGAGCTGGCCCGTGCCGAAGGCATCAAGGTGGGCCTGTTCCGCCCCATCACGCTGTGGCCCTTCCCCACAAAAGAGATTTCGCAGCTGGCACAGGGCAAGAAGGGCGTGCTGGTGGCCGAGATCAATGCCGGCCAGATGGTGCAGGACGTGCGCCTGGCCGTCAACGGCGCAGTGCCCGTCGAGCAGTTTGGCCGTCTTGGCGGCATTGTTCCCGATCCGGAAGAGATTGTGGATGCACTGAAGACAAAATTAATGTAAGAGTGAGACTATGGAAGCAAAAGATATTATTTCGCCAGAGAATTTGGTCTATAAGAAGCCAACGCTTCTGAACGATAACAACATGCACTACTGCCCGGGCTGTTCGCACGGCGTGGTGCACAAGCTCATTGCCGAGGTCATCGAGGAGATGGGCCTGGAGGAGAAAGCCGTAGGCGTCAGCCCCGTGGGATGCGCCGTCTTTGCGTACAACTATATAGATATAGACTGGCAGGAGGCTGCCCACGGACGTGCTCCCGCACTGGCCACGGGCATCAAGCGCTGCTGGCCCGACCGACTGGTGTTCACCTATCAGGGCGACGGCGACCTGGCCTGCATTGGTACCTGCGAAACCATCCACGCGCTGAACCGTGGCGAGAACATCGTCATCATCTTCGTCAACAACGCCATCTACGGCATGACGGGCGGACAGATGGCCCCCACCACGCTGGTGGGCCAGAAGACTTCGACCTGCCCCTACGGACGCGACCCGAAGCTGCATGGATACCCCCTGAAGATGGCCGATATTGCCGCCGGACTGGAGGGCACCTGCTACGTCACGCGCCAGTCGGTAGAGTCGGTGGCCAGCATCCTCAAGGCCAAGAAGGCACTGAAAAAGGCTTTCCAAGCCTCCATGGACGGCAAGGGTTCGAGCCTCGTGGAGTTTGTCAGCACCTGCAACAGCGGCTGGAAGCTCTCGCCCTCGAAAGCCAACGAGTGGATGAAAGAAAACATGTTCCCCTTCTATCCTAAAGGTGATTTAAAAGACACGACAGCACTATGAAAAAGGAAATAATAATTAGCGGATTCGGAGGCCAAGGCGTGCTCTCCATGGGCAAGATTCTGGCCTATAGCGGACTGATGGAAGACAAGGAAGTGACGTGGATGCCGGCCTACGGCCCCGAGCAGCGTGGCGGAACGGCAAACGTGACCGTCATCGTGAGCGACGAGCGCATCTCCTCACCCATCCTCAGCAAGTATGACATTGCCATCGTCCTGAACCAGCCTTCGTTAGAGAAATTCGAGCCGAAGCTGAAGAGCGGCGGCATACTCATCTACGACAGCTACGGCATTATCAATCCTCCCACGCGCAAGGACATCCAGGTCTACAAGATTGACGCCATGGACAAGGCTGCCGAAATGAAAAATGGCAAGATCTTCAACATGATTGTGCTGGGCGGACTGCTGAAGGTGAGCCCCGTCGTCGGTACTGGCGGCGTGGAGAAAGCCCTGAAGAAGACGCTGCCCGAACGCCACCACGACCTCATCCCCCTGAACATGCAGGCCATTGAAGAGGGCGGCAAAATCATCGAGAAGATGCAATGAACTGACTAAGGTCACTACGGATTGTGAATTTTTCACTACGGATTGTGATTTTTTTCTACTACGAATTTCACGAATTATACGAATTATTGCTCACGCTGAATGTCAGCAAGCACACATAATTCGTAAAATTCGTGAAATTCGTAGTTTTAATAATCGATTTGCCAGCAAGCACGTCATTCGTATAATTCGTATAATTCGTAGTTTTGATAATCAATTTGCCAGCAAGCACGTAATTCGTATAATTCGTATAATTCGTAGTTTTTATTATCGAGTTCCGTTGCAGCGAAATCCCTTGTGCTACGAGTGCATCAGGCGGTTGAGGTCGTCCTGTTCGCCCACCACCCAGATGATGTCGCCCTCCTCAAAGCGGCGCGTTGGCTTAAACGGGGAGAGGTTCTCCCTACCCTCCTCCAAGCCTACCACCATGCAGTTGTAGAACTGGCGCAGACCACTCTCTTCCAGCGTCTTCCCTACGAACGGACTCCCCTGCCCAATGATGAGCTGGCGGAGCTGCATCTCGCGCTTCTCCACCTCCCAGTCCTCGTGGTGAATCTCTTTCTCCAGGGCTGCCTGCATGGCTGCCAGCTGCGAGTCGCTGCCAATGACCTGGATGCGGTCCATGGGAAACAGCTGGTCCTTTCCGTCGGGAATGTTCAGTCTGTTGCCACCACGCAGGATGCTGCTGACGTGGACGCCGTATTTGCGCCCCAGGTTCAGCTGCATCAGCGTCATTCCCGCCCAAAGCGAGTTCTGGGGGATGTCGAAATCGGCAATGTGGATGTCGCGATCCAGCAGGCGCCCTTCATACAGGGGGCGCTTCTTGCCGTGCACCTGTGCCTCGATGTCACGCGAGCGGAGATTGTTCACGAACAGGCGCTCCAGCACGATGCTGCGATGCTTCACGCTGCGCGACAGCACCATCAGCACCACGGCAACAATGCCCAGCGTGGTGAGCAGTGCGGGCCCGAAGTTGGTGAGATGATGGCACACATAGAACACGAACATGGCGGCAATGACGCCTCTCACCAGGACGGTGAAAAGCAGCGGCAGGTGGTTGCGGTTGCTCTCTGCCCACAGGGCTTTCCACTCCTCGCTGCGGTTCTTCTTCATCACCATGGCCCGAAGGAAGGGCGAGAGCAGCAACACCGTCAGCACGCCCGTGAGGGCATTGGCATACCAGCCCTCGGGCAGGATGCGACTGATGAACGGATGGAACAGCACAAACATCAGCGTGATGATGGCGGTGGAGAGGATGCCGTAGACCACGGTGTTTACCCCCATCTGTATGAGCAGCCTGCGCCACTTGCTGTGCTCCGTGGTGTTGGGATGGCTCATCGAGAAATGGTTGAGCGACTGGATCAGTCGCGAGGGCAGCCTGTGTTCAAGGGAGTTATAAGCCGGTGTGGCAAGCCGTATCATGTAAGGTGTGAGAAAAGTCGTTATGACGGATACGGCCACCACCACCGGATAGAGGAAATCGCTGATGACGCCCAGCGAGAGGCCCAGCGAGGCAATGATAAACGAGAACTCACCAATCTGCGCCATAGAGAAGCCACAGCGCATGGCACTCTTCAGGCTCTCGCCGCCCAGCATGAACGAGAAAGAGCCGAAAACCGACTGCCCCACCAGAATGGTGGTTACCAGCAGGAAGATGGGCAGGGCGTAGGCTATAATAATATGTGGGTCAACGAGCATGCCCACCGAGACGAAGAAGATGGCTCCGAAGAGGTTCTTCACCGGCTCCACGAGCTTCTCGATGCGCTCTGCCTCAATCGTCTCGGCCAGGATGCTGCCCATGATGAAGGCTCCGAAAGCCGACGAGAAGCCCACCTTCGTGGAGAACACTGCCATGGCGCAGCAGAGGCCCAGCGACACGATGAGCAGCACCTCGGCGTTGATGAGGGGGCGCACCTTCCTCAGCAGCAGCGGCACGGCAAAGATGCCCACCACGAGCCACAGCACCAGGAAGAAGCCTATCTTCAGCACCGAGCTCAGCATCTGCCCGCCCTCGACGTTGCCGCCGGCTATGGCGCTGAGCATCACCATCATCACAATGGCCAGGATGTCTTCGAGGATGAGCACGCT
>JAFPTC010000097.1 GCA_017400455.1 Prevotella sp. | reverse complement strand
CCAGCGAATCGAGGAGATTGGCGCCAGCTATGCCATCGGCCGCGACGCCAACGTGGGCGACACCATCATCGGCATCAAGGGCCGCGTAGGCTTCGAGGCCGCCGCCCCGAAGCTCATCATCGAGGCCCACCGCTTGTTAGAGAAGTCTACCCTGTCGAAGTGGCAGCAATACTGGAAGGACCAGGTGGCCAACTGGTATGGCATGTTCCTGCACGAGAGCCAGTACCTGGAGCCGGTGATGCCCGACATCGAGGCCATGCTCACCTCCAGCCAGCGCAACGTCACGGGCACGGCCATCCTGAAGCTGCGTCCCTTCAGCTTCGAGACCGTAGGCATCGACAGCGCCAACGACCTCACCAAGAGCAAGCTCGGCGAATATGGCGAGACGCAGACTGGCTGGACCGCCGAAGAGGCCAAGGGCTTCATCAAGGTCAGCTCGACGCCGCTGCGCGTTTACTACGGCATCCATCCCGACGAAAAAAGATGATCCAACACTAAAGCACCGACATCATGGAAACCAAACGTTTTTATCTTTCTGAAAAAGACAAAAAGATTGCAGGCGTCTGCGGAGGCATCGCTGAATATTTCAACATCGACTCGCTGCTCGTGCGTGTGGCGTTCCTGCTGTTCCTCTTCACCTTCGGAGGCGGACTCATAGCCTACATCGTGCTGTGGCTGCTTGCCCCTAAAAAATCGGCTATCGTATGATCAGAATAGGCATCCTTGGTGCAGCGGGCTATACGGGTGGCGAGCTCATCCGCCTGCTGCTCAACCACCCAGAGGCTGAGATCGTCTTTGCCAACTCAGAGAGCAACGCCGGCAACCTTGTGAGCGATGTGCACGAAGGACTCATCGGCGACACCCTCCTGCGCTTCAGCAGCGACATGCCCTTTGAACAGGTGGACGTCGTCTTCTTCTGCTTCGGCCACGGCAAGAGCGAGCAGTTCCTGAAGGAGCACACCATTCCCAGACACGTGAAGATCATCGACTTGGCGCAGGACTTCCGCATCAAGGGCGGCCATGACTATGTCTACGGATTGCCTGAGATAAACCGCGAGGCTATCTGCCAGGCCCAGCATGTGGCCAACCCGGGCTGCTTCGCCACTGCCATACAGCTGGCCCTGCTGCCCGCTGCCAACCTGAACCTGCTGAAGGAGCCCGTGGCCGTGAACGCCATCACCGGCTCCACCGGTGCGGGGCAGAAGCCTTCCGCCACCACCCACTTCTCCTGGCGCATGGGCAACCTGAGCATCTACAAGGCCTTCACCCATCAGCACCTGGCCGAGATTTGCCAGAGCCTGAGGCAGGTGCAGGGCTATCTGGACACCGACATCGACTTCATTCCCTATCGGGGCGACTTTGCCCGTGGCATCTTCTGCACCTCGGTCATCCGCACAAAGGCACCGGCCACCGACATCATCGAAGCCTACAAGGACTTCTATGCCACCGCCGCCTTCACCCACTACAGCGACCAGCCCATCGACCTGAAGCAGGTGGTCAACACCAACAAGGCGCTGGTCCATGTCGACGCCTTCGAAGGCAAGGTGCTCGTCACGTCGGCCATCGACAACCTGTTGAAAGGCGCCGTAGGCCAAGCCGTACAGAACATGAACCTGATGTTTGGTCTCGACGAGACGTCAGGTCTGCGGCTGAAGGCTTCAGCCTTCTGAGGCAGCGTCACCGCCCATCGTGAGCACGTCGTCACACATCGTGGCCACGTGCTCACGATGCGTTATGAAGATAATGGTTTTCTCCGGACTGTCGGCCATGAGCCGTTCAAACAGCTGGTGCTCGGTGTCAGCATCGAGCGCCGAGCTGATTTCGTCGAGCAGCAGGATATTTCCTGGCCGCAGCAGTCCACGGGCTATGGCAATACGCTGCGCCTGGCCCTCGCTCAGTCCGGCGCCACGCTCGCCCAACTGGGTGTCCATGCCGTCGGGCAGGCTGAAGACGAAGTCGGCCGCTGCCGTGTGGAGCACGTGCCGCAGCTCCTCCTCGGTGGCCTCCGGACGGGCCAACAGCAGATTATAGCGAATGCTGCCGCTCATCAGGGTGTTTCCCTGCGGCACAAACACGAAGTTGGCCCTTGTGCCGGCGTCAATGCCGTGCTCCTCGCCCTGCGCGTAAAGGCTCAGGCGGCCGTCGTCGGGCTTGGCCAACGCCAGCATCAGCCTAAACAGCGTGGTCTTGCCTATTCCCGTCTGTCCCAGCACGGCCGTCTTGCTGGCCGGGCGGAAGTCGTGGCTGAAATGGCTCAGTATCTGGCGGTCGGCGCTGGCATAGTGGAAGCTCACGTCGTCCATGCGCACGCCGACGGGCGCAGCCAGCAAGTCGCTCTCGCTGCCGCGTTCCTCGGCCTCCATCTGCTCCAGTTCGCGCAGGCGGTCAATGCTGGCGGTGGTGTGGATAAACGTGGGCACCATGTTCAGAATCTGCAAGATGGGATGCTGAATCTGGCTCACCAGCTGGAGGAACGAAGTCATCACGCCAAAGGTGATGGCACCGTCGCGCAGCTGCAAGCCTCCCCAAACGAAGGCGAGCAGATAGCCCAGTCCGAAGGTAGACGAGAGCACCAGCCTCGTGATGACGGTGAAGCGCGTACGGCGTTTCACCTTCGTTTTCAGGCCGCGCTGCATGCTGTCGAGGCGTCCCGAGAGCCAGTCGCTGCTGTCTAACGAGCGCAGCACCTCGTTGTGCTCCATTCCTTCCTGCATCTGCATCTGGATGCGGCTCTCCTGCTGGCGAATGTCGTGGGTCATGGTGCGCAGCGGGCGCGCCAGCAGCTTGCCAAAGAGTACGACCATGGGCGTGAGCACCAGCAGGATCCACGCCAAGCGGGCATCCATGGAGTGCATCAGCAGGAATGCGCCCAGCAACTGGCTGACGGTGATCAGCAGTTGCGGGAACAGCGACGTCGAGGCCTCGCCCACGGCGTCGATGTCTTTCTCCAGCCTCGACACCACGTCGCCCGAGTGGAGCTCCCGTTCCGTGGCGTAGAGCTGGGTGTGGAACAGGCGGCTGAAGATGCGCAGGCGGATGCTGTTGGTCTGGCGGATGTTGGCCATGGTCGACATGTAGTAGTAGCACTGCCGCAGGGCCACGCCGCCCACCACCACCGCCACCAGCAGGCCAATCATCAGCCCGATGTCGGCAGCAGAGCCCGTGCGGATGGTAACGTCGATGAAGTGCTTGCACAGCCACACCATCAGCAGGCCCAGGGCCACTTGCCCCAGTCCCACACCAACGCGCACGGCCGTATTCCAACGAATGCCACGGGCGTTGCGCCACAGCCATAATACGTAGTTCATTGCCGCTTTCTCTGCAAGGCTTAACCTTCCACGATGCCCAGCTCCTGCCACTTCTTCAGCATGGCCGTGACATCCTGCGTGGCCTGTCCGGCCTCTACGTCATACTCGTCGCAGAGGGCCTTCGTCAGGCTCTCCACCGTGAAGTCGCCCTGCTCCTGCGCCTTCTTCCACAGCCATGCGGCCGTCTCGTTCAGGCTGAGCAACTTGCCAAAGTCAATGGTTCCCAGGCCCTCGGCCACAATCACGTTCTCGCCGCACACCTGGCGCAGCACAAATCCTTCTTTCTGTTTCATATCAGTTTTAAATAAGTTCTTTTGTAAATAGCTAAAATCCAGCGCCTCACGGGCAACAGCCAGCGCCACAGCCTGACGGCCCGCATGCGCCACGGGCGGTAGAGGTCGTGCTGCTTGCCGCCACGGGTCACCACGTGGGTGGCCACGGCCTTCACGCCGTCACGCCTACACTGCTCGGTGCCGGCTATGTTGCCGTCGCCCATCAGCGTCACTTCGTCGCCGTCGATGCCGATGATGCGATGCACCACATAGCGGTCGCCATAGACATAGGCCAGCACCACCTGGCCCACGGCCAGCTCCCCGGGCTTTCGCAGCACCACACTCTCGCGGCCGCCGATGATGAAAGGCAGCATGCTCCATCCCTTCACGGGAAAGGTGACGCTCAGCCCCTCATGGGCCAGCTGGATGGCACTCTCTATGATCTCGTTGTCAGTCATGGCTCACGGTTTTGCAGCACAGCAGGGCAGCATCCTCGTCGGGCAGGCACTCCAAGTGCCACATCCCCACCCTCTGGGCCAGCAGGTCCTCGGTTTCATGCAGGCCCTCAGCCTGCCGCTTGTCCCATCGCTTGCCGCTGATGCTGGGCACCAGTGCGGCGTAGGCCTCGATGCCTCTCAGCGGACTGATGCGGTTGAACGGTGCCTGGCTCAGGCGCACAATGGCCCCCACGGGCAGGCTGACGTTTCGATAGCAAGGCGTCTTGCCGCTCCAGGGCGAGCCGTAGACCCAGACCGAGCCGTCGTCGAGCAGGCGCACCACGGGGTTGTCGTCGTTCACCAGCTGCGTGCCGGCTATGTGCTTCAGCCACAGACTGGAATGGGTGCTCTTGCCCGTGCCGCTCTGGCCCAAGAACATGTATCCCCTACCCCTATAGCTCACCACCGACGAGTGGAACAGCGCCGTGCGCCTGCAGGCCGTGGCCAGGGTGTACATCACCATCAGCCCGTTGTTCAGGCCGAAGAGCGAATGGTCCTCCAGCCACACGGTGGCCTCATCGCTGCCGCTGACCAGCATGCGTGCGGCACGCTGCCCATACAGCAGAAACTCAAAATATGAACGTCCGTCGGCGGTATGTCCCGCCGTAATCTGCGAGCCATCATCGTCCTGACTGGTATCAATCGTCACCTCCACATCGGGGAATCCTTCCTCCTCCGCCACCTTCAGCGCAAATACTATCGGGCCATCGGCTACACTCACCTCAAACGGTTTGTATTGCTCCAGCTGTGCCACCAGCGCCTCATTTGCATCCACCTCGAAAAGGTGGCCTGCCACATTGTATATCTTTCTCATCTTACTTGTTTTCCTTTTCGGGCTTCCTGCTGTCTCAGCCGCTCAGGCATATTCAAGAATCAGGTCAGCATTAATGCCCAGCTTGGAGTGAAGACGCTTGGCAAAAGACATTGAAATACGCCTGCGGCCACTCATAATCTGGCTGAACTGCGACTCATTTACCCCCAACAGTCGGGCTCCGTCCTTCTGTTTCATGCCATGGGCATAAAAATAATCCTCTATGCAGGAAATAAGGGGAGATTTCTTTCGCAGGGGCAGAATATTCAAATATTCATCCTCGTATGCAGCCATCTGCTGGCTCAGCAAAGAAATCTTTTGAGTATATTCATTCACCGCATCCGGCTCCAGTGCGCCTTTCTCGGTAGCCTCTGCTATTAGCTGTTCTACCTGAGCTTTCACCTCATCATATTGCTTGCGAGTTGTCAATTTCTCCGTTTCAAACTTGTCTAAAAGCTCCTTGTTGGCTATTATCATACCATCACATTCTCATTACGTTGCAAAGTTAAGCAATTCTTTCCTATCCTGCAAATAAATTTGCACAAAAGTAAACATACGGGCGGTTATCTGTTTTTTCATACTGGCTGGCAGGGAAAAACGTAGACAGGAAACTATTTGGATTCTTCCATATTATTTCATACTTTTGTACAAAAACGAAATGAACTTTAGCACGTATGGCTGACTGAATAAAACTCGGAATTCAGCGTTCGCCCACACCTATAAGCCCGCCCGCTCGCAGTAATAAGGGCGGGCGCCCTTATTTGTGAGGGCGGGCGCCCGAATCGGACAAACCGGTACCTTTTTTCCTAATACCCAGCGTCTTATCCCTTTTTCTCGCGTGTCTTTCCCCCTTTCTCCAGTGCTCCCGTTTCAGCAGGCTGGATTTCTGAGTAATAAAACCAATTATTTCTTTATAATTCTTGAATTAAATTCTTTCCAATTCTTTCTAATTTCTTTCCGAAACAATATCAACAACAATTCCAACCTATTTTTTTACTTTTACGAAGGGGAAATATTTTGCCAGTTCGGAAAAACTTCGTACCTTTGCAGCCGGAAGTCCCTTAATAGACTTAGGGGCGTTCTTTTATTAAGCACAATATTAAAGAAAAAGCTCTATGGCTGAAAAAATGGAAGTGAAAGAGCTCGACCAAGTGGTTGTGCGCTTTTCTGGCGACTCCGGCGACGGCATGCAGCTGGCCGGAAACATTTTCTCTACTGTCAGTGCCACCGTTGGCAATGGCATCTCTACGTTCCCCGACTACCCTGCTGACATTCGCGCCCCGCAAGGCTCGCTGACGGGCGTCTCAGGATTCCAGGTGCACATTGGCGCCGGACAGGTGTATACGCCGGGCGACAAGTGCGACGTGCTGGTGGCCATGAACGCTGCGGCACTGAAGACGCAGTACCGCTATGCCAAGCCCGGCGCCACGATTATCATCGACACCGACTCGTTTGGCCCGAAGGACCTGGAGAAGGCGCAGTTTAAGACGGAGGACTATCTGGGCGAGATGCAGATTGACCCCGACCGCGTGATACAGTGCCCGCTGACCACGATGGTGAAGGATGCACTGGCCGACACGGGCATGGACATGAAGGCCATGATGAAATGCCGCAACATGTTCGCCCTGGGACTGGTGTGCTGGCTCTTCGACCGCGACCTCTCCCTGGTGGCCAACTTCCTGCGCGAGAAGTTTGCCAAGAAGCCAGCCGTGGCCGAGGCTAACATCCGTGTCATCCAGGCCGGATGGGACTATGGTCACAACACCCATTCAAGCGCCATCAACGTCTATCGTGTGGAAACGAAGACGAAGGTGCCCGGCCGCTATATGGACATCACGGGCAACAAGGCCACGGCCTACGGCCTGATAGCCGCTGCCGAGAAGGCCGGACTGCGTCTCTACTTGGGCAGCTACCCCATCACGCCGGCCACCGACATCCTCCACGAGCTGTCGAAGCACAAGTCGCTGGGCGTCGTCACCGTGCAGTGTGAGGACGAGATCAGCGGCGCCGCCTCGGCCCTGGGAGCCTCGTTCGCCGGAGCACTGGGCGTCACCTCTACCAGCGGCCCCGGCATCTGCCTGAAGAGCGAGGCCATGAACCTGGGCGTCATCATGGAGCTGCCCCTGGTGGTCATCGACGTGCAGCGTGGCGGCCCCGCCACGGGACTGCCCACGAAGTCGGAACAGACCGATCTGCTGCAGGTGCTCTTCGGCCGCAACGGCGAGAGCCCCATGCCCGTCATCGCCGCCACCAGCCCCACCGACTGCTTCGACGCCGCCTATCAGGCCTCGAAGATGGCCCTGGAGCACATGACGCCCGTGGTGCTGCTCACCGACGCCTTCGTAGCCAACGGCTCGGGCGCCTTCCGTCTGCCTGACATCGCGAAGCTCGACGCCATCAACCCGCCCTACGTGCCCGAGGAGCTGAAAGGCAAGTGGACGCCTTACATGCGCACTGAGAACGGCTCACGCTACTGGGCCGTGCCTGGCCGCGAGGGCTTCACCCACATACTGGGCGGACTGGAGAAGGACGCCGAGACGGGTGCCATATCGACCAACCCCGAGAACCACGACCTGATGACGCGGCTGCGCCAGCAGAAGATTCAGAACATCGAGGTGCCCGACCTGGAGGTTCAGGGTGACGCCGACGATGCCGAGCTGCTCATCGTGGGCTTCGGCTCGACCTACGGCCACCTGCACTCGGCCATGGACGAGCTGCGCGCTCAAGGCCACAAGGTGGCCCTGGCCCACTTCAAATACCTGAACCCGCTGCCGAAGAACACCGCCCAGGTGCTCAAGGCCTACAAGAAGGTGGTGGTGGCCGAGCAGAACATGGGTCAGCTGGCCGCCTACCTGCGCATGAAGGTCGACGGCTTCGTGCCCTACCAGTTCAACCAGGTTAAGGGCCAGCCCTTCGTGGTGGAGGAACTCGTCAATGCGTTTACAGAGATCATCAACAAGAAATAATAATAACGACTACGAATTTTACGAATTAAACGAATTTTGTGATGCAATTGAATCGTCAAATCAGCCTGACTTTTCCTGAGGAGTCGCATAAAATTATCGGAGCTGCCATGGCAGTACACCGATACTTTGGCTGCGGATTCTCTGAAAAGGTGTACCAAGACGCGTTTGAGGTAGAATTGCAAAAACAAGGCATTCCTTTTCGTCGAGAAGTCCAGTTACACGCATTTTATAATGAAACAGAACTGGCGTCGACATTTATCCCCGACTTTATTTGCTATGATAAAATCATCATCGAAATGAAAGCCGTGAAGGAGATAGAGGATATTCATCGTTCACAAGCCATCAATTATGCAAAAGTATCAGGGTTTCCTTTAGCAATACTGATTAACTTTGGAGAGAGTTCGCTGAAATTTGAACGTTTCCCTAATAAAAAATTCGTATAATTCGTGTAATTCGTAGTAGAAAAGGAATAAGAATATGAGTAGTTCGCTAAAACTTGAACGTTTCTCTAAAAAAAATTCGTATAATTCGTGTAATTCGTAGTAGAAAAGGAATAAGAATATGAGTAATTACAGTGCAAGTGATTTCAAGAAGGGCCAGCCCCGGTGGTGTCCCGGTTGTGGCGACCACTTCTTCCTGGCTTCGCTCCATAAGGCCATGGCCGAGATTGGCGTGGCTCCTGAAAACGTGGCCGTCATCAGCGGCATCGGTTGCTCAAGCCGCCTGCCCCACTACATGGCCACCTATGGCATGAACACCATCCACGGTCGTGCCGCCGCCATTGCCACCGGCTGCAAGGTGGCCAACCCTAAGCTCACCGTATGGCAGGTCAGCGGCGACGGCGACGGACTGGCCATCGGCGGCAACCACTTCATCCATGCCAACCGCCGAAACATCGACCTGAACATGATTCTGCTGAACAACCGCATCTATGGTCTGACGAAAGGCCAGTACAGCCCCACCTCGCCCCGTGGCTTCGTCTCGAAGTCGTCGCCCTACGGCACGGTGGAGGATCCCTTCCGCCCGGCTGAGCTGTGCTTCGGTGCCCGTGGCCATTTCTTCGCACGCTGCGTGGCCACCGACGCCAAAGGCACCGTGGAGGTGCTGCAAGCCGCCTATCAGCACAAAGGAGCATCGGTCACCGAGGTGTTGCAGAACTGCGTCATCTTCAACGACCACTGCCACGACCTGGTATATAACAACGAGGGACGGCGCAAGAACGCCATCTACGTGCGCCACGGCGAGAAGCTCGTCTTCGGCGAGAACATGGAGTACGGACTGGTGCAGCAGGGCTTCGGCCTGAAGGTGGTGAAGATTGGCGAGGACGGCTACACGCTGGACGATGTCCTCGTGCACGACGCCCACTGCCAGGACAACACCCTGCAGCTGAAGCTGGCCATGATGAGTCCCGAGGACGGTTTCCCCGTTGCCCTTGGTGTCATCCGCGATGTCGAGGCGCCCACCTACGACGACGCCGTCTACCAGCAGCTGGCCGATGTGTCGGCCCAGAAGAAGTATCACAACTTCACGGAACTGCTTGAGACCAACGACACCTGGGAGGTGAAATGACGCTGACGCCAACGGATGTTCCCTTGACGGCAACGGAGGAAACGAATTGAACGTATTCGCTCTTTATCCTGCAAGGTATTTCACAAATTAAACGGATTTAAGTTTCTGCTATTCAGCATGGCTTAAATCCGTTTAATTCGTTTTATGGGTTGTAATCAATTAAGATTCTCTATATCAGAAGCCGAGAATCTGCCTGATGAGGGGATCGTCGAAGAAGGGATCCTCAGCGCCAATCAGCGTGGGGTCGGTTTGGTCGCTGCCGCCAGGGCTTGCCGCCAGCATGATGGCCGGCTTCATGGTCACGACGCTCATGGTCGGGATGATATATGCTTTCTTTTCCATAGTCGTAAATTATTTTTTAATGAATTTCTTACCGTTCTGGATGTAGATGCCCTTCTGGGGCTGCATGATGCGCTGGCCGTTGAGGTTGTACACCTGGCCGTTCTGCGTCTGCTGCTGGCTCTCGATGGCCTCGATGCCGGTGATCTCGCCATCGTCAGAGCCAATGCCAAGGCTGGTCACTGTGCGGTCGAAGGTGTCGGCCTTGAAGAAGGCGCGGAAGGGCGTGCTGCCGCCAGTAGCCTTGAGCTCGAACTTATTGCCAGCTGCATTCATGGCGTAGATGTTCGGAGTGCTGACAGTCTTCGTGGTGCCAACGAAGCGATAGGCTGAGCCGGTGACGGTGCTGTGGGTTTCGCTCTTGCTCACCTCTACACCCTCGCCAATGAACTTGATGTCCTTGGCGCTCAGGTCCCATGCGCTGCCCCAATGGTCGCCGGGCAGGGCGATGATGTAAGGCGTGTTGGCCTTGATGTCCTGAGCATAGCTGAAGTACACCTTGCCAGGCTCGTCGCTGGTGAACTCCTTCAGCCAGAAGTTCTTGCCCTTCTCGCTGGCGTTCTTGAACCAACTGATCTCCGTGCCGTCGGCCGTCACCTTGGTCACGTTGAAGGGCAGCATCAGCGTGTTCCATCCGTTGGCGCCGTCGGCCTGCTTAGCGTTGGTGTAAGTAAACTCCACGTTGGCGGCAGTGAAGTCCACGGGCGAATAGAAATCGTTGTCGTCCTGCAGCGTGATGGCATCGGCCGTGAAGCTGCCACCGGCGTACTTCACCACGTTGGTCAGCCCGGTAGGCACTTCATCGCTTTCGTTCAGGATATACAGGCAGTTCACCTTGCTGTTCTTCGTCACCGAGGTAACGCCAGCGCCACGCAGGTCAACCGAAAGCACGTTCGCAGGAACGGTGTAGGAAGCAGATGGCTTCGTAACCGTCTTTGTACCATCGTCGGCATAAGCAACGATTACGGGCTTCAGCTTGTAATACTGAGGGTATTTAAGCGAATAAGAGCTATTCTTAACATAGGTTGCCATGAGCACATATTCCTTATCAGGATCCAGGTTCTTCACCTCGACAACGATGTCTTTGCTGGAACCAGCCGGTACATAGACTTCCTCAAAAGAATAGCTATAGCCTTTTCCCACTTCTGCCAATGCCCACGTATACTGTCCAGAATAATTATTCGGAGAAGAATTGGTCAGGGTGATGGTTGCCTTGAAATTATTGTCATAAAGGTTATAGACAGGAATGGTATTTGAACCGTAAGTTTTCGTTTCCCCCGTACTTTCGGCATTCACAGTTGTAACCGTCAGTGCCAGTTCTACGCCGTCGGAACCTGGCACGGCAGTAATCTCCAACGTAGTGGTAGGCCATGCACCATAATAAGTATAATTTCCGATATCATTAGGAAGCATGACTCTTATTGTTGCAGTCCCACTATAGCCCTTAGCGACCCAAGGCAGGACACAGTCTTTCGTTTCGCCTGCTCCAATGTGGAAGACATTTCCTGTCAAAAGGCCAACGCCAGCTGCTGATACATACACGTCGCCATCATAGTCTTGCGAGGTAGGATTTGTAATGTTGACAGTAAAGGTTACATCATCGAACATATTGACAGGGTTTGCCGATACGGATATACTGTTTACGGTGAGCTTCTCACATGCTATCAGAGGTTCAGGACTGATAACCGTGCCCGTTCCTTCCGGCTTCTGCAGGCCGACAATGGCATCGTGACCATAGTGATAGCCATCGGTAGAGCTGCTGCCGCCAATGCCCTGCTCATCGGGGTTGAGGGCCGACAGTTTGAAATAACCGTCGCTCGTGCCGCCCCATCCCCAGTTCACGTGGAAATAGTCTTCGGTCTGATAGCCATCCACAATGAACTCATGGCCGCCGCCCGACGACTGTCCGCCATAAATCACAGGACGCTTTTGCGCCAGCTCGTTATAGAGGATTTCCAGCCAGTCGGCATAGGAGTACCAGCTGCGCATGACCGCCTTCGTGGTGGTGGTGTTATATCCAAAATACGAGGTTAGGGCATTGGCTGCCATAACAGTATTTGAACTGGATGAGGAGCCATAGGACATCTGCACAGCCACGCCAACCCAATACATGATCTGAGCCACAGCTTCTTTCTGAGCATCAGTTTCCGAACCATTGTAAGACAGCTGCATGTCCGACCAACGGATGACGGTGCCAGCGGGAATGGCTGGCTGAGCTCCTACAGATGGGGTATAGGAAGGAATCTCAGCCGTAGTCGTCGTAGTGGCGTTGCCAGCCTTTGTCTCGGTGTAATACATAGCCTGCGCCGTAGCAGTAGCGACACAGCCCGTTACTGACCGTTTTGTACTATTATACAAAGGGCAGAGATTATTATACGGTTCATGCTGGTTCCAATGCGTCTGAATCAGCGGGGCAATAGGCTCTTTGGCCACTGCCGGTACCAGTGCAGGCGCAGTTGCGGGAGCGGCATTGCTACTGTTCAGGCTGGCCATCTCGTCGGCATAGCCCTGCAGCCAGGCGCGCATGTTGTCGGGGATGTTCTCGGGATCGAAAGAGCCGCTGTCAGCATATCCCAGGATGGGCACTGCACGGTCGTCGCCGCTGACGATGACGAAGCCATCGTTGGCTGCCACGTTAAAGACGTAGAGTCCTTCCATCTGCGTGGCCAGGCTGAGCTGGGGCGTTGCTCCCGGAGCCATGTGCGGGCCGTGCCCATTCATCACTCGGCTCTTCAGGAAGCTCGTTGCCTTGCTGAGAGCCATTTGTGGTGTCACGTTGGCAGCCGTCACTGTCATTGCAAAGACGGCCGAAAGCATCAATAGCAATACTTTTCTCATCATTTTCACAAATTTAAGTTAGTAATAATGGGACAAAGTTACGAAAAAAAACAGTAACTACCAAAAAAAACGACTGTTTTTTCTATTTCCCCAGCTCACGACAATCCGAAATCCTGGCTCCCCGAAACGCCATCGGCACGCCCCGGAAAGCTGTGGCCATGAGGCTAAAAAAAAAACTCAACGCCGCGTGAAAAAATCTCACGTGAGATTTTTTTCTGGGAGGCCTCCGCAGAAAAATTTCTCACGTGAGATTTTTTCTGCCGTCAGGCGACGCTGCTACGGCCTGTAGCAGTTTCTCTAAAGAATGGATGGCTATGCGGCCCCGATGAAGGGTTATCAGCTCTTCGGCTTGCAGCTCGTTGAGCATGCGCGACACCAGCAAACGGCTGTTGCCCAGCTCATTGGCCAGGCGCGTCATGAGGATGCTCAGCTCCTTGGGGCCGGCGGGATAGACCACGCGGTCGAGCAGGAAGCGCACGAAGCGCTGGCGCAGCGACCCTGGGGCCTGGCGCCACTGCAGCATGGCGCGCTTCTGGGCCATGGTGGAGAAGATGTTGAGCAGGTTGAGGCGGATGATGAGGAAGTCGTCGAGCAGGCGGAGCACCTCGTCCTTCGACAGGGTGATGAAATGGCAGGCGCCGATGGTTTGGCAGGTGCACGAAAACTGGGGGCTGGCTCCAAACAGGGCTTCGGGCTGCAACAGCCAGGGGGCATGCACCTGTTCCAGCAGGCAATAGCCGCCGTCGGTGCTGCGGGTGGTGAGCTGCATGCTGCCACTGACCAGGAAGTAGAGCGTGCGGCAGGGCTGGCCCTCCTGCACCACCTTCTGTCCGGCCTGCTGCTTCATGAAGCCGAACTTGGTGTTGCCCGCCATCTGGAGCAACTCATTGCGGCTCAGCCCCTGGAAGAGCTGGAAGCGCAGCAAATGGTCGTAAAGTTGAAGGTTTTGCACTAATTATCCTCGATGGTCAGTCCGTCGGTATGCCACACGGCCAGCTTCCCCTGCTCGTCGGTGTAGATGAAGTAGGCCTTCAGCTCGGGATGGCGCTGCAACAGGGCCTTGCTCTTCTCCAGTCCGAGCACCATGAACGACGTGGCGTAGGCGTCGGCCATGGCACATTGCTTGGAGACGACAGTGGCCGAGAGCAGCTCGTGCTGCACGGGATAGCCTGTGCGGGGGTCGATGGTGTGGGCATACTTCCGCCCGCCCTTGTAGTAGAAGTTGCGATAGTTGCCACTGGTGGCCAAGGCGGCGTTGTCAACCTGCAACACGGCCTGCAGCTCCACGTTCTCGGGGTCCTCCACGGGCTTGTTGACGCCTATCCTCCAAGGCTGGCCGTGGGGGTTATGGCCGCGTGTGACCACCTCGCCGCCAATCTCCACCATATAGTTCTTCACGCCCAGGCTGTCGAACACGCGTGCCACCTGGTCGCTGCCGTAGCCCTTGGCAATGGCGCTGAAGTCCAGCTCCGAGCGCACCTTCAGCAGGCTGTCTACCTGACTGGGCGTGGGCTGCTGGCCCGTCTTGAAGCCGAAGCCCCAGGCGTTGACCAGTGGTGCCACGGTGACGTCGAAGGCGCCGTCGGTGTCCTTGTTGACGTCCTGCGCCAGCTGCCACACCTCTTTATACATCCTGCTCAACGTGGGCTTCTCGCCACGGTTGATGGCGGCTACGGTGCTCTTTGGGTTGAACATCGAGAACTCTGCATCAACGTCCTTCATGGCGCGCTCGGCCTCCTCGTGCAGGTCGACGCCGCTCTGATAGGTGAGCCGGTAGGTGGTGCCAAACATGAATCCCTCGTTATGCAGGAACTGGACGTCCTGTTCTTTGTCCTCACCGCGCTGCTGACGGGCTATGAAGATTGTGCCCACCACAAGCAGCACGAGCAACGGTATTTGCCAATAGAGTTTATTCTTCTTCATCTCAACACTCCTTCCAAAAGTTTCAACTCTTAACTCTTAATTCTTAACTCTTCACTCAAATGTCAATCGTCAGATTGAACGTATAGCCCAGTCGCGTGCTTTCCTGAATGCCATATCCAGGCACGTACCACGTCTTTTCCTGCTGTCCGTCGTCGTGGAACAGGCGTTTGCGATAGCGCACGCTCCACCCCAGATGGAGCGGTCCGGCCACCTTGGCGTCGATGCCCAGCAGCACCTCGGCCCAGTGCTGGTTGCACTTCTCGTCGCGCACGCCGAAGCCCGTGTCCCACTTCCACACGGGGTCGGGGAAGTTCTGGCGGTCCATGTCTACCTTATAATAAGTGCAGGCGTAGCGCACGCCGGCGAAGATGCGGTTGCCGGTGTGCTTCTTCTTCATCAGGTTCACGTCGGCTCCCAACCGGAAGTAGGGCGCCTTCGTCCGGTAGCTGATGCCCGTCACCTGGTCGTCCTCGTGGCTGGCCTTGCCCAGTCCCACTTCGAAGGTGGGGAAATACTGGTTGTGCAGGTTCACGCGCAGGGCGGCCTCCAGCTGTCCGTAGTCACTCAGTTGCAGCTGGGCTGCGCCGGCCAGGTCGACGCTGACGGCCACGCCCTGGAAGAAGGGCACGCTGTCGCGCTCAAACTTCAGGAATCCCTGCGCCCGCACGGAGCTACTGAGCGCCAAGACCGCTAAGATAGATGTTAAGATGCGTCTTGTTCTGGTCATAGTCCACAAATGAGTTTACTATTTTTACGCTGTCGATGCCGCCGGAGGTGTGCCTCACGGCGGTGAGGCGGTGGAAGAAGTGGGCCGGACAGTCCACGCTCTCGAAGTGGGGAATATCGTCTTTCTTCAGCCACAGGGTGTCGAGGGTGTAATAGCCGGCGATGTCGGCCTTCAGCAGCACCAGCACATCCTCGGGGTGGGAGTAGCTGATGGGCAGCGAGAAGCTGCTCTGGCCCGTCAGCCCGTTGAGCAGCAGCGTGTCGGAGCCGTCGCTACGCTCGCTCCATATCCACAGTGTGTCTACGATGCTGGCCTCGTTGCCGTCGGCATCGCAGATGACATAGTTCGTGGCCACGATGTTATCAACAGGACAACTGATGCTGGAACAGCTGGAAGTGATAAGTGATAAGTGATGAGTGATGAGTAAAAATAGAAATACTCTCACAAATTGTCTCTTCATTGTTTTCTCGGGATTACAGTTTTACAGGTCGCCACAAGAATGTTTAATATATCATTACAGTCTTCGAGAATACTATCTGCTTCGTTTGTGGTCAAGTATTCTGTTGCAGAAAGCAATTGAATCCAATAACGTGTTTCGTTAGCTTCTTTGAGAGCTATTTGCATTTTCGTCCCGAAATCTGCCTTTGATTGAGCATACTGAGCTTCAGCTATATTCGCTCCAATTGAAGTTCCTGAACGTAAAAGCTGTTTTGCCAAGACAAATTCTCTTTTTACCTCGACAAGATACTTATATAACTTTACTATCCTAATAGCGAAGGAAAAACTTTTTGCTTCCAACACGCCCCTATTATCATCTTTTCCCATCATAAATAATAAAAATTAATCACTCATCGTTCATCACTTATCACTTATCACTCATCACTTATCACTCATCACTTAACACTTCCTCCACCTGATAGTCGTTGCGGTTTTGCGAGGAGCGGCTGATGAGGTCGCCGAGGAAGCCGCTGAGGAAGAGCTGCGTGCCCAGGATCATCATGGTAAGGGCTAAGTAGAAGTAGGGTGAGTCGGTGATGTATATCTTGCCCAGGAATTTGCTGATGCACAGGATGACGAAGGCGATGAAGCCGACGAAGAACGTCAGCGAGCCCAGGAAGCCGAAGACGTGCATGGGTTTCTTGCCAAAGGTGCTGAGAAACCAGAGGGTGAGCAGGTCGAGATAGCCGTTGACGAAGCGGTTCCAGCCCATGAACTTCGACGTGCCGTACTTGCGGGCCTGGTGGTGGACCACCTTCTCGCCAATTTTGTCGAAGCCAGCCTGCTTGGCCAGATAGGGAATGTAGCGGTGCATTTCGCCATAGACCTCGATGTTCTTCACCACGTCGCGCCTATAAGCCTTCAGCCCGCAGTTGAAGTCGTGCAGGTTCTTGATGCCGCTCACCTTGCGGGCGGTGGCGTTGAAGAGCTTGGTGGGCAGCGTCTTCGACAGCGGGTCGTAGCGCTTCTGCTTGTAGCCCGAGACGAGGTCGTACTTCTCCTCCTTCACCATGCGGTAGAGCTCGGGAATCTCGTCGGGCGAGTCCTGCAAGTCGGCGTCCATGGTGATGACCACGTCGCCCTGGGCCTCGGCAAAGCCACAGTAGAGGGCGGGGCTCTTGCCGTAGTTGCGGCGGAACTTGATGCCCTTTACGCAGGCTGACTGCTGGTGCAGCTGCTCAATGATTTCCCACGAGCGGTCGGTAGAGCCGTCGCTGATGAAGATGACTTCATAGCTGAAACGATGTTCCTTCATCACGCGCTCAATCCAGCCGAAGAGTTCGGCTATTGATTCTTCCTCATTATAAAGAGGTATGACTACAGATATATCCACTGCTTTTATTTCGTTTTTAATGATATTCATTCGTTGGCCTCACTTCACCTGCTGCAGCCTGTCGCGACGGCAGATGGCTGCTATGGGCAGGGCCACAAGGCAGCCAATGAGCAGGTTCGATGTGAGGATGTTGAGCGCCATGTCGATGGGCCTCATGGCCTGCATCGACTGCACAGCCTGGTCAAGGGTGGCGCTCATGCCCATTTGCTTCATGGCCGCCGCCGCGGCCGGGTCGGAGAACATCTGGGTGATGCTGTCGATGAAGTAGCCCTTGTCAATCCAGTTGAAATAGACAAACTGGGCAATGGCAAAGAGCAGGCTGGCATAGAAGAAGAGAAACACGACGTAGCCCCATCCGCGCCCGAAGGAGATGATGCCCTGCAGGCCGTCATCGCGGAAATGGCGCAGCAGCCTGGTGACGAGGAAGGGCGTGGCCAGGGCCAGCACAAAGGCCACCAGCCCCAGCCCGGGCGAGCGCAGGCCCGCCATGTAGCAGGCAAAGCTGGCCAGCCAAAGCAGGAAGAGCTTCAGGCCGTCGGCGCGGGCATAGGCGCGCAGCTGTATGTATTCGAGTGCTGTCAAGGCTGTTTTTCGTCTTTACGATTCACTATTTGCCTGCAAAATTACTCATTTTCCCGCACATAAGGGTCGCTTGCCTACAAAAATAAGTTAAAAAACCAAGATTTCTTCTTCCTTCTTTCTTCATTCTTCGATTTAATGCGTACCTTTGCAGCCGATTTTAAACATGGGCAAGTCCTGTACGGCCAGCTCCTGAGGAATCCTCCAGGACGGGAACGTAGCAAAGGCACTTGGTTGTAGCGGCGCGATGCAGACCGCTTGCCCACCCGCCTCTTTAGCTCAGTTGGCCAGAGCACGTGATTTGT
>JAFPTC010000096.1 GCA_017400455.1 Prevotella sp. | reverse complement strand
GGCGTGCTGATTCAGAGCGAGGGAGGTAGCATCAAGGTGCAAGGCGTAGATGAAGGCACGCAGGTCAATGTGTATGGCATCAATGGCACTCAGGCTGGTTCGGCTATCAGTCAGAGTGGTGCAGCAACCATCAATACGAACCTGCAACCTGGCTCCATCGCCATCGTCAAGATTGGCCAGAAGAGTGTCAAGGTCGTAGTGAAATAGTTGTTATAGTGCACAACGGGGAGGCTTCCCAGAAAAATTTCTCACGTGAGATTTTTTCACGGGAAGGCCTCCCAGAAAAAAATCTTACGTGAGATTTTTTCACGGGGCGCCGCCCCCTGAAAAAAAGGGCCTTTCCGGCGGGTGTCCGGAAAGGCCTAATCGTTGAAGGCTGCAGCCTCGGCTGCGGCAATGATGTCTTCGCGTGAAGGGCCGGATGCGTTGTGGGAAATGTCCGACAGGTCGAACTCGTCATCCTCGTCTGTATTCCTGGCCTGCTTCTTGGCAGGTTTGGCCTTAGGCTCGCTGGCGGCGGGCTGGGGCTTCTCGTCCTGCTCAATGATGAAGGCGGTCTTCTCGGCCTCCAGGTCGGGGGCGGCCATGGTGGGTTCTTCCTCCATCTTGGTGCGTTCCGACTTCGAGGCAAAGATGGCGTCGATAAACTGCGGCTCGCGGCGCAGACGCTCCAGCGTGTCCTTCGAGGCCAGCTGCTGGGCCTCCTTCTTCGAGTAGCCCTGGCCCTTGCCGCCCTCTACGCCTTCGATCATCACCTGGAAGCCGAAGATGGGCGACCCCTTGTCGTCCTGCGTCTGCTTCAGCATGCGGTAGTCCATGCGCACACGGTTCTTCTGCGTCCACTCCAGCAGCTTCGACTTGAAGTTCACCTCCTTGTAGGCCACCTTGTCGATGTTCACCATCTGCTTCAGTATGCGTTTCTTCATGAAGCGCATCACGGCCTCGTAGCCCTGGTCCAGGTAGATGGCGCCTACGAGGGCCTCGAAGGCGTTGCCGGCCATGTAGCTGTTGTGCGAGCGCTGCTCGCCGTTGCTCTGGATGAGCTGTGTCAGGCCCATCTCCTGGGCCAGCTTGCCCAGCGAGTCGCGGCTCACCAGCTTCGAGCGTGTGTTCGTCAGGAAGCCTTCGCGCTTCTGGGTGAAGTGCTCGTAGACGATGTGGCCCACCACGGCGTCGAGCATGGCGTCGCCCAGGAACTCCAGGCGTTCGTTGTTCAGCGGCTTGCCCTTGTCGGTGCGCTGCCTGCTGCTTTTGTGGATCAGGGCCACCTTGTAGTGCTCGATGTTATGGGGATAGAAGCCCATAATCTGGTACAACGAAGAAAAAAGCTCCTTCTCCTTGCGGAAAGGGAGCTTCATGCGGTCGATGATATCGCTAAGCCTCATACTTACTTTCAGTGAATTTACTATCGTTCGTAAAATGCAAACACGTTTGCGTTTTACTCACTAATCCGTAAATTTTTTAAATACCACGCAGGCATTGTGGCCACCAAAGCCGAAGGTGTTGCTCAGTGCGGCACGCACCTGGCGCTTCTGGGCCTTGTTGAAGGTGAAGTTCAGCTTGTAGTCAATCTCGGGATCCTCGTCGCTCTCCTCGTGGTTGATGGTGGGGGGCACCACGTCGTTCTTCACGGCCAGCACGGTGGCCATGGCCTCTACGGCGCCGGCGGCACCCAGCAGATGGCCCGTCATGGACTTCGTCGACGAGATGTTCAGCTTGTAGGCAGCCTCGCCAAAGACCTCCTTGATGGCCTTGGCCTCCGAGATGTCGCCCACGTGGGTGCTGGTGCCGTGGACGTTGATGTAGTCAATGTCCTCAGGCTTCAGGTTGGCATCCTCCAGGGCGTTCTGCATCACCAGCTTGGCGCCCAGACCCTCGGGGTGGGAGGCGGTGATGTGGTAGGCGTCGGCGCTCATGCCGGCTCCAACGAACTCGGCGTAGATCTTGGCACCGCGAGCCTTGGCATGCTCCAGCTCCTCCAGGATGAGGCAGCCGGCACCCTCGGCCATCACGAATCCGTCGCGGCTGGCGCTGAACGGACGGCTGGCCTTCTCAGGCTCGTCGTTGCGCGTCGACAGGGCGTGCATGGCGTTGAAACCGCCCACTCCGCTCTCGCACACGGCAGCCTCGGCGCCTCCGGCCACGATGATGTTGGCCTTGCCAAGGCGAATCAGGTTGAAGGCATCTGCCAGTGCGTTGCTGGACGAAGCACATGCGCTCGACGTGATATAGTTGGGGCCATGGAAGCCATACATGATCGAAATCTGGCCGGCAGCAATGTCGGCAATCATCTTCGGGATGAAGAAGGGGTTGAACTTCGGACCATCCTCCTTGTGGGCGCCATAATAGCAAACCTCCTCCTCGAAGGTCTTGATGCCGCCAATGCCCACGCCGAAGACCACGCCGATGCGGTTCTTGTCAACCGTGTCAAGGTCTATCTGGCTGTCCTCAACAGCCTGCTTGGCACTGATCAGGGCCAGCTGCGTGTAGCGATCCATCTTGCGGGCCTCCTTGCGGTCCAGATAGTCGTTCACGTTCAGGTTTTTCACCTCGCAGGCAAACTTGGTCTTAAACAGGGTGGTGTCAAAACTTGTAATAGGTGCTGCGCCGCTCACGCCCTCAAGCAGGTTCTTCCACATCTCGTCGGGATTGTTGCCAACGGGAGTGACTGCGCCCAGCCCAGTTACTACTACTCTTTTCAGTTCCATAAACTTAAATGATGAATGAAGAATGAAGAATGAAGAATATTTGTATATATACAAAAGCGAAGAATGAAGAACTTACTACCACATGATGGGCGGCAGCAAATTCTTCATTCTTCATTCTTCATT
>JAFPTC010000095.1 GCA_017400455.1 Prevotella sp. | reverse complement strand
GCCATGCAGAAGATCGAGCAGGAGGGCAAGGGCGTCATCGTCTATATGCAGCAAGAGGGTCGCGGCATTGGCCTGATGAACAAGCTGGCCGCCTACAAGCTGCAGGAGGAAGGCTTGGACACCGTCGACGCCAACCTCTGCCTGGGCTTCAAGGCCGACGAGCGCGACTATGGCTGCGGCGCCCAGATGCTGCGCCACTTAGGCGTGCACAAGATGCGCCTGATGACCAACAACCCCGTGAAGCGCGTCGGCCTGGAGGCCTACGGACTGGAAATCGTGGAGAACGTACCCATCGAGGTGACTCCCAACGAGTACAACCTGCGCTATCTCAAGACCAAGCAGCAGCGCATGGGCCACACGCTGCATCTCTGAACCCATTCCCACATTGCCCAACTACCCATGACCATGCAACTGCTACATACATTCATGAAATCAGCTTACGCGATGGTGCTGCTCGGCACCATGCTCTGCTGCATGTCCTGTGGCAGAGACGAACACCGCAGCGCGCAGGCCAGCGACGGGGAGCAGAAAACAGACAGCCTCCTGTCGGAAGCCTTAAATCAGGGCAATCCCAACCGCCTCATCAGCCTCATTGACAGCCTGGAGGAGCAGAACCAGATAAGCGAAAGCAAGGCCAACCACTTCAGGGCCACCGCCTATATAGCCCTGAAGCAGCTGCGCATGGCCGAGTTCTACCTGAAGAAAGTGACCAGCGAGCCGGCCAGAAGCCAGAAGGAGATGTCTGACTATCTGAACTCGGCCGCCGAGCTGTCGAACATCCTGGTGAACAAAGGCGACTACGAGGGGGCCCTCAACGCCGCCCTGCCCGCCGTGGAGCAGATGGAGAAAACGGACAACCACGGGCTGTACTACGCCATCATGCTCGAATCCATCGGACGGTGCCAGCTCAGCTTAGGCCACGACGGAGAGGCAGCAGCATCCTACAACCGGGCGTTCAGCTGCTACGAGCAGGACACCATTGGCAACGGTCCTGCCGACAGGCTGCACCACCTCATCATCAATGCCTACAACACCGCGCTCAGCTACCTGGCCACCGAGCACTATGCCGAGGCGCGCCACTGGACGGAGCGTACCGACAGCGTGCTGAAACACTACGAACAGGCGCCTGGGGCCAGCACCGCCTTTGCCCAGAAGGTGAGCGCCCTCGTGAACCTGCAGCGCGCCACCTCGCTGCAAGGCCTGGGCCGCGACGACGAGGCCTCCGAGGCCTTCAAAGCCTATGATACCACCGAATACGGCAGTACGCCCGACGGCCACATCGACGCCACGAAATATCTCGTCCTGGCCAAGCGCTATACCGAGGCGGCCACCTACTTCCAGCAGCTTGACCAGGTGCTGGCCTCGTGGGGCTACGACCTGTCGCTCAACAACGTGCAGCGCTTCCTCTTCCCGAAATTCCAGGCAAACGTCGGTGCCGGAAGGAAGGACTCGGCCATAGCCGTGGGCTTCCAGATACTGAACGCCCTGGACACCGCCATCGTCCTCTCGAAGACCAACGACGCCGCCGAGCTGGCCGTGATCTACGACACGCAAGGCAAGGAGATGCAGATAGCCCGCGACCAGGAGTCGCTGCTTCATGCGCGCATCATTGCGCTCATCGTCATCCTCGTGCTGTTCATCCTCTTCTTCACCATCTACTTTCTCCTTCGCCGCAAGGCCACCCGCCGCTTAGCTGCCGCCCACCGACAGCTGGAGGAAAAGAACGTGCAGCTGGAGGAGAAAAACGTGCAGCTGGAAGAGGCCAATGCCAGAGCCGAGGAGTCGTTGACCATCAAGACGCTCTTCATCAAGCAAATATCGCACGAGATACGCACCCCACTCAACATCGTCTCGGGCTTCTCGCAGCTGCTCACCTCCGACAGCATGGAGCTGGACGCAGAGACGCGGAGCAACATCAACGAGAAAATCAACCAGAGCACCGAGCGCATCACCGGCCTGATAAACAAGATTCTGGAACTGAGCGACGCCAACAGCCGCACCATGCTGGAACGTTGCGACCAGGTGCCAGTGGAGCAGATAGCCATGCAGGCCATCAACGCCAGCGGCATCACCACGGCCCAGCACATCGTCTTCGAAGCTGCACTGCCACCCGAAGCCCACGAGCTGATACTGACCACCAACCTGGCAGCAGCCTCACGCGCCCTGTCGCTGCTGCTCGACAACGCCATGAAGTTTACCAAGGCCCCGGAGGCCTTCAGCACCGACGTCACGATGCTGAAGAAAGAAAACGTTTGGCTGCGCGTGGAGGTAGACCGTCAGGCCTCGGAGGTGCGCTTCATCGTGGAAGACAGCGGCAAGGGCATCCCGCCCGAAGAGGCCGAGCACGTGTTCGAAGAGTTCGTACAGCTGGACGTCTATTACGACGGAACGGGCATCGGGCTCACCGTGGCGCGCTCGCTGATAAGGCGCCTTGGCGGCGACATCGTGCTCGACACCAGCTTCAGCGCCCCTGTTGCTGCATCCGGCTCAACCGCAGCGGACAGCCATCGCGGCGCAAGGTTCATCATGTCGCTAAAAACCGACAAGTCCTGATTTACCCACGGCTCGCAAGCACACCAAGAGGGCCGGACAACAGTCTGAAAGCTGGCGACAAAAACAAGCAAAAGCGCGGTTTTGACACAGGCAAGCGCCGCGCAAAAATTTCTCACGTGAGATTTTTTCACGGGAAGGCCTCCCAGAAAAAAATCTCACGTGAGTTTTTTTCACGCGGAGGCCTCCCAGAAAATTTTCTCACGTGAGATTTTTTCACGCCTCGCGGATTTTTTCCGCTACGGACAAACA
This sequence comes from Prevotella sp., assembly GCA_017400455.1. Lineage (GTDB taxonomy): Bacteria > Bacteroidota > Bacteroidia > Bacteroidales > Bacteroidaceae > Prevotella. The sequence goes on along the minus strand of JAFPTC010000095.1, from coordinate 27,662 downwards.
AATTGCTAAAAACCTTTCTCGGTTACTAAAAAAATGTGTACCTTTGCACATTGAAACAAAACAAATTGACACATATCCATGGGACAACTATCCAACCGGCTGCAACGCCTGGCACCATCGGCCACACTGGCCATGTCGCAGAAAAGTGCTGAGATGAAGGCACAAGGCATCGACGTGATTAACATGAGCGTGGGCGAACCCGACTTTAACACGCCCGACCACATCAAAGAGGCCGCCAAGGAGGCCGTAGACCAGAACTATTCGCGCTACAGCCCCGTACCCGGCTACCCCGAGCTGCGCAAGGCCATCGTGAAGAAGCTGAAGCAGGAGAACGGACTGGACTACACACCGGCCGAGATTCTGGTGAGCAACGGCGCCAAGCAGAGCGTGTGCAACACGGTGATGGCACTGGTGAACCCGGGCGAAGAGGTCATCATTCCCGCCCCCTACTGGGTGAGCTATCCGCAGATGGCGCTGCTGGCCGGAGGCAAGCCCGTGGTGGTGGAAGCCACCTTCGAGCAGGACTTCAAGATGACGCCCCAGCAGCTGGAGGCCGCCATCACCCCGCAGACGCGCCTGCTCATACTCTGCTCGCCGTCGAACCCCACGGGCTCAGTATATAATAAGGAGGAGCTGCGCGCACTGGCCGACGTCATACTGAAGCACGACGACCTGTACGTACTGGCCGACGAGATTTACGAGCACATCAACTACGTGGGCCGCCACGAGTCGATAGCCCAGTTCCCCGGCATGAAGGAGCGCACCATCGTGGTGAACGGTGTGTCGAAGGCCTACGCCATGACCGGCTGGCGCATCGGCTATATTGCCGCCCCCGAATGGATAGTGAAGGGCTGCAACAAGCTGCAGGGCCAGTACACCAGCGGCCCCTGCTCGGTGAGCCAGAAGGCCGCACAGGCTGCCTACGAGGAGAGCCAGCAGTGCGTGGAAGAGATGAGGCAGGCCTTCGAGCGCAGGCGCGACCTCATCGTCAGCCTGGCAAAGGACATCCCCGGGCTGGAGGTGAACGTGCCGCAGGGCGCCTTCTACTTGTTCCCCAAATGCGCGTCGTTCTATGGTTCAACAACGCCCGACGGACAAGTCATCCAGAACAGCACCGACCTGGCCATGTACCTGCTGCAGGAGGCCCACGTGGCCACTGTGGGCGGCGATGCCTTCGGCGATCCGGCCTGCTTCCGCATGAGCTACGCCACCAGCGACGACAACATCCGCGAGGCCATGCGACGCATCAAAGAAGGGCTGGCAAAGCTGCGTAAATGAAAAAAATGCGAGTTAAACGTTGTTAAATCCGCGCATAGTCCACATTTTTGTGTTATCTTTGTGCCCAAAACCGTGCCAAAGGTACGCAAAAAAGACTGCGCTTAAAGCGTAACTAACAACAAATCGACTATTTATATCTTAATTTATTTAATAACTTAAAAACAAAAAAATTAAAATTTATGGCAACTACACAAGCAGCTGCTCCGGCAGCAAAGAATGCCGCTAAGGCAAAAGGTACAAGCAGTATCGGTATTAAAGACGCCATCTGGGTGATCGTCGTCTGCGCAGTTATCGCATTCTGCAACTTCTTCTTCAACTTCGGTTCGGCCTCGAACTTCGAGGGTGGCGATCCCGACGGTGGCAGCCCTCTGAACATCTGGGGTACCATCTTCAAGGGCGGTGTCATCGTGCCTGTGATCCACACACTGTTGCTCACCGTGCTCTGCATGTGCATCGAGCGTGTCATCGCCCTGAGCAAGTGCATCGGTAAGGAGAAGCTCGCTACGTTCGTGGGCAAGATCAAGAAGGACATCAAGGCTAAGGACTTCGACGCAGCCCTGAAGGATTGCGACAAGCAGGGTGGAAGCGTTGCTAACGTCGTTCGCGCTGCCGTCATGGCTTACAAGGAGGCTGATGCCACCACCGGCATTAAGAAGGAAGTGAAGATGGCCCGCATCCAGCAGGCCCACGAGGAGGCTATCGCCGTTGAGATGCCTACCCTCACGATGAACCTTCCCATCATCGCTACCATCGTTACACTGGGTACGCTGACTGGTCTGCTCGGTACTGTGGTAGGTATGATCAAGTCGTTCCAGGCTCTGGCACAGGGCGGCGGTGGTGACTCCGTCGAGCTGTCGGCAGGTATCTCTGAGGCTCTGATTAACACGGCCTTCGGTATCGGTACCTCTTGGCTGGCCGTTGTGGGCTACAACTTCTTCACCAACCGCATCGATAAGATTGCGTTTGCACTGGACGAGATTGGTTATTCAATTGCACAGACCTACGCTGCCACTCACACCGACGAAGCTTAATTTTCACGTTAGCCCACTCTTAAAACCATTACGACTATGGCTAAAATGAAAATTAAGAAAAACGACGTCTGGATCGACATGACCCCCATGTCGGACGTGATGGTGCTGCTGCTCACCTTCTTCATGCTGAGTGCAAACTTCGTGAAGAATGAGGTGGTGAAAGTAGTCACACCGCAATCACGTACCGAGGTGAAGGTGCCGTCGACCGCGACGCTCGACATCACCATCGACACACTGGGACGTGTCTACCTGGGCACGGACAAGGTGGTCACGATGGAATATGCGCTGGACACACTGCTGTCCAAGGAGTTTAGCAAGTACAAGGACAAGCTGGGGCCACAGAACAAGGAGCTCCGCGCCACGTTCAAGGCCGAGACACAGATTGGTATCCCCTTCGAGATGCTGGAAGCCTACCTGAAGGAAACCAGCCACGAGAAAAAGAGCAATCTGCTCAAGGAGAAAGGCTTGCCTCTTGACAGTGTCATCGAGATTCCCAACCCCAACGTACAGACGGGCAAGGATGTCTATAGCGAGTTCCAACTCTGGGTACGTGCCCTGAAGAACGGCTACAAGAAATGGTATAAAGATATGGAGCGCAAGAAGGACAAGGGCGAGCCCATTGATGTGGACCTGGCCACTACGCCCAACAAGCTGGAGATTTGTATCAAGGCCGACAAGAACACTCCTTACGGAACGTTCAAGAAGGTCATCAGCGAGCTGCAGGACATCAACGAGAGCCGTTACAAGTTGCTTACACAGTATAAAAAGGAAGAATAATCATGGCTAAGAAAAAGGAAAGCAAACAGAAAAAGATGAATGTCCGAGTCGACTTCACGCCGATGGTGGACATGATGATGCTTCTGATCACGTTCTTCATGCTGTGTACATCACTGGCTAAGCCTCAGGCTATGCACCTGACGATGCCGGCAAAAGACCAGAACTTGCAGGAGCAAGACAAGGATAAGTCGAAGACCGAGCTCACCGTGACGCTCTACCTCGCTCCAGAGGGAAAGCTCTACAGCTACATCATCGACAAGAAGGAGAAGTTTGGCGAGATTGACTATCTGGAAGAGGTAACCTACGGTAAGGAAGGCATCCGCCAGGTGCTCGCTACCTACAACCCCTATCGCTCGAACGTGGCACCCGTGCAGGCCATCATCAACGCCAAGGCCGACCTTGACGGATGGTATGGCAAGCAGACCAAGGACAAGGATGAGCCCACATTCAAAATTGCAGGCGGATCCTCCACCGGGGCAGACACCCTGCTCTCTATCAACGAAACCTACGACAAGGCACTCATTGCCATCAAGAAGGGTCACGTTGACGTGGTGAAGAACGGTCAGAAGGATTTGGACCAGGCACAGTTCGTCACCGTATTCAAGCAGATGCGCGACGGAACCGAAAAGGCTGAGGAGCTCGCTCCCACCCTGTCGGTGAACATCAAGCCCCTCGACGGTGCTACCTACGACGACCTGGTGAAGATTCTCGACGAGATGCAGATCTGCTGCATAGGTAAGTATGTGATTGCACAGATGACGGAACAGGACTATCAGCTCCTGGGCACGGCAAAGACCAAGTTTGCCAACCTGCAAAGCGTGCCTGAGCTGGAGACCTATCCTAAAGCTGAAACTGCTGCTGAATAAGCACTAATGTCTAACGTAACAAACTGAAAGAACTATGGCAAAAATAGATCTATTAGACCAGAAATGGATTGATCTTGTCTTTGAAGGCAAGAACGAGGCATACGGTGCTTACAAGATTCGCCAGGACACTACCAAGCGCAACAACATGGCCATGCTGTTCCTCCTCTTGGGAATAGCCGCCATCGTGGGCATCTTCTTCGCATACGGCGGCATTGCCAACGCTATTGCTGCCAGCGAGGAGCGCAACGAGGGCACCGAGGCCTTGGAAATGGTCGTTGACGAACAGGAGCAGGAAGAACAGGAAGAGGAAGAGATTGTCTACGACATCCAGCCCGAGGAAGAGCAAGTCCAGCAGGACCAGCTGATGAACTCTGAGAAGTTCACCGACTACGCCATGGACGATGAGGCTCCTCAGGAAGTCACCAAGACACAGGATGAAACCGAGAAGAGCGATGTCGCTATCTCGTCTGTCACCTTCGACCAGGGTTCTGATGAGGGCCAGCAGGTGCTGAAGCAGAACGAAGTTGTGGTGGAAAAGGTGGAGCAGAAAGAGGAAGAGACCAAGGTCTTCGAGGTCGTAGAGCAGATGCCTCAGTTCCCCGGCGGTGACGGTGCACTGATGCAGTATCTCTCCAGCCACATCAAGTATCCTGTCGTTGCCGAGGAGAACGGCATCCAGGGACGTGTGGTCTGCACCTTCGTCGTGGAGCGCAACGGTTCTATCACCGACGTACGCGTGGTGAAGAGCGTCGACCCCTCACTCGACAAGGAGGCTGTCCGCGTGATCAAGGGCATGCCTAACTGGATTCCTGGTAAGCAGAACGGCTCGGCCGTGCGTGTGAAGTACACCGTGCCTGTAACCTTCAGACTGCAATAATTTGCGAAATGAACAAACGATTCAACATTCTTTCGATAGTTGGATTAACTCTCATCATAGGCTTGCTCCCATCTTGTGGGGGCAAGCCTACTAACTCCAACTATGAGGAGACGGCAAAGCTCTTTGCCGCCGACAAAAGCATCAGCCCCGTCATGGACGAGTGCAACGATGCATTCTACAACAAAACACAGCGCCAGCTATGGCCTGAGTACCTCACCGAACAGGATGCCATTGACAGCCTGCTCGACCTGAAAGTCTATCTCGTGTTCACCACACGAAAGCTGACTCCCAACGAAGAGAATATCATCAAAAGCAAACAGCATAACCCTCGCCAGAAACCCCTGGCCTACGACGGACTGACGCTCATCACCAACAACGAGAACCCCGACACCGTCATGACCGTCGACAACTTCAAGAAAATACTCACAGGCGAAGTACGCACCTGGAAAGACATCTATCCCGAATCGAAGCTCGACACCATCCGCCTGGTCTTCGACACACCTCAGTCGGCCACCGTGCGCTTCTGCACGGATTCTATCCTGAATGGCGAGAAGTTTTCCAACGCCGGTAACATTCGTGCCGTAGAAACCACCACCGAGGTCATCGAATACGTAGAACGCCACAAGGATGCCATCGGCATCGTAGGATCAATATGGATTAACGACCAGCGCGACACCACCAATGTCACCTTCAAGCGCAACATCACCGTCATGGCAGTTGGCAACACGCCAGTAAGAGCCGTCAAGCCCTATCAATACTACATTGCCACAGCGGAATATCCCTTCATACGCACCATCTGGGCCATTTGCACCGACCCACGCGGCCAAGGGTCGCCTCGCCGCTTCTTCAACTACCTCATCAACCCTGGCGAAGAGGGACAGCTCATTTTCTGGCGAGCAGGACTCTATCCCGCCTGGACAGAATTCCTGGAGAGAAGAGTGGTAGTCGATGAAAGATAATGAAAACCATTAAACCAACCGTTATAGAGAAAGTCATAGAAGAAAAGATTGTTTTACTGATTAATTACAACAAATGATTATGAAACCAATTAAATACCTCATGGGCGCCCTGCTGCTAGGTTTCAGCACCGGCGCAATGGCACAGGACGGCACAAAGGCCGACGTGGATGCCGTAAAGAACCTTATTAAGAGTAACCCTGCAGACATGGCCAAGGCAATGAAGCCATTCTACAAGGAAAACAAGAAAAACGCCGAGAACCTGGTGGCTTTTGGCCGCGCTTTCTACGAAGCTAAGGACACCACCAACGCTCGCATCGCCGCCAACAACGCACTGACGGCATCGAAGCGCCAGTATTCACCCGCCTACGTGCTGCTGGGCGACATCGCAGCCATGGGTGACGACGGCGGTCAGGCTGCCGCCATGTACGAGCAGGCCATCTACTACGACAAGACCAATCCCGAGCCCTATCGCAAGTATGCTCTTGTCTATCGTAAAATCGATCCAGAGGGAGCAGTCGCTAAGCTCGACCAGCTGCAGGCTGCCGTGCCCGAATATCCCGTCGATGCGCTGAAGGCCCACATCTACTATCTGTCACTGAAGTATGGTAAGGCCATCGAGACCTACGCTCAGGTTCCCACCAGCAAGATGACGCGTTCAGACTTCATCGAGTATGCCAACGCTTGCTTCGTGGCTCAACAGTATCAGCAGGGCTACGATGCCGCTGTGGCTGGTCTGGCCAAAGAGCCTAACAACGGTACGCTCACCCGTCTGGCCATGTTCTGCAGCAACAAGCTGAAGAAATATGACGACGCCCTGAAGTATGGTGACGCTCTGTTCAACAAGGTAAACAAGGACAGCATCAACTACTCACACCTGGACTACCTCAACTATGGCGACGCCCTGGTAGGCGCCAACCAGCTGGATCAGGCCATCGAGCAGTATAAGAAAGGCCTCACCCTTGAGGTGGAAGATCAGGACAAGGCCGACATCCACAAGTCGCTCTCTGATGCCTACAAGCAGCAGAAGAACTTCCCCGAAGCCATCACCAGCTATAAGAACTACCTTAGCACAGCCAAAGAGGCCGATGCCATTGCACACGCCGGTCTGGGTCTGCTCCATCAGCAGCACGCCCGCTCACTGAAGGTGGAAGGACAGGAAGGTATCAGCGAGGCTGAGCTGGCTGCCTACAAGGAGGCCGACCACATCTGGGGCGATCTGGCTGAGAAGTTCCCCGACGCCGCCGAGTATGCCCTGTACCAGCGCGCCACGGTGAACGCCATCATCGATCCTGACAACACGCAGGCTCTGGCTAAGCCCTACTTCGAGAAGCTGATTGAGCTCATCAACGCTCGCGAGGAGCACGACGCCACCGACAACACCCGCTTGGAAAAGAGCTATCGTTACCTGATGTTCTACTACTACTCCATCGCCAAGGACAACAAGACCGCTCTTGACTATGCCAACAAGATTCTGGAAATCAAGCCCAACGACGAGGGTATCCTGAAGGTGGTTGAGTCACTGAGCAAGACCGTGAAATAATCATCCATTATCAATTAATAAAGAGGGTGCCAATGGCATCCTCTTTTGTTTTGCCAGGCGGATACAACTATCTGGTAAATCCGGTAAACCCTACAATTTAATATACACAGAAAAGGGATTCCTCATCGGAATCCCTTTTTTTTGGTTTATGAAGGAAAGCTTAGGTTTAGCCCAGGCTGATAGCCTCTGACGGGCAAACACTTGCACAGGTGCCGCACTCGGTGCAGGCATCAGCGTCAATTACATAGTGTTCAGCACCTTCAGAGATAGCCTCAACGGGGCACTCGCCAGCGCAAGTTCCACAAGAAATACAATCGTCACTAATTACGTAAGCCATAATCTTTTGTAGTTTTAAATGGTTTGTTAATACTAAAATTTAATGATGCAAAGGTAAGAAGTTTTTCGGAATAATACCAACAATTTGGTATCTTTTTTCTCAATTTATACACTGTCGAAATAGTTTTATCGACTCAGCAACGTTATTATTTAACGGGGAATCCACCATTTAGACCTCTTAGAAGAAAGAAAGTTTAAGGCACAGCACATTTATAAGCAATAAAAAAAGGAGGGATGCGTTATATAAATAAATGAGACGAATTGTAATGGCCATCATGCTGGCAGCCATCGCCCTCACGGCAATGGCCCAGCAGCGCAAGGTGCAAAACAAGCCGTATATCGACTTGCGCCCCTTGCATTTCGGCATACACGTGGGCCTGAACATGCAGGACATCGAGATGAAAAACCTGGGGCCGCAGATGCTCTTGCTGCCCGACATGGCCGAGCCGACCGAGCAACTGGTGCTTTGCGATGCCGACACGTGGAATCCTGGATTCAGCGTGGGCGTGGTAGGTGATATGCGACTATCGCAGCATTTCTCCCTCCGTCTGTCGCCAACCATGCATTTCGGTTCCAAGCACCTGGTGTTCCGAAATTTCAAGGATCTCAACGATGCCGCCCAGCCCCGCGAAACCACACAGGACCTGAAGAACACCTATATCTCGCTGCCCATCGACCTGAAGTTCTCAGCCGAGCGCTTCAACAACTACCGCCCCTACATCCTCGCCGGCATCAATCCTATGATTAACCTTTCGGGCAAGGATCAGGACTTTGTCCACCTGAAGCGCTACGACACCATGTTCGAGGTGGGCCTGGGCTGCGACTACTACCTACCCTTCTTCAAGCTCATTCCCGAACTGAAGTTCTGCTTCAGCCTGCCCGACGTGTTCGACAAGAAACATGCCGACGAGCTGACTGACGCCAACAAACAGGCCTTCGCCCGCAGCATTGAGGCCGCTTACAGCAAGATGATAGTCCTTACCTTCTTTTTTGAATAACTACAATGAACATGAACAACAACTACAACGAGAACGAAACGGTACAAGCGCAGCCCGGCAACAATCCCGCTCAACAGCCACCTTACATGCAGCAGCCCACGTCCCCTCAGCAGCCGCCATACATGCAGCAGCCCGTGCCGCCTCAGCAGCCGCCATACATGCAAGAACCAGGCGGACAGGCCACCCGCCTAGCCAAGAAAAAGAAGCCAAACGGGGCAAAGACATGGTGGCTCGTGGCCATGATTGTCCTCCTCGTCGCCGCCATAGGCGCAGGAGCCTACTATTTCCTAAGTCAGGACAAAAGCCGCACGCACGCTTTTAATGACGACGAGAAAGAAACCATCATAGACGACGAGGACGCCACGGATGAGGACGCCATGGATGAGGAAGAGGACGCATACGACATGAGACGCCATCAGCAAGCCCCCGAAGAGGAAGCCGCTGACGACGACCGCCCCACCCCTCCGGCCCCCAACGCCAATGCCCCGCAGACCCTTGAGCTGAAAGGCGACGCCGATGGTTATCCGCTGACGCTCTCGCTGCAAATCAGCGCCAACGGACGCGTCACGGGCAGCTATAAGAACCTTTCTGCTGGCACCACCATGCAGCTGTCGGGCACTAAGAACGGCGACGCCATCCTCCTCACGGGCAATGCCGACCGCACCCGCTACACCTTCCGCATCCGTCCCGACGGGCGCCTCTATGTGGGCACCTTCGAGAAAGCCGGTGGCAGCACGCTCGAACTTCACCTCACGGAGCAGAAATAGGCGTCCACAGCGCGAAGGCTCTTTTCTTTGTCGGATTATAAAACACAGAGATACAGAGGCACAGAGTTTTATAAACAAGCGACTAAAAACTCTGTGCCTCTGTATCTCTGTGTTTACATCCATAAGATTGTACTAACCTAATTTCAAAGAATTCCCCAAAAAAGAAAAGAGTTTCTTTTGTTTTGCTCTCGACTTTTCGTAACTTTGGCTTTGCCGAAGTTACTGGCACTCGGAAGTACAAAAGAAAAGCACGCTTTCCTTTTGCACTTCTCTCGTTTTTTCGTAACTTTGCAGCCAAATAGCGAAAACGATGAAAGAATTCTTGCAAGTGCTGAGGCGCTTTGTGCCTCCTTATAAGAAATATCTGGTGGCTTCAGTGGTGTTCAACATCCTTTCAGCCCTGCTGAACATCTTCTCTTTTGCGGCCCTGATTCCCATCCTGCAAATACTGTTCCAGACGGGCGACGCCGAGGCGGCCACCGAGTGGATGGCATGGGACTGGGGCAACGTGCAAGGCGTGCTGATGAACAACCTCAACTACATGGTCAACGGCCTCATCAGCGACTACGGACAGACCACGACGCTGCTCTTCATTGGCCTGTTCCTCGCCGTCACCACGGCCATGAAGACGGGCGCCTACTTCCTCTCCTCGGCCACCATCATCCCCATTCGCACGGGCGTGGTACGCGACATCCGCAACCAGCTCTATCAGAAAATCACCTCCTTGCCGCTGGGCTTCTTCAGCGAAGAGCGCAAAGGCGACATCATCGCACGCATGAGCGGTGACGTGCAGGAGGTGGAGTCGAGCATCATGTCCAGCCTCGACATGCTCTTCAAGAACCCCATCCTCATCCTCGTCTACTTCGGCACGCTGCTCTTCGTGAGCTGGCAGCTCACGCTCTTCACCATCGTCTTCGTGCCCGTCTTCGGCTGGTTCATGGGCATGGTGGGCCGCAAGCTGAAGCGCCAGAGCATTGAGGCCCAGTCACTTTGGAGTGACACCATGAGCCAGGTGGAAGAGACACTGGGCGGCCTGCGCATCATCAAGGCCTTCTGTGCCGAGGAGAAGATGAACCGCCGCTTCGACCAGGTGAACTCCCACTATCGCGACGACATCATGCGGGTCAACATCCGCCAGTCCATGGCCCACCCCATGAGCGAGTTCCTCGGCACGGTCATGATTATCATCGTGCTCTGGTTCGGCGGCATCCTCGTGCTCAACGACCAGACCATCACCGGCCCCTCGTTCATCTACTATCTGGTCATTCTCTACAGCATCATCCAGCCGCTGAAGGACTTCTCGAAGGCGGGCTACAACATTCCGAAGGGACTGGCCTCGATGGAGCGCATCGACAAAATCCTGAAGGCCGAGAACAACATCAAGGAGGCCGAGCACCCCCAGACCATCGACTCCTTCAACCACCAGATAGAGCTGCGCCACGTCAGCTTCCGCTATGGCGAGCAATGGGTGCTGCGCGATATCAACCTCGTCATTCCCAAGGGCAAGACAGTGGCGCTGGTGGGCCAGAGCGGCGGCGGCAAATCGACCCTCGTCGACCTCATTCCCCGCTACTATGACGTGCAGGAGGGCGAGGTGCTCATCGACGGCATCAACGTGAAGGACCTGGGCCTGCACTCGCTACGCCAGCTCATTGGCAACGTTAACCAGGAGGCCATTCTCTTCAACGACTCCTTCCGCAACAACATCGCCTTTGGCGTAGACAACGCCACTCAGGAGCAGGTGGCCGAGGCGGCCAAGATTGCCAATGCCTACGACTTCATCATGCAGTCGGAGCATGGTTTCGACACCAACATCGGCGACCGTGGCGGACGTCTCTCCGGCGGTCAGCGCCAGCGCCTCAGCATAGCCCGCGCCATACTGAAGAACCCGCCCATTCTCATCCTCGACGAGGCCACCAGCGCCCTCGACACTGAGAGCGAGCGTCTGGTGCAGGACGCCCTGGAGCGGCTGATGAAGACCCGCACCACCGTGGCCATAGCCCACCGACTGTCAACCATCAAGAATGCCGACGAAATTTGCGTGCTCCACGAGGGGCGCATCGTCGAGCGCGGCACCCACGAGGAGCTGCTCCAGACAGACGGCTACTACCGCAAGCTGCACGACATGCAGCAGGTATGACAACACCCGCAAACCAAACTAAGACACTCATACATACACATGAAGAAACCCGTGAACATCGCCGTCTTTGCCTCGGGCAGCGGCACAAACTGCGAGAACCTGATTCGCTATTTCGCCCAGAGCGAGGTGGCCCGCGTGGCCCTGGTGGTGAGCAACAAGCACGACGCTCCCGTGCTGGAGCGCGCCAGCCGGCTGGGCGTGCCCTCGGCAGTGGTCATCAAGGCTGAGCTGCAAAAGCCCGAGGTGGTCATGCCGCTGATGGAAAGCCACCAGATAGGCTTCGTGGTGCTGGCCGGTTTCCTGCCCCTCATCCCCAACTACCTCATCGACGCCTTTCCCCAGCGCATGGTCAACATCCACCCGTCGCTGCTGCCCAAGTATGGCGGCAAGGGCATGTGGGGCCACCATGTCCACGAGGCCGTGAAGGCCGCTGGCGATACGGAAACAGGCATGACCGTCCACTGGGTCACTCCGCAGTGCGACGCCGGCGACATCATTGCCCAGTTTCGCGTCGGCATAGCCCCCACCGACACTCCCGACGACATTGCCGCCAAGGAGCACCAACTGGAAATGGAGCACTTCCCAAAGGTCGTGGAAAGTCTTGTGGAAATGATTTAGTAAAAGCAAAGAAACAAGTTGGTATTGTTTTGGAAAGAAATTGGAAAGAATTAGGAAGAATTTTATTCAAGAATTATAAATAATTATTTCTAATTTTTGGATATAATTCTTTCCCATTATTTCTAATTGTTTTCATAAAAAGTTTTATTGTCTGCAACAAAACTTTACCAAGTTATTTATTAACGGGGACTTAATCCGTTAGGATTTCTTTAACACAGAGATACAGAGATACAGAGCCTTATTCTTTTAAAAGAAAAACTCTGTGTCTCTGTATCTCTGTGTTTTATTCGCAGGACAGTGCCTCCTTTTTCAAGGCAATCACTTATTCCAGTGCTTCGCCTAACAGGGTGGCACTGGTGCTTCCCGTGATGCGCACGCGCACGGTCTGCCCTATGTGGTGGTCGCCCTTGTCGAACACCACCATCTTGTTTTGCTCCGTCCGGCCGCAGAGCTGCTGGCGGCTGCGCTTCGAAAAACCTTCTATCAGCACGTCAAACTCGCGTCCCTCGTCCTTCTTGTTCTGCTGAGCCGAAATCTCAGTCTGCAGGGCTATCAGCTCGTTCAGTCGGCGCAGCTTCACCTCCTCAGGCACGTCGTCGGGCAAATGTTTCGAGGCATAGGTTCCCGGCCGCTCAGAGTATTTGAACATGAAGGCCGAGTCATAGCCCACCTCGCGCATCAGGCTCAGCGAGAGCTGGTGGTCCTCCTCCGTCTCAGAGTGATAGCCCACGAAAATGTCGGTAGACAGGCCACAGTCGGGCACGATGCGCCGGATGGCCGCCACGCGGTCCAGATACCACTCGCGGGTGTACTTGCGGTTCATCAGCTTCAGTATGCGGTCCGATCCGCTCTGCACGGGCAGGTGGATGTGGCGGCACACGTTGGGCATTTCGGCTATGACCTGCAGCGTCTCGTCGCTCATGTCCTTGGGGTGGCTGGTGGTGAAGCGGATGCGCATGTCGGGCGCCTCCTGGGCCACGCGGCGGAGGAGGTAGGGGAAAGCCCCCGAGGTGGCATCATTCGTTTGGCTATCTATCGTAGCCCCCATGGGGGCGGAAAGGGGGACTTTGTACGAATTCACGTTCTGGCCCAGCAGCGTCACCTCCTTGAAGCCACGGTCGCGCAGGTCACGCACCTCGCGCAGAATGCTCTCCACGTCGCGGCTGCGCTCGCGTCCTCGGGTGTAGGGCACGATGCAGTAGTGGCAGAAGTTGTTGCAGCCGCGCATGATGCTCACGTAGCCGCCAATCCTGTGGCCCAAGCCAATGCGTTGGGGCACCACGTCGCGATAGGTCTCCGTGGTCGAAAGCTCGATGTTGATGGCCTTGTGGCCCGTCTCGGCCTGGGCAAACAGGTCGGGCAGGGTCAGATAGCTGTCCGGTCCGGCCACCAGGTCGGCTCCGTGCTGCTCCAGCAGCTCGTCCTTCACGCGCTCAGCCATGCAGCCCAGCACGCCGATGATGAGTCCCTTGTTCTCCGTCTTCAGCCTTCTCGCCTTCATGTTCCTCAGCACCTCTAAGCGGTGGTAAATCTTTTGTTCGGCATTGTCACGCACCGAACAGGTGTTCAGCAGCACGGCGTCGGCCTGTTCCACGTCCTCGCAGGTCTCGTAGCCCGCCATCTGCATCACCGATGCCACCACCTCAGAGTCGGCCACGTTCATCTGGCAGCCATAGGTCTCGATATATAGTTTCTTCATCCTTGCTTAAAAACTTAATTTCAGTGCAAAGGTACAAATAAGCGGGCGAAAACCCAAACAAACAGCTTCTTTTCTTTGCTTTTCGCCGCGAAAGGGCGTCCTTTCCCGTCGTTCCGGGCCCGCATCCTTTTCGCGGGGCGGCTCCCCGTGAAAATTTCTCACGTGAGAAATTTTTCTGGGAGGCCTCCGCGTGAAAAAATCTCACGTGAGAAATTTTTCTGGGAAGCCTCCGCGTGAAAAAATCTCACGTGAGAAATTTTTCCACCTGCAGCTGCAAATCTGTTGTGCCTCCCGCGTGCTCTCTCGCCGCCCCTGTCTATTGAAACGGGAGCGCAGGAGAAAAGGGGAAAAGCACTGCAGAAAAAGGGGAAAAGCACTGGGTAATAGGGGAAAAAGGTACTGAGAAGCCAGATTCGGGCGGGCGCCCGCAGTTGTAAGGGCGGCCGCCCTTATAACTCCGAGCGGCCGGTCTTATATGTGTGGGCGGCCGCTGAACTCCGAGTTTTATTCAGTCGGTCTTACGTGGCATAGTTCAGCCTTATCTCCGCCCCAACCGCTCGTTCAGCAGGTTGCACAGCTCTTGCGCCTTCATGCCTATGCCTGTAGTAGAAATAGTTTCCTGAGCATCTACCAGCCGGCGGTTCAGCTTGCGGATGCTGCGGTCAAGGGCATTGGCTTCGTCCAGTTTCTGACGCTCTACGCCGGGCTTGTAGTGGACGGTGATGAACCTCTGTCTTCCCACTTTCACCACATTGAACGATTTTACGTCGGCAAAGCGGATGACCGTCTGTTTCGTCCATTCCTTGATGATGGTTTCATCTGTAATCGTCAGGAACGGCTTGCCCGTCAGCCGCTCCTTCAACATAACAAATAACATATTGAGGCCGCCCAAGCCGAAGAATACGACACCTATCCATCCCACAACGATATGGAATCCTTTTGTGGAGTGAATAGCCATAAAGAAGCCGGCAACGGCAAAAGCAAGACTGGCCAAGGCCAGAAGCAGCATGCGCCATGTGGAGTGGTAGATTCTGATCGTTTCCATCATAGCTTTTGATTACTCTTCAAGCTGCGAAACCAATGTTTCTACAAATAAGCGTGCTTGAGGCAGTAACTCGTCAACAGTTTCAAGAGTGTGATTGACAAAGTCGTCATAGTCCCCCGTACTGCGCTTAGAGAAAAGACGGCTATAGAATCGTCCCAACTCAGGAGAGAGAAGGCCTTGCATAACAACATGCTTACCGAGATTGAGTCGAACTCCATCGTGCGACTTTACTTCTACTCCTAATGAGACAAGCATAGCCGTAGCTGCATAATAACAGGCATAGTACATACGGTTGATGGCTGTATTGTAGAAACCATTTTCACGATGGCTCTCCACCTCGAAGAGCATCTTTTGCGCGTTCTCTATCCGATAATGCACGATGTCGCGACGTTGGTCGTCCGTCAGTGTACGTTTGCTCATAGCCTTACTCCTTCATTCTCTACGTTCAGGTAAAACGGACTAATGCGGCGCCCCCATTCATGTTTGGGCATGATGATGGGGTTGATGAGCACACCTGTCTGCAACTCTATCTGATAGAGGGGGGCGAAGATACGGTCTTCGTCACGGTCGGTCACGGTTGGCTGATCAACGAGTATCAGCAAGTCAATATCTGAATCAGGCCTGGCATCACCTCTGGCTTCACTGCCGTAAAGACGTGCTTCAAGGCTCATAGGCAGCGAGTGAATTGCCCTGCTAATAGATTGCGTGATGTCATTCCTATTCATGCTAAAAATGTTTTATAGTGCAAAGATACAACTTTATTTTGAGATTCTGATAAAATTTGGTAATTATTTATTAACTATTCGTCCTTTACTGGTTCTACGGTATATCCCTCCCGCCGCAGTAGGGCAAAATGGCATTTTTGTTTTGTATTGTTCTCGCTTATTCGTAACATTGACTAACGCCTAAGTTACTTTTGCTCGACAATAAAAACAAAAAAAAGGCTTTTTTGTTTTGTATTGTTCTCGCTTATTCGTAACTTTGCAGGCAATTATGAAAAGACCAAGCAAAGCAAGCGTAGGACGAGAGTTCCGCGACTATGTGATGATCACGATAGCCATGCTGTCGTATTGCATAGGCTGGGCAGTGTTCCTGCTGCCCAATAACATTACCACTGGCGGCGTGGCCGGTATCACCTCCATCCTGTACTGGGCCACGGGCATACCCGTGCAGTTCTCGTATTTCGTAATCAATGCCGTTCTGCTACTCTTCGCCCTGAAAATCCTGGGCTGGAAGTTCTGCGTGAAGACGGTGTTTGCCGTGAGCGTGCTCACGGTGGCCGTGGGCATTGCCACCGAGCGCTACAGCGGTCACCTGCTGAGCGACCAGCCGTTCATGGCGGCCATCATCGGTGCCGTGTTCTGTGGCTGCGGCGTGGGGCTGGGCCTGTCGAACAACGGCTCGACGGGCGGCACCGACATCATTGCCGCCATAGTGAACAAATATCGCGACGTATCGCTGGGGCGCGTCATCCTCATCTGCGACGTGGTCATCATTTCGAGCAGCTATTTCGTGCTGCGTGACTGGGAGAAGGTGATCTATGGCTACGTGGTGCTCTACGTCACGGCTTTCTGTATTGACCAGGTGGTGAACTCCATGCGGCGCAGCGTGCAGTTCTTCATCATCAGCGACAAGTACAAGGAGATAGGACGGCGTATCAACAAGGAGCCTCATCGCGGATGCACCGTCATTGACGCCCACGGCTTCTACAGCGGCAAGGAGGTGAAAATGCTCTTCGTGCTGGCCAAAAGCCGCCAGAGCGACGTCATCTTCCGCATCATCAACGAGATCGACCCCTCGGCCTTCGTGTCGCAAAGCGCCGTCATTGGCGTCTATGGCGAAGGCTTCGACCGATTTAAGGTGAGGCGCAACAAGAGTCAGAAGAACGTCATCAAGTACGATGACGACGACACGGCGGCCGAGCAAGGCTAAAGCCCCTACCCACCTACTACTGGACGATTTCCTTATTTGAGCGCAACGAGAAGGTGCGGCTCAGCTGACCAGCGTAGCTGTTGGCCTGAAGGGTGAGCGTGTCGGCATTGACGTCCGTGAGAGGAATGCTGGCAATGACCGAGGAGGAATAGTATTCCGGCCGTCCGCCCTGGTTATGATAGAGCAGCAGCCGTAGATGGGAGGAAGTAGAGGCGATGGTGTCGCGAAGGATGCCAATGGTGTGCATGGCCTCGGCATCGTCGGTAGCGCCAGTGAGCAGGCGCAGACGCAGGTTCAGGTATTTGCGGTTCTTGCTCAGCCACATCCCATCCACATAAAGCGGGTCGGTTTTCAGGCCGCCCTTGACGGTGTCACGCGGCAGGAGCACCCCCACCCTGCTCATGCTGACGGCCTGGGCCTGGGCGTCAGCCAGGCGGTTGAAGTAGAGAATGGCGCGATAGGTGGTGTCGGCCGTGAGCAACCAACTGGCGGTATAGGGTTCTTGCAGCTGGAGGCGCTCGCTCTGATCGGTTTCCACATAGTCAACATGCTTAGTGGCATCGACGTGAGCCTCCACCAGCTCGGCCGTGAGCAGGGAGTAGTCGCCCTCGCCCTTTTCGTAGGCATCCATCTCGCATGACGCCAGCGCCCAGAGGCCGCAGAGGCAACACAGGGCAATGCTACTCTTGATTCTCATTGCTCAGTTTTCATTTTATTCCTATACGGGTTGGCATACATGGTCAGCAGACACTGACGCAGGAAGTCGCGGTCGGGATGGTCGAGCTGGACCTTGGCCAGCTGGCCGTCCACGTAGGCCTGGAAAGAAGCCTGTTCCTCGGGGGTGGCATCGGCATCGGCCGCCACGCGATTGGAGGCGTAGATGCGGTAGTGGCGGTGAATCTCCTGATCGATATGGGCAGCCACGGTGTCGAAGAGCTCGCCCTTGGGCATGTCCTGCGGCAGCGTGTCAAGCCAGTCGTCGATGCAGGGGGCGCAATGATAGTGGACGTGGCCCTTATAGCCCATGATGCCCGTGCGCATCGAGTCCACATCGTCCTGCTTGCTTTTCTTCCATCCCTCGACGTCGCGCTTCAGCTGAAACTCACGGGCTTTCAGGAAATCACAGGGGTCGTACTCATAGCTGATGCTCAGGGGAACGATGTGGAGCTGCTTCAGTCGCTCCACCACCGAGCCTTGGCCACCCATGACCATCATCTTCAGTATGGCGGGCTGCGTGCGGTCGTTGCTGTCCTTGGCACGACCCTCGCGCTGGGCTATCCAGATGTTGTCGTGTTTCTGCTGAACCACGAAGTGCATGTATTCGGCCATGCGCTTCGAGGCCACCAGCATCTCGCGAGGCGGCAGCGAGCGCTCGACAATGAACGACTTATTGATGCGCACCAAGTCCTTGATCCAGGGAGCTGCCAGCAGGTTGTCGCCAATGGCAATCTCGGTGGTGGTGCCAGCCTGGGCGTCGATGAGCAGCACGTCGAGCAGGGCCGAGTCGAGCACGATGTCGCGATGGTTCGACACGAAAGTATAGCGCCGGCTCAGGTCAATGGCCTGGGCATCCATGTCCATACCTTTAGATGCCTTGGCCATGAGCTGCTTCAGAAAGGGATAGCAGAAAGCTTTCTGGAAGTCGAGGCAGGTGCGGCAGCTGCGCATCTGCTGCATCAAGGCCTGGAAAGGCACCTGCGGATAGAGGTAGGCCACCACGGCACGGAACTGCTGATCCTGCTCCAGGCGGCTGTAGGCCTGGGGCAGCTCATCGGCCTCGAAGGGGCGGATGCTGTCAAACTCGGCTGGTATCTGCATAAAAACTTAGAATTGGTTTTCAACAATATCAGTGAGCACGTCCTTCATCTGCAAGCCTGCTGCACGCACCTGCTGGGGAATGAAGCTGGTGGCGGTCATGCCGGGCGTGGTATTGATCTCAAGCATGGAGATGTCGCCCTGCGGCGAGATGATATAGTCGATGCGGATGATGCCGTTGCAATGAAGGATGTCGTAGATGGCCGACGTGAGCTGTTGGGCGCGCTGGGCCTGCTCAGCAGGAATGCGGGCGGGGGTGATCTCGTCTACCTGGCCGTTGTACTTGGCATCGTAGTCGAAGAACTCGTTCTTCGTCACCACCTCGGTAACAGGGAACACCACCTGCTTGTCCTTCGTCTTATAGCAGCCCACGGTGATTTCGGTGCCTTCGAGGAACGACTCGATCATCACTTCGTCGCTCTCCATCATGGCCACGCGGATGGCAGCAGCCAGCTGGTCGGCCTTCTTTACCTTGCTCACGCCAAAGCTGCTGCCGTCGTTGGCCGGCTTCACAAAGCAGGGCATGCCCAGGGTGTCGACAATCTTCTGCTCGTCGAGCTGCTGCTCCTGTCCACGGCGCACAAGGATGCTATCGGCCACCTTGACGCCGTAGCCCTTGAGATACTGGTTGAGCACGAACTTATCGAAGGTCATGGCCTCGACCAGCACGCCACTGGTGCTATAGGGAATGTGGAGCAGGTCGAAGTAACCCTGGAGGATGCCGTTCTCGCCCGGTGTGCCATGGATGGTGATGTAGGCATAGTCGAAATGACGCGTGCGGTTGCCCTCGCGGAAGGAGAAGTCGTGCATCTTCACGCGTGACGTGGTGCCGTCGGGCAAGTCTACTTGCCAGTCGGTGCCCTTCATGTCGACGACAAATACATTATAGCGTTCCTTGTCGAAGAAGGAATAGAGGCCCTGGGCCGAACGAAGCGAGACGTCGTGCTCGCTGGAGTCGCCACCGCAGACGATGGCTATTGTACGTTTTTGCTGTTTCATATATTTTCTGTAAATATTGTAGGTTCAGTGGATGATGGCGACGACAGACGGTGGCGCCATTTGTCGACGAGGGCCTGCAAATCGTCGGGCAGGGAACTGGTGAAGTCCATCTGCTCACCCGTCGTGGGATGGACGAAGCCCAATGTCTGGGCATGCAACGCCTGTCGGGGGCAGAGCTTGAAGCAGTTCTGCACGTAGGCCTTGTAGCTGGCCGTGCGCTCGCCACGCAGGATTTGGCATCCGCCATAGCGCTCGTCGGCAAAGAGGGGGTGGCCAATGTGGCGCATGTGGGCACGGATCTGATGGGTGCGTCCCGTCTCCAGGCGGCACTCCACCAGCGTGGTATAGCCATAGCGTTCCAGCACCCGATAGTGGGTGACGGCGGGCTTGCCCGTATCGCTGTCGGGCGGGAAGACCTCCATACGCAGGCGGTCACGAGGATCGCGGCCGATGTTGCCCTCAATGCGTCCCTCGTCTTCCACGAAGTTGCCCCACACCAGTGCCACATAGCTGCGATGGGTCTGATGGTGGAAGAACTGCTTACCCAGGTTGGACTTGGCTTCGGGCGTCTTGGCCACAACTAATAGTCCGCTGGTGTCCTTGTCGATGCGATGGACCAGCCCCACCTGAGGGTCATTGGGGTCGTAGGTAGGCAGATTGCGCAGATGCCAGGCAATGGCATGCACCAGTGTGCCGTGGAAATTGCCACAGCCAGGATGGACCACCAGGCCGGCGGGCTTGTAGACCACCATCAGCTGGTCGTCCTCATAGCGCACGTCGAGCGGCATTTCCTCGGGATGTATGGTAGTATCGAAATGGGGGCGTTCCAGGCGCAGCGTAATGACATCGCCAGAACGCACCTTGTAGTTGCTCTTCACAGGCTTGTCGTTGACAAAGAGAAAGCCTGCCTCGGCTGCCTGCTGGATGCGGTTGCGCGAAGAATGCTGGGTGTGCTCGGTCAGGTACTTGTCGATGCGCAGAGGCTCCTGACCGCGGTCTACCTCCAGCCGCAGGTGCTCATACAACTGCTGACCATCGGCATGGTCCAGGTCTTCGCCCTGCAATTCGTCAAGCTCGTCTTCTATCAGTTCTTCTTCGTAATCCATAGTGCTGTAGTCAGCCGGTTATTCTGTCACTTCCGAATCCAAGTCCACGGGCTGGAAGTCGTCTTCCTCCACAGGCTCTTCACCCGACAGGAGGTCGTTATCACCGTCAAAGGTCTCGTCATAGCCAAATTCGTCGCCAAAGGATGAGTCGCCATAGGCACCGTTGCCAATGACGAGCGTCAGCTGCGATTCGCGGGCAACCATGTCGCCAGTATGGAGATTGCGCCCGTCAAGCATGATGCCATAGACCCAGTCCTTCTCGCCGTCGATCAGCCTGGGCGGCCGCAAGCGGAACTCCAGCTGCTGCAGACGGGCCTGAGCTTCACGATAACTGCAATTGTCAATAAGGTCGGGGATCCTGACACGGGGAATAGTGAGCGAGTTGATAGTGACATAGATGGTGCGTCCCTCCTTGACCAGCATGCCCTTGGCTGGCGACTGGACAACAATGCTGCCGGCGGGCATCTCCTTTATATACGTAGAGTCGCTGACCTCGATGGCCAGCCCCTCTGCCTCCACCAGGTCAACGGCCTTGCGATAGTCGGCGCCCACCAGGTCGGGCACTTCAATGCCCTCGCCATGATGAGTATAGACGTTGAGCCACCATTTCAACCCCAGGAACAGCAGCACCACAACCACCAGCATAGCCAAGAGGTTGAGCCACAAATGCCAACTGGCAAACTTCCCGGAAAAACGTTTCACGCTGTCGTTCATATCGATTCCTTGTGCTCGCTTTTAATTCTTTTGCAAAGATAGTGCAAATTGAGCGAATAACAAAACAAAATGGGCACAAAAACGCATGATGTGTGCAATTTTTAGCATAAAACAAAATGGGATGCCCGTTCGGAAGAACGTGTACATCCCATTTTATTGGTCGTACCGAAGAGCAGCGACGGCTTACTTACCGTGGTTCTCGTCGGAAACGGTCAACTTCTTGCGGCCCTTAGCGCGGCGTGAAGCCAGCACGCGACGTCCATTCTTCGTGGCCATGCGCTCGCGGAAGCCATGCTTGTTCACGCGGCGACGATTGTGAGGCTGAAATGTTCTTTTCATCGTTCTTATTTAATTGATTTATTACTAATTCTTTAGTCGATAAAGCGAGGTAATCCCACTTTTCGGGCTGCAAAATTACACAAATCTTTTTAATTACGCAAGAAATATTGGAAAAAAGCAATTAAAAATTTGGTTTTTCACTCCGTTTGCAGTACCTTTGCACCCGAAAAAGTATTTTATTAGGTAAAAACGATTATGATTAATTCACAAGACATCAAGAAAGGAACGGCCATTCGCATGGACGGTGGCATTTGGGTTTGCATCGACTTCCAGCATCGCAAGCCTGGCAAGGGTAACACTATCATGAACATCAAGCTGAAGAACGTCAGCGACGGCCGCGTACTGGAGCGCCGCTACAACATCGGCGAGAAGCTGGAGGACGTCATCATTGAGCGCCGCCCATACCAATACCTCTATGAGGATCAGTCGGGCCGTATCTTCATGAACCAGGAGACCTTCGAGCAGATTCCCATTGACAACGAGCTGGTGATTGGCCACGAGTTCATGAAGGAGAGCGACATCGTGGAAGTGGTAAGCGACACCACCGACGGAACGGTGCTCTATGCTGAGATGCCCGTGAAGACCACCCTGCGCGTCACCCACTCTGAGCCCGGCATCAAGGGCGACACCGCCACCAATACGCTGAAACCCGCCACACTGGAAACGGGTGTTGAGGTGCGCGTACCCCTCTTCATCAACGAGGGCGACCTCATCCAGGTCGACACCCGCGACGGCTCTTATCTGGCCCGCGCCAAGGAATAATGGACTATAGCATCATCGTACCCGTATTCAACCGCCCCGACGAGGTTCGTGAGCTGCTGGACAGCCTGACCAAGCAGACGCTGAAGGACTTCGAGGTAATTATTGTGGAAGACGGGTCGACCATCACTTGCAAGGATGTTTGCGACCAGTTCGCAGACATCCTTGCTTTACATTATTATTATAAGGACAACAGCGGACCTGGCCAAAGCCGCAACTACGGCGCAGAGCGAGCACAGGGCGAATGGCTCATCGTACTCGACAGCGACGTGGTGTTGCCCGAAGGCTATCTGCAAGCCGTCAACTCTTCACTTTCCACTCACTCTTCAACTAAAATTGACGCCTGGGGAGGGCCTGACGCTGCACATCCAGACTTCACCCCCATACAGAAGGCCATCAGCTACTCCATGACCTCGTTCTTTACCACCGGCGGCATTCGCGGTGGCAAGGGCAAGAAACTCGATAAGTTCTTCCCCCGCTCGTTCAACATGGGCGTGCGGCGAGAGGTATATGCTGAACTGGGCGGTTTCTCGAAGATGCGCTTCGGCGAGGACATCGACTTCAGCTATCGCATTGTGGAGGCTGGCCACCAGACGCAGCTGCTGCCATCAGCATGGGTATGGCACAAGCGGCGCACCGACTTCCGGAAGTTCTTCCGTCAGGTGTTCAACAGCGGCATTGCCCGCATCAACCTCACCAAACGCCATCCTGGCACGCTGAAGCTGGTACATCTGCTGCCGGCCGTTTTCACACTGGGCGTCATTGGCCTTATCCTCACCTCGGCCGTGGGACGTCTGCTCATGTACTATGTCAGCAACGACCAGTGGCGCTGGCTGTGTCTGCTGCCATGGGTGCCCATCGTGCTCTATAGCCTTGTCATCTTCATCGATTCCAGCATCAAGAACCGCAATGCCCACGTGGGCATGCTCTCGGTGCCCGCCGCCTTCGTCCAGCTCATGGGCTACGGGCTGGGCTTCATCAAAGCCTGGTGGAAGCGTTGCATTCTGAAGGAGGACGAGTTTACAGCCTTTGAAAAGAACTTTTATAAATGAGCGACAAGCTGACCATAGCCCATTGGGCCGAAGATGACCAGCCACGCGAGAAGCTGCGCGACAAGGGCCCTCAAGCCCTGAGCAACGCCGAACTGCTGGCCATACTCATCGGCTCGGGCACACCGGGCGTCAGCGCCGTGGAGCTGATGCAGACGGTACTCAGCGACTGCAAGAACAACCTGAACACACTGGGCAAGATGACCATCCGCCAGCTGATGAACTATAAGGGCATAGGCGAGGCCAAGGCCATCACCATCCTGGCCGCCTGCGAGCTGGGCAAGCGCCGGCAAGCCGAATCGCCCGAAGAACGCCCCGACCTGAGCACAGCCACCAAAGTGTACCGTCACATGCATCCATTGATGCAAGACCTGGACACTGAGGAGTTCTGGGTGCTGCTGCTCAACCAGAACCACCGGCTCATTAAACACTTGAAAATAGCCCACGGCGGTATCAGCGAGGTAACGGTAGACATCCGCATCATCATGCGCGAAGCCATACTGGCCAACGCCACCATCCTGGCCGTATGCCACAACCATCCCAGCGGCAACATTCAGCCCAGCAAGGCTGACGACGCCCTGACACAGAGCATCAGAAATGCCTGCCAACTGATGCGCATCCACTTCATGGATCACATCATCATCACCGACGGACTATACTTCTCCTACCACGAGGCAGGAAGATTATAAAAACCAATTAAGATATGTCACAAGAAGAAAAGACGATAATAGAAGAGCGCATCGTTGACGTGCTGAAAACAGTCTACGATCCAGAGATTCCGGTCAACATCTACGACCTGGGAATGATCTACAAGATTGACGTCAAAGACGACGCCTTGGTAGAGCTGGACATGACCTTCACAGCCCCCAACTGCCCTGCTGCCGACTTCATTTTAGAAGATGTGCGCACAAAGGTGGAGAGTGTGGAAGGCGTCAAGGGAGCCAACGTCAATCTGGTCTTCGAGCCCGCCTGGGACCAGAGCATGATGAGCGAGGAAGCACGAGTAGAGTTAGGATTTGACTAAATACGCTTACTGCCACTGCCTATGAAACCTATTTATTTCTTGTCTGACGCCCATCTCGGTTCATGGGCCATTGAGCACCGCCGCATGCAGGAGCGACGCCTGGTGCGCTTCCTCGACGACATTAAGCACAAGGCTGCTGCCGTCTACCTGCTCGGCGACATGTTCGACTTCTGGTACGAATACAAATACGTGGTGCCAAAGGGCTTCACACGCTTTCTCGGCAAGCTAAGCGAACTTACCGACATGGGCGTGGAAGTGCACTATTTCACCGGCAACCACGACATCTGGGCCTACGACTATCTGGAAAAGGAATGCGGCGTCATCCTGCACAAACAGCCAATCACCGTTGAAATCTACGGAAAGATATTCTACCTGGCCCACGGCGACGGCCTGGGAGACCCCGACACGAAGTTCAAGCTGCTCCGCTGGCTCTTCCACAGCCGCCTATGCCAGTGGGCACTCTCTGCCGTCCATCCCCGCTGGGGCATCTGGCTCGGACAAACCTGGGCCAAGCACTCGCGCCTAAAACGGCCAGGCGGCGAGGAACCTCCCTATATGGGCGATGACCGCGAGCACCTCATTCTCTACACAAAGAAATACATTCAGTATCATTCCAACGTAGACTATTTCATCTATGGCCACCGCCATATTGAGGTAGACCTGCAACTGACGAAGAAGGCTCGCGTCATCATCCTGGGCGACTGGATCAGCCATTTCAGCTATGTAGTGTGGGACGGCGAACACATGTTTATGTCGCAGTACATCGAGGGTGAAAGCCAGCTTTAGCCCATCACCAAAAGCCTAAAAAAACAATCTTACAAGAAAGGCCTCTATTTGGGACATCCTTGTAAGATTGTTTTTCCTTTCAACGAATAGTCGTTAAGGCATCAGAAGGTTTGTCATAATTTCCGTGGTGTACTTCGTGATTTCCTTCTCCTGAGACGAGGTAAAACTCGTGGTGCCATACTTGTCGATCAGCTCATCAAAGGCTTTGGACAGGCTTTCCATATCCTCGCCATTAGCCTTGGCATCCTTCACTTTCTGAGCGAACTCCTTGAAAGCCTCTACAGCCTTGTCGCCCTCGGGATTACCACAAGAGCTGGCAGCAAAACTGATAGCAAATGCTGCAAAGGCAGCAAAAATCATTTTCCTCATTTCTCTTTTTGTTTATTGATTTAACGCCTACTCTTTACAGGATTTTCAGCAATACTCCTTTCATTAAAAAAACCTATCTTTATCAATTACGTGACAAAGATAGGCATTTTTTCTGAATCAGCAACTATTTTTGGCCGTTTTTTTCGTTTTTTAGAGCAGATTCATGGTGTCGGTGGCAATCATCAGCTCCTCGTCAGTGGGGATGACGACAACTTTCACACGCGAGTCGTCAGCCGAGATGACGGCCTCTTCGCCGCGCACCTTGTTCTTCTCTTCGTCAAACTTCACGCCAAGGAACTCCAGCCCCTTGCACACTTCCGAGCGCATCGACACCTGGTTCTCGCCCACTCCGGCGGTGAACACGATGACGTCGAGCCCGCCCATGGCAGCAGCATAGGCGCCGATATACTTCTTAATGCGATAGAAATACATGTCCTGAGCCAACTTGGCACGGGGATCGCCGTTCTTGGCAGCATTCTCCACGTCACGCATGTCGCTCGAACCGCCTGTCAGACCAGCCACGCCGCTCTTCTTGTTAAGCAGGTTCGACATGCCGTCAGCATCCAGACCAAGTTTCTTCTCAATAAACGTCACGGCTCCACCATCGATGTCGCCGGAACGGGTGCCCATGACCAGGCCTTCCAACGGCGTCAGGCCCATTGAGGTGTCGATGCACTTGCCGTCGACCACAGCTGCTATCGAGCCGCCGTTGCCCACGTGACAGGTCACCATCTTCGTTCCCTCAGCAGGAATGCCCAGGAACTCGCAGGCACGGGCCGACACATAACGATGGCTGGTGCCGTGGAAGCCATAGCGGCGAATGCCATACTTCTCGTAGAGTTCATAGGGAATAGCATACATAAAGGCCTTTGGCGGCATGGTCTGATGGAAAGCGGTGTCGAAGACGCCCACCTGGGGGAGGCCGGGCATCAGCTCCTTCACGGCGTTCACGCCCTTCAGGTTAGCGGGGTTATGCAGCGGTGCCAGGTCAGAACACTTCTCAAACTCCTTCAGCACCTCGTCGGTCAGAATGACGCTCTTGTTGAACTTCTCGCCGCCATGCACCATGCGATGGCCCACGGCATCAATCTCCTTCAAGTCCTTGATGACGCCAATCTCGGGGTCGGTGAGCAGCGAGAGAATGAACTTTACACCCTCAGTATGCTCGGGGATGTCGTGCATAATCTGCTTTTTCTCGCCATTAGCCAGCTTCACCTTCACGAAGCTGCCTTCCAGTCCCACACGCTCGGCTCCGCCGCTTGTCATCACACTCTTGTCGTCCATGTTATACAATGCATACTTAATGCTGGACGAGCCACAATTCAAAACTAATATCTTCATACTTTAAATGAAGAATGAAGAATGAAGAGTGAAGAATTTGCTACCGCTCATCCCCGTCTTCAGTATCTCCATTCGTTGGTTGTTTTTTAGGATTATTTTTCTTTACTGTCTTTATTGACGAGACCAATAAGGCAATGAGTTCGCTGCAGTCTGCTGCCATGCTTTCAAAAGCCCTTTCGGAAAGGTGATCTGTATCATGAAGCAAATTCAACCAGTTCATCGTCTCATTGGCCTCCTTGAGAGCGATATGAAGTTTTGAAGCGAAGTCTGAAGGGCTTTGCGCAAATTCCGACTCGTGAACATTGGCAGAGATGGAGGTACCAGAACGCAACACCTGCTTATAGATGGCTTGCAGTTTCCAGTCATCCTCTGTCAACTGAAGGAACATCTTGGTTATTCTTACAGCAAAAGCATAGCTCTTTATGTGCAAGACAGACCCATCTCTTCTATAGTTCACCATAGTGCGGTAGCAAATTCTTCATTCTTCATTCTTCATTC
>JAFPTC010000094.1 GCA_017400455.1 Prevotella sp. | reverse complement strand
TCAGAAAGGCAGTTGGTCGGTCTATAAGGACATCGACTTCAGCTGTCTCACCGATGCATATATGATGGTGAACGTGAAGGCCAGCGACAATACTGAGTTCTGCATACGCGAGAAGAATGCCAGGGGCAAGGTGCTGGCTCGCATCAAGATGAACGTGAAGCCAGAGGAGCCTGCCGGCGGTGCTTCGCCCATGATGGGCCGCTTCCGTCGCGATCAGCGCAATCAGTGGCTGCTGCAGACCGTATCGCTCGACTACGTGCCCAAGGGCGTAACCGATCTTGCCATCACTTGCGAGGGCAACGGGGCTGTCTCCGTAGACTGGGTGCAGTTCAAGAACCGTCCCAGCTACTTCAAACCGGCCACGGCTCAGGCCGCTCGTCCCGATGAGAATGGCTTCCTGCGTCGGTGGATGCTTCTGGAACCCATCAATAAACCCAATAGCGGCAATACTGTCTTCACCGACAGCTATCTGCGCAAGCACTTCAACATGCAGTACTTCAAGGACCAGCAGACCATCCTGCCCAAGGACGGACAGAAGGTGAAGGTGGAGTTCCTGCAGGAGCAGGTGGCACCAGGCTTCGGACGCGGCTTCGGCCAGCAGCAGGCGCCCGCCAAGCCCGAGGTGAAGACCGTCAAGCAGACGCTCACCTGGCATGCACTCGACAGCGAGCGCTTCAACGTGAAGCTCTTCCGCTTTGCCGAGAAATGGGGACAGCAGGTCTACGGCGTCCTCTTCTGGGCCGTCACTGTCATCGATTGTCCTGAAGACATAGAGAACGTGCGCCTGGCTGTAGGCTCCAATTCGGCTT
This sequence comes from Prevotella sp., assembly GCA_017400455.1. Classification (GTDB taxonomy): domain Bacteria; phylum Bacteroidota; class Bacteroidia; order Bacteroidales; family Bacteroidaceae; genus Prevotella. The sequence continues at coordinate 5,751 of JAFPTC010000094.1, read as the reverse complement.
CCATGTGGTGGCTCAATGGCGAGGAGACGCTGTTGCTCTCTGGCGACCGCCGTATGGTGAAGGACGATGCCGTGTCGGCCCGTCTGACGCTGAAGAAGGGACGCAACGTGCTGCGTGGTGCCATCATCAATGGCCCCGGCATGAGCGACTTCTGCGTGCGCTTCCTCGATGAGAAAGGTAATCCTGTAACTAACTTTGAAATCAAATAAACAACGATGAAACATATTGCTTTAATACTTGGAATGTTGGCTGCCACGGCGGCAACCCAGGCGCAAGTTGGCGCTCCCTATATCCACGACCCGTCGACCATTGCCGAGTGCGACGGCAAGTACTACACCTTTGGCACGGGTGGCGGAGGCCTTATCTCCAGCGACGGATGGAGCTGGAACAGCGGTGCTGAGCGCCCTGGAGGCGGTGCAGCCCCCGACGTGCTGAAGATTGGCGACCGCTATCTGGTCATCTACGGAGCTACGGGCGGTGGCCTGGGAGGCGGACACAACGGACGCATCCTGACCATGTGGAACAAGACGCTCGATCCGAAATCGCCCGACTTCAAGTTTACAACAGCTGTCGAGGTATGCTCGTCTGACGGTATGGAAGACAACGACGCCATTGACCCGGGTATGCTGCTCGACCCCACAACCGGACGCCTGTGGGTGAGCTACGGCACATACTTCGGAACCATACGCCTCATTGAGCTCGACCCGACGACCGGCGCGCGCGTGGCAGGCAACAAGGAGCTGGACATTGCCATCGACTGTGAGGCCAGCGACCTTATTTATCGCAACGGCTGGTACTACCTGCTGGGCACTCACGGCACTTGCTGCGACGGCGTGAACTCTACCTATAACATCGTGGTAGGCCGTTCGCGCCAGGTCACAGGACCTTATCTCGACAATGTGAACCGCGACATGTATCATGGCGGTGGCAAGATGGTGATTGCCGCAGGCGACCGCAAGACGGGTGCCGGACACTTCGGACGTACCATCATCGACGAGGGCATCGAGGTGATGTCGTTCCACTGGGAGGCCGACTTCGACATGGGTGGCCGCTCTACACTGGCCATCCGTCCGCTGCTCTGGAAGAACGACTGGCCCGTGGGTGGCGAGCAGTTCAAGGGCGGCACCTTCGAGATTGAGAGTGAGCGTCGTGGCTATGCCCTTGAGCTGGCAGTCGACTTCGTTCGCATGAACGTGGCCCGTCAGGGTGGCTTTGGCCGTCCGCAGGCTAACGCTGCTCCCCCGCAGCCCGTTGCCAACCAGAAGCTGCAGGACGTGATAGGCACATGGCCTACTGGCAATATCGACCTTCGTTGCGGCGACTACATGTTCCGTCCGCACCAGCGTTGGACGGTGACGCCGGTGGCTGAGGCCGGTGGCTATCTGGGAGGTCCTTATTTTAAGATTGTCATCGAAGGTACCGACCGTGCCCTTGCTGCTACCGAAAACCTGGAGCTGACCACTGTGCCCGCTTTCTCGGGTGCCGACGAGCAGCTGTGGCGCATCGAGCAGGCCGTCGACGGCACATTCCGCATTATGCCTAAGCGCATTCCCGGCCAGAGCGAGCTCAACAAGCGCTATGTGCTCTATAGTGCAGCCGACTCGACGCCCACGCTCGCAGTCTGGGACTTCAGCAGCGATAACTCGAAGTGGAACTTCCGCAGTCATTGATTTTTGCGTTAATAAACTATAAAAGGCCGGAAATGTCGGCCTTTTATAGTATTTTTGCAGAAAACTAACCAGAGCAAAGACTTTATGGACCAGAAAAAGCATGACATGAGCCGCAGGGAATTCCTGCGCAGAATGGGCATCGGAGCTGGCTCGGCCATGGCACTCATGGCGCTCGAGCCACTCAACGTGTTAGCTCAAGACAAGAAAGGCAACAAACCAGTAGAAAACCGCATGACTTACCGCGTGCAGCACGGCTCGGGTGAGCAGATTTCGCTGCTCGGCTTTGGCATGATGCGACTACCCAACAATCAGGAAGAGGTCGACAAACTCGTCGACTATGCCATTGAGCATGGCGTGAACTACTTCGACACGGCTCCCATGTACATGGGTGGACAATCGGAGGTGCTCACCGGCAACTCGCTTTCGCGCTACCCTCGTGACAAGTATTTCGTGGCCACGAAGATGTCGAACCAGAACCGCAGGCAGTGGAACATCGATGCCGCCAAGCGCATGTACGAACAGTCGTTCGAGCGTCTGAAGGTCGACCACATCGACTATTACCTGCTGCATGGCATCGGCGGAGGCATGGACTCGCTGAAAGGGCGCTTCCTCGATAACGGACTGCTTGACTTCCTGCTCAAGGAACGCGAGGCAGGACGCATCAAGCATCTGGGCTTCTCCTATCATGGCGACGTGCGCGACTTCGACTGGCTGCTCGACCACAACGATGAGTACCACTGGGACTTCGTGCAAATCCAGATGAACTTCCTCGACTGGCGCCACGCCTCTATCAACCGTGGAGGCTGGAAGCACGATGCCGATGCAGAGTATCTCTATAATAAATGCGAGAAACTGGGCATCCAGTGTGTCATCATGGAACCGCTGCGCGGTGGAGCCTTCGGCCGCATGGCTAAGGAACTGTCCGACCAGCTGAAGGCTGTGCGCCCCAACGACAGCACCGCCCGCTGGGCTTTCCGCTGGGTGGGCTCTTATCCCAATATCCTCACCACGCTGAGTGGCATGAACCGCATGGAGCATCTCGTGGACAACGTGCAGACCTTCTCGCCTCTGGAGAACTGCACCGAAGCCGAGAACCAGCTGCTGGCCAGCATTGCCGACCAGATGGCAGGCTTCCCCACCATTCCCTGCACCACCTGCGCCTATTGCATGCCCTGCCCCTATGGTGTAGACATTCCCGGCAACTTCGCTTACTATAATGAGGCGGTGAACAACCACGTCCTGCCGTTGCCCGACAAGACCGCTGCCGACTTTGATTCGCGCAAGCAGCAGTTCATCGACGGCTACAAGAAGGCACTGCCCGACGAGAAGAAGTGGGCCCGTGCCTGTCAGGACTGCGAGGTATGCCTCTCCAAGTGTCCGCAGCAAATACGCATTCCCAATCAGATGGCACGCATCGTTGAGACCCTGCGCAACAGAAAGTAACTATCTAACTACATGATAATCCCAAAAATGAACAAACGTACAACTCTCGCCGCCATTCTGTTGGCGGCAACTCTGGGCGCTACAGCCCAAAAGCCCATGTCGGCCCCCAAAGGCGGCAGGGCTATCAGCGACGAGCTGATTGGTATTTTCTTCGAGGACATCAGCAGCAGCGCCGACGGCGGACTCTATGCCGAGCTGGTGCAGAACGGCTCGTTCGAGTTTAACCCCAACGAACGCGACGGATGGGGGCCGGCCACGGCATGGCGCATGATTCGTCCGGGCCACTCGCTGGGTAAGCTCGAAATCTGCATGACCGGAGGCATACATCCCAACAACCCCACCTACATGCGACTGCACACGGAGCGTGTCAAGGAATACTACGACTATAAGGGATGGAAAGGCTTCGGACTTGAGAACAACGGTTTCGATGGCATCAGCGTCAAGCAGGGTGCCCGCTACGACTTCTCAGTCTTCCTGCGCAATCCGGGCGATGCCAAGCAGGTGCGTGTGGTGCTCATTGAGCCACAGGGCTGGGGCCGCGATGCAAAGGTGCTGGCCGATACGACGCTCAACGTGAACGACAAGAACTGGAAAAAGTATTCGGCTGTGCTCACCTCCAATGCCGACTGCCAGAAGGCTGCCCTCCAAATCCTTGTGCTGCAGCAGGGCGACCTCGACATCGACATGGTGTCGCTCATGCCGCAGGACACCTATAAGGGGCACGGAATGCGCAAAGACCTGGCTCAGGTTCTGGCCGACCTGAACCCGAAGTTCATGCGCTTCCCCGGCGGATGCGTTGTTCACGGTGGTGGTGACGGCTTCTGGAACACCTATCGCTGGAAGACCACCATCGGTCCTCGCGAGCAGCGCCGCCAGCTGAAGAACACCTGGGGCTATCACCAGTCAATGGGACTGGGCTACTATGAGTACTTCCAGTTCTGCGAAGACCTGCAGATGGAGCCGCTGCCCATCCTGCCCTGTGGCGTCAGCTGTCAGGGAACCAATGGCGGTTGGAGCATGCGCACCCAGGCTCAGGACGTTGTACCCATGAGTGAGATGGACGAGTGGGCACAGGATGCGCTCGACCTGATTGAGTGGGCCAATGGCGACCCCGCCACCTCGAAGTGGGCAAAGATGCGTGCCGAGGCCGGCCACCCGAAGCCCTTCAACCTGAAATACCTTGGACTGGGCAACGAGGAGAAAATCACGCCCGAGTTTGCAGAGCGCTTCCGCTATATCTATAAGAAGGTGGTGGAGAAGTATCCCAACATCATCATCGTGGGCACGGCAGGCCCCGGTTCTCACCCCGGCAACCCCGACCTGGAGAACGGCTGGAAACTGGCCGAGGAGCTGCAGATGCCCATCATCGACGAGCACTACTACGAGCATAACAGCTACTTCCTGAAGAGCCGCCAGTATGACAAGTACCCGCGCGACCGCAAGACGAAGGTCTACCTCGGCGAGTATGCTGCCAAAGACAAGAAGCTCATCGACGCACTGGCCGAAGGTCTCTACCTGCTCCATGTCGAGCGCAACGGCGATTTGGTCTGCATGACCAGCTATGCGCCGCTCTTTGCCCGCAAGAATGCCACCAACTGGAACCCCGACCTGATTTACTTCGACAACGAGCGCCCGTACCTCACCTGCAGCTACTACGTGCAGCAGATGTTCGGACGGTCGGCCGGACAGTATTTCTATGGCGACTGCGTGGAGTTTGAAGGCGATGCTCCTTTTGTGGTGCAGCCCCAGCCCGACGTGCACTATGGCCAGAGCGTCGTGCTCAACGTGAAGACCCGCAAGCTCTTCGTCAAACTCTGCAACGCCGGCAGCGAAGCGAAGTCGGCCAAGATCGACCTGTCGCGCTTCCCGCTGAAGAAGCAGGCCACGAAGACCGTCATTTCCGGACAGCCCACCGACGAGAACAACTACGACAAGCAGCCCATCGCTCCGCAGACCGAGCCGATGAAGGTTCAGAAGGAGTTCAAGTACGAGCTTGCTCCTTACTCGATGGTGATGTTCGAATATAGCCTCTAATCGCGGCGACGCCGCTCGCTTTGACCTTACAAAAGAGGCTGCTCCTTTCGGGGAGCAGCCTCTTCTTTTGAAAATACCACAAGAAATTTTTTTTAAAAATCTGCAAATCTGTCACCTTCGATTTAAACGACTGGAAGACAATGGGTTGTGAGGTGACAGATATGGTGGCAGAGTGACAGATTCTTGGCAAAATGAGCCAGATATGTAGCTTTTTTGGCCTTTTTTGCGTCCAAACCCATCCGTTTTGCTGTTGCAGACCCCACGGCAGACCTTTGTGCGCCTCATCGGAAACCATCGGTTTTTACGCTGTAGACCATCGGTTTCCACGCTGTAGACCATCGGTTTCTCGCGTGGAAACCACTGTTTTCCGCCGTAGACCAGGAGGAAGCTGAGTAATTGATACAAACAAAGGGGGCTGCTTCAGTTGACAGAAGCAGCCCCCTTTGTGGTTATAGTCCCTTGCTAAAGGGCTTACTTTCCGGCGAACTTCCCCTTGACGTTGACGATGCGGATGTCGCTGGTGTTCGTGTCGCGTCCCAGCAGGAACTTGTCGATGAATGCCTGTACTTCGGGGAACTGGCTGGGTGGCAGCTGGCAGTGGCCG
>JAFPTC010000093.1 GCA_017400455.1 Prevotella sp. | reverse complement strand
ATATCATCAAGTGCAACGAGGAGCATCCCTGCGACAAGGATACCGAGGGCCGTGTCACCACCATCTACTGCACCTACGACCCCGAGACACGCAGCGGACAGCCTGGTGCCGACCGCAAGATCAAGGGCAAGACGCTGCATTGGGTCAGTTGCCACAACGCCGTCCGCGCCGAGGTGCGCCTCTACGACCGTCTATGGAAGGTGGAGAACCCTCGCGACGAGCTGAAGCGTATCGAAGATGAGACTGGCCTGAATGGCATCGACGCCATGCGTGTGATGATGAACCCCGACAGCCTGAAGGTGCTGACCGACTGTTACGTGGAGCCGTTTGCCGCTACCCTACCCGCCTTGAGCTACCTGCAGTTCCAGCGCATCGGCTACTTCAACGTTGATCCCGACTCAACATCCGAAAAGCCTGTCTTCAACCGCACCGTCGGTCTGAGGGACACAAAAAACAAGTAATGGAAATTGAAAATTGAATATTGAAAATTGAACGACGAGTATTTCGACAGCGAGGAATTCCGTGAGATGCTTGCGGAATACGAAGACGCCATGAACATGGGAATGCCCGTGTTCATGGATGCTGACGAGCTGTCGGAGATTGCCGACTACTATCAGACGCAGGAGCGCTACGACGAGGCCGACGCAGCCATCGAACTGGCACTCAGCCTCTCTCCAGGCGCCGTCGTCCCGCTCACCTACAAAATTCATGAGGCGCTGTGGCGTGGCGACACTCAGGAAGCACGCGAATATCTTGAACAAATAACGGAAACCGACGAACCTGACTACGTCTACGACAAGGCTGAGATACTGCTGGCCGAGGAACGTGTGGAAGAGGCCGACCGCTACCTGCGAGACGAACTGAAAAAGGTGCCGCCTGAAGAGTATCAGGACTATGTCGTCGACGTGGCCAACATCTACGCCGACTACGACTACCCCGAACTGGCCATGCAGTGGATGTCAAGAGCACGTCAGGAAGACTCGCCTGAGTTCAAGGAACTGCTGGCTCGCACTCTCTTCGGCCTTGGCAAATACAAGGACAGCGAGAAGCTGTGGAGCGAGCTCATCGATGCCGACCCCTTTTCAAAGCATTATTGGAACGCGCTGGCCAACACACAGTTCATGAACGAAAACTACAGCGGCTCCGTAGAAAGCAGCGAGTATGCCATCGCCATCGATCCTGATGACCCCGAGGGGCTGCTCTCGAAAGCCAACGGGCTCTACCGTCTGGGCAACTACGAAGAAGCCCTCGACTATTTCCAGCGCTACTCCAGCCACGTACCCGACGACGAGTTCGGCCTGATGAACCAAGGCACATGCCTCATCAACCTGGAACGCTTCGACGAGGCCATCGTCACGCTGCACAAGGCTGCCGACACCGCACCCCACGACTCCGTCTACCTCAGCGACATCTTCCAGGAACTGGCCTTTGCCTACAGCGAGAAGAACGACGAGAAGAAGGCGCTGGAAATGCTCGACATGGCCGACCTCTACGACAGCGACAAGGTACAGACCTTAGTGGTACGAGGTCATATTCTCCTCTCATCAGGCAATGTGAAGGAGGCGCAGCACTATTTCCGCCAGGCCGTGGTAATGAGCGACGAGCCCAACCAGACGCTGCTGCGCATCATCGTATCCGTCTACGACAACCACTACCTCGATGCCGCCTACAACCTGTTCAAGAAATATTTCCGCATGGTGGACAAGGACTATCCCGACGGCTATGCCTACATGGCCCTCTGCTGCTACGACCTGAAGCGCTACGACGAGTTCCTCACCTATCTCAAGGAAGCCTGCCTGCGCAACCCCAGCGAGTGCAAGACCGCACTCAGCCACATCTTCCCCGACAACATCGAGCCGAAGGACTATTACGACTACATCAACAAGAAGATGTAGCACGAAAGCTTCAAAGACATCGGTAACCACGCGGGTTACTCTCAGTAACCACGTGGGTTACTGTCAGTAACCATGCGGGTTACAGTTAGTAACCCACGTGGTTACAAAAATATTTGTGACTGTGGCGTTGACTGAGTTGAAAAAATCAAAAAAAAAGTTGCCGACAGCCGTGATTTATGAATTATTTTGTAATTTTGCACGCGCAATAGCGAACAACATCAACTTTGAGCGTATGAAAAAACTGATAATTGCCCTGCTACTGAGCCTGCCGACATTGCTCAGCGCACAGGAGAACACATGGGAGAAACCGAAGGCACAGACGCAGCAGAACACCGACCAGAAATATCTGGTGGGTGCCGTGCCCATGATAGACGGCAAGGTGACGTTCACCACCACTATCAGCGCACCAGGCAAGAGCAGGCAGCAGATTTACGACATCGTGCTGGCGCAGCTCACCCAGCTGGTGAAGGAGGAAGAACAGTATGAGAACAGTCGCATCGCCTTGCAGGACACAGCAAAATGGCTCGTTGTGGGTAGCTATCAGGAGCAACTCGTCTTCAAGCGCCAGGCGCTGAGCTTCGACTACACACGACTGATGTACACGCTGATGGTGGAGTGTAGCGACGGCGAGGCAAAGGTGACGATGACGCGCATACACTATTTATATGAGGAAGAGCGCGATCCGCAGAGCCTCGCAGCCGAGGAATGGATTACCGACCAGTACGGACTGACGAAGAAGAAGAACAAACTGGCACGCCTCAGTGGCAAATTCCGCCGCAAGACTATCGACCGCAAGGACTATCTCTTTGAGATGCTCACCAACGCCCTGACGAAATGACCGACGAGCAACTGCAGAAGAACGTGGACGAGGCGATGGCCAACCGCCCCAAGCGCCACAACCTGGAGCCTTTTCGCGACAGCAGCCGCACGCGTGTGTTGCGCTTCTGGCTGAATGTCATCTTCATGGTAGGCGCCATTGCCGGCCTCATTGTCTATTTCAAGGTCGATCACGATTTGGCAAAATACATTCTCATTGCCTCGCTCGTGTTCAAGTTCGTGGAACTGTTCCTGCGTATCTTTAAGATTTAAAATTGAAGATTGAGAATTGAAAATTGAATCTTTAATCAACGGGAGGAGGCACTGGTTTTTGAAATCTGTGCTTCTATTGTTTGCATTTCAGTTTTCGGTCTTTATTTTTCAATTCTCAACCTGCTCTGCCCAAAACTTCCGCGAGGCAGACCAGCAGGGTAATATGAGGCAGAACAACAGCAACTTCAATCCCCACAGCAACGACACCACGAAAAACAAGGAGGTGCCGAAGGGCATTTATGTGTGGACGGTAGACAGGCACTTCGGCGACATTCAGCGCACCGAAGTCGACACCCTACCCCACCTCTACCCGCAGTCGACGATGGGCACAGGCATGTACGGAGAGTATAACACGGTGGGCTCGAACTATACCGCACGCCTGTCGCGCATTTTCACCGACCGCCGGCCCACGACACAGGCCTTCTTCACCGACACCTACGACCAGGTGCTGCGCCAGCCTGACGAGTGGCACTTTACCAACTCGCTGTCGCCCATCACCAACCTCAGCTACGGCAGCTGCGGCGACAAGACCAACGGCGAAGACCTCATCGACGCCCGCTTTGCCGTAAACGCCGGCAAGAAGACGGGCCTGGGCTTTGACCTGGACTACCGCTATGCCCGCGGCTACTTCCAGAACCAGAACAACAGCCACTTCAACGCTACGTTCTACGCTTCTCACCTCGGCGACCGCTATCAGGCGCACGTGCTCTTCCAAACCTACCACCAGAAAGCGGCTGAGAACGGTGGCATCACCAACGACGACTTCATCACACACCCCGAGGGCTTCGACGACAGCTACTCGGACAGCGAGATTCCCACTTTCCTGTCATCCAACTGGAACCGTAACGACCACCAGCTCCTCTTCCTCACCCACCGCTACAGCGTGGGCTTCTATCGCAAGGTGCCGATGACCGAGGAGGAGAAGAAAGCCAAGCAGTTTGCCTTGGACGCCGCCAAGGAGAAGCAGCAGAAGGAGAAAAAGGAAGCTGCCGACGAAGGCCCCGCACCGGCCGGACGGCCTGACGACGCGAAGATTGCCGGCGACGAACCTGTCAAGGCTCCTGCCGACTCGATAGCGCTGGCCACCGACTCCATCATGCCCGCCGACTCGCTGATAGCCGGCAACGGCCGCATCAGCGTGGACTCGAAGGAGATGGCCGACAGCCTGATACGCGCCGAGCAAGAGCAGTTGGTGGACTCGGCCGACCTCTTCATGAAGCGCGAGTTCGTGCCCGTCACCAGCTTCATCCACACGGCCGAGGTGGGCAACTACAGCCACATCTACCAGGCCTATGCGGCCCCGGCCGACCTCTATGCCAACACCTACTACGCCGCACGCGACAACGGCTCCTATCAGGGCGACTCCATCTACGACAAGACGCGCCTGCTCAGCGTGAAGAACACCCTGGCCGTAGCCCTTTTGGAGGGCTTCAACAAATATGCTCCGGCGGGGCTGAAAGCCTTTGCCAGCCACGAGCTGCGCCGATTCGACATGCCCGACCTGCTGGTGGCCGACACCTCGTACATGAGCCGATGGAACGAGCACAACATCAGCGTGGGCGGACAGCTGTCGAAACAGCAAGGCAGCCTGCTGCACTATGACGTGGCGGGCGAGTTCTGGCTGGGTGGCGAGGATGCCGGACAGCTGAAGCTCGACGCCAAGGGCGACCTGAACTTCCGCCTGCTGGGCGACACCGTGCGCCTCGACGCCCGCGCCTGGATGCACCGCGTGAACCCCCTGTTCTATCAGCGGCGCTATCACTCCAAGCACCTCTGGTGGGACAACGACCTGAGCAAAGAGACCCGCTCGCACCTGGAAGGCAAGCTCACCTACAGCAAGACCAACACCAGCCTGCGTGTGGCCTTGGACGAGATAGAGAACTACACCTACCTGGGAATGAGCTACGCCGTTGACGGCGAGAAGCACACCGGGCTGACGGCCGCCTTCCAGCAGCACGACGCCTCGCTGACGGTGCTCACCGCACAGCTGGACCAGAAGCTGAGCCTGGGGCCGCTGCACTGGGACAACATCATCACCTTCCAGACCAGCAGCGACCAGGACGTGGTGCCCCTGCCCAAGCTGAACGTGTTCACCAACCTGTATCTGCAATTCATGGTGGCCCACGTGCTGCGCGTGGAAATGGGCGCCTCGGGCACGTGGTTCAGCAAGTATAACGCTCCCGACTTCCTGCCCCAGCTGAACCAGTTTGCCGTTCAGCAGAATGCCGACAGTCGCCTGGAGCTGGGCAATTTCCCGTTCATCGACGTCTATGCCAACCTGCACCTGAAGCATGCACGCTTCTTCATCATGATGAACAATGCCACGGGCACCAACTTCGACCGCATGGCCTTCCTCGTGCCCCACTATCCACAGAACCGCTCGGTGCTTCGCCTGGGTGTTTCATGGAACTTCTTCAACTAACAGCTTTTTAACAGAGTGAACCAAATAGCACGAACATTCATACTTGTCGGTCTGATTGTCATATTCCTGCTGGCCATGCATTTCATGCCGAAGCTGAGCATCGGCGAAACCGACCTGCGCAGGGTGAACATCCTGAGCGACATCCTGCCCGAGGTGTATGAGGACGATTTGGACGCCATTCCCGCCCTGCCGGAAGTGCCTCAGCCCATCACGTCCGCCACCGTCAGCCGCGCAATGGCCGACACGGCCGCTGCCACGCAGGGCGACCAGCCGCAGACGGCCGCCATTGGCGACCTGGAGCCCATGCCCATGCCCCCGACGGGGCCGGACAGCAGCGTGCAGGCCGTCGTGCCCGTGGCCGTGGTGAGCGACTCGGCCGCCCAGGGCGTCACCCCCATCCTCGACTACTCGCAGGGCCAGGCCGGCGGCATGTACCACTTCTATCAGGCCCTGGCCCAGGCACGCCAGATGAACCGGCCCGTGCGCGTGGCCTACTATGGCGACTCGTTTATCGAGGGCGACATCTTCACGGCCGACCTGCGCGAACTGCTGCAAGACCAGTTTGGCGGCAACGGCGTGGGATGGGTCGACTGCGCCAGCCAGGTGCACGGCTTCCGCACCACCGTGAACCACAACTTCAGCGGCATCAGCGAATACGAGGTGGTGAAACATCCCTTCAGCCATCAGAACCAGGGCATTGCCCAGCGCTATTTCACCGTGGGCGACGCTGCACGCATCAACTATAAAGGCACGAAGGTGCGCCGCCACCTGAACGAGTGGGACAAGGCCACCTTCTATCTGCGCACCAGCGGCGGACTGACCCTGCGCACGGTTGTCAACGGCGACACCACGCTGGTGGACACCGTGGGCGGCTCGCAGAACCTGCAAACCGTGAACTGCGTCGCATCACAAGTCTTTGGCGGCGACTCCGTCCATCAGCACCGTGGGCTGAAAAGCCTGCAATATTCCTTTGCCAACGTGGGAAGCGGCACGCTGCTCTACGGCGTGGCACTGGAGCCACTGCACGGCGTGGTGGTCGATAACTTCAGCATGCGCGGCTCGGCCGGCTATTCGCTGCAACAGATTCCCGCCGCCACGCTGGCACAGTTTGCCGCGCAACGGCCGTACGACCTGATTGTGGTGCATTTCGGACTGAACGTGGCCAACAATCGCCAGGGCAACTACTCGGCCTACGCCAAGCAGATGGGCCAGGCCATCGACCACCTGCACCGGGCCTATCCCAAGGCCAGCATCCTGGTGGTGAGCATGCCCGACCGCGACCAGCGCACCGATGCCGGCCTGCGCACCATGAAGGGCGTCGAGGCGCTGGTGGCCTATCAGCAGATCATGGCCTCCGACCACGGCGTCAGCTTCTTCAACCTGTTCCAGGCCATGGGTGGCCGAGAGAGCATGAAAGGCCTCGTGGACCGTGGATTGGCCAACAAGGACTATACGCACATCAACTTCAAGGGCGGACGCCACCTGGCACGGCTGCTGTTCGATGGCCTCATGGCCGGATACCGTAGCTATGGGTTTTGAGTTAAGAGTTAAGAGTTAAGAGTTAAGAGTTAAGAGTTAAGAGTTTTGAGTGATGAGTTCTGAGTTTTGAGTTAAGAGTTATGATAGACAATATTTTGCAACAGCTGACTTACAATCCCGACGCGCCACTGATCTTCTCGTCGGGCCTGTTCCTGTTTCTGTTTCTGGGTTTCTCGCTTGTCTACATGCTCCTGCAACGCACGCAGACACTGAGGCTGCTCTTCGTCACCGCCTTCAGCTATTATTTCTACTATAAGTCGAGCGGCTTCTACTTCTTCCTGCTGGCCGTAGTGACGCTGAGCGACTTCCTCATTGCCCGCCAAATAGCGAGCCTCAAGGCCCAATCGGCCAGTCGAAGCCTCCAGAAGTGGCTGGTGGCCCTCTCGCTCGTCATCGACCTGGGCCTGCTGGGCTATTTCAAGTACACAAACTTCTTTGCTGGCATGTGGGCACAGATGGTGGGCAGCAATTTCCAGCCGTGGGACATCTTCCTGCCCGTGGGCATCTCGTTCTTCACGTTCCAGTCCATGAGCTATGTCATCGACGTCTATCGCGGCGACCTGAAGCCCCTACCCTCTATCCTGGACTATGCCTTCTACGTCAGCTTCTTCCCCCAGCTGGTGGCAGGCCCCATCGTCCGCGCCCGCGACTTCGCGCCCCAGATTCGCAAGCCACTGGAAATCACGCAGGAGATGTTTGCCCGTGGCGTCTTCTTCATCATGATAGGATTGTTCAAGAAGGCTGTCATCAGCGACTACATCTCGCTGAACTTCGTCGACCGCATCTTCGATAATCCCTCACTCTACAGCGGCGTGGAGAACCTGCTGGGAGCATACGGATATGCCATGCAGATTTACTGCGACTTCTCGGGCTATAGCGACATGGCCATCGGCATAGCCCTGTTGCTGGGCTTCCGCTTCCCCATGAACTTCAACGCCCCCTACACCTCGCAGAGCATCACCGACTTCTGGCGGCGCTGGCATATCTCGCTCTCGTCGTGGATTCGCGACTATATCTACATCTCGCTGGGCGGAAACCGGAAGGGAAAGGTGCGCCAATACGTGAACCTCATCGTGACCATGCTGCTGGGCGGACTGTGGCACGGCGCCAGCCTGAACTTCGTGGCTTGGGGCGGCATGCACGGCGTGGCGCTGGCCATCCACAAGTGGATGCGCGAAAAGGTGTTCCACCACGACAAGCACTACCAGAGCCACGGATGGCGACGGGTGGTGGCCGTAGTGCTCACGTTCCACTTTGTGGTCTTCTGCTGGATTTTCTTCCGCAACCACACCTTCGACGCCTCATGGACAATGATAGCCAAAATGTTCACCGACTTCCACCCGGAGCTTTTCCTCCAAGTGGTCAAAGGCTACTGGGTGGTGTTTGCCATGATGCTCTTCGGCTATGTCACCCACTTCATCCCCGACAGCTGGAACGAGCGCTGTGTCAGCCTGATTCAGCGAGGCGGCGTGTTGCTGGGGGCGGTGCTCATCACGCTGGTCATCTATATCGTTATCCAGGTGAAAAGCAGCGAGATTCAGCCCTTCATCTACTTCCAGTTCTGAGAAAAACAGTAATTAGAGGCCGAGCTTCACGACAAGGGGCAGATGGTCGCTGAAGCCACGCTGATAGCGATAGCCATTGTAGGTGCGCCGGGGCTTGTAGCCGCCATAGCGCTCGTCGGGTTCCAAGAGAAACGTTGCGTCGTTGACATAGACGCCGCTGACCTTTTGAAGCAAAGACGCCGACACCAGCACGTGGTCAATGGAGCGCCACTCTCCCTGATAGCGATAGGTTCCCTTGGCATGGCCGTGCTGGCCCTGGGCATCCTTCGACACGTTGCTAAGCCCCTGTGCTTCCAATAGTCTCAGGGCGTGGCCGTCGCTATAGTCATTGAAATCGCCCGCCACCACGATATGCTTCCCCTGCAACGGGCCCAGCGCGCTTGTCAGCACGTTCATTACCTGCTGTCTGAAAGGCCTTGACTCCAGTTCGCCGCCATAGCGGCTTGGAGCATGCACAATGAAGAGATGCAGCGTGTCGCCTCGCTGGGTCTCGCCCTCTACATATAATATATCACGCGTAGGGCGCATTTCCTTCAGCGGTTCAACCGACAGGCAGTCGTAGCAGATGGGTCTGAAGCGGGCCGGCTGATAGAGCAGGGCCACATCAATGCCGCGCACGTCGGGCGAGCTGGTCATCAGGTATTGATAGCCCGCTCCTCTGAGCAGCGAACGAAGGGTGAGGTCGTGAAGCACGCTGTCGTTCTCCACTTCCACCAAAGCCACCAGGTCGGGCAGCTCGTCGGAACAGGAAAGAATGGTCTGCCCCAGGCCGTTGAGCTTCCTCCAATAACGCGTGCGAGTCCAGCGGCGAGTGCCTTCCGGCGTAAACTCTTCATCTTCCTTACCCTCGTCATGCCGCGTGTCAAAGGCGTTCTCGCAGTTCAGCTCGACGAAAGTAAACGATTGGGCAAAGGCACAAAAGAAAGAATGAGAAACCAGGAACAGCAACGACAAGCAGCGTTTCCAGTTTCTCATTCTACCAAACAGTTTTTATCTCTTATCCTTAGTTAGCAGTCACTGCGTTCAGCTTCTTCAGCAGCGCAAACATCACAGCAGCACTGATAAGGCAAAGCGCAATGAGGATGCCCCAGTTAGCCATGAGCGGAATCTTGTTCCACAGCATGGAGGGGATGGAGCTGAGGTAGTTGCCGATGGCCGTAGCCACGAACCAGCCACCCATCATCAGGCCCTTGTACTTTGGAGGAGCCACCTTCGAGACGAACGAGATGCCCATAGGCGAGAGCAGCAGCTCAGCAAAGGTCAGCGTCAGATAAGTGGAGATGAGCCAGTTGGGCGACAGGATATTCTGCGTGGAATCGCCCAGGTCCTTAGGCGATACAAGGTCGAATGAAGCCATGGTGATGACTACAAAGCCCAGGGCTGCCACCAGCATGCCCAGTGCAATCTTTGTGGGAGCGGTGGGCTCCTTGCCTCGCTTAGCCAGATAGCCGAACAGAGCCAGGCTGAAGGGAGTCAGCGCAACGACGAAGAAGGGATTGAACTGCTGGAAGTCTGAAGGCTGAGCCATCACGGGATCGTCCATGTTGAAGAACAGTGCCAAAGCCCCAGCCCACAGAGCGAGCGTAGCCACCAGGCACCAGTTGCGTACCTTCTTGGTCTTTGCCTGGAACACGCTGAATGCCGTATAGACCGACACGGCAATGAGGAAGAGGCTCCAGATGTTAAACCCTATGCGCAGCGGACCGGTAACGGTCAGGTCGGTATATTTCTTGGCAAAGAAGGTCAGTGCCGATCCGTTCTGATGGAATGCCATCCAGAAGAAGATGACCACAGCGAAGACCAGCAGCAAAGCCACGATGCGGTCTTTCGTCTGCTTCGGGGTCAGCTCCTCCACGGCCACCTGCTGGGCCTTTGCCTGCTTGGCGGTCACATCGGCATGCTTGAACCACGAGCGGCAAGCATAGTAAATGATAATGGAGAAGACCAGCGAGGCGCAGGCCACGCCGAAGCAGAGACCGTAGGCACTCGACAGGGTGGAAAGATACTCCTGGGCCCTGTCGCCATAGGCGGCCTGTGCATCTGTGACGTAGGTAAAGCCATACTTACCCAGATAGATGTTCGTGATGTACTTAGCCATGGACGGAGCAAACATGGCGCCGATGTTGATGGCCATGTAGAAGAGGCTGAAGGCAGCGTCGCGACGCGAAGCATACTTCGGGTCGTCATAGAGGTTGCCCACCAGCACCTGCAGATTTCCCTTGAAGAGGCCCGTTCCCACCGAGACGAGCGCCAAGCCGCCGAACATCACCAGTTTGCCCATGGTGTCGGCTCCAGTGGGCATGGCCAGTGCCAGGTAGCCCAGGAACATGACCACGATACCAATGGTTACACACTTTCCATAGCCGATTTTGTCGGCGATGACGCCGCCCAGCAGCGGCATGAAGTAGACAGCAGCCAGGAAAATGGCATAAACCTGTCCTGCGGCAGCCTCGTCCCATCCGAACTTAGCCTGCATGAACAATGCGAAGATGGCCAGCATGGTGTAGTAGCCAAAGCGTTCGCCCGTGTTGGCCAGTGCCAACGCAAAGAGTCCTTTCGGTTGATTTTCAAACATGTTTTATTTAATTTTTGGGTTATTAGTTTTTAGTATGTCGAAGAGGTAGGACAGCTTGACGACGATGTTGGAATAGTTCGACCGTCCGAAGTAGTCGCGCTTAGAGTCGCCGTAGATATTTCCCAGCCCGTAGTAGTAGCGGCCTTCCAGCAGGAAATGGCCCACCTTGGGATGCGAGAATTCCAGTCCCAGGCCTCCTACGATGCCATAGTCCACCTTGTTTTCCACAGGCATGTGGTAGATGCCCGAGCCAACCTTCACCCCGTCATCCCTCACGTAGTTGCTCGAAACGATGGAGGTGCGGTCGGCCAGGTTGGGCTGGTCGACATCGAAGTTGGCCTTCGACGACTCGCTGAGGTAGTAGCCTATCTGGGGACCCACCTGGAAGAAGGCCTGGAAGCCTTTGCGCTCCCTGCCCCACCCCAGCCTTGCGAACACAGGCACCTGGATGTAGTTGATGTTGCACTGATATTCCTCGGGCAGGCCCGTGGCCTCGTTGATGACGGGCTCATCCTGCGGAGTGAGGATGTCTTCCTTCCATCCTATCTGGGCATAGTTCACCTCGGCCACGATGGCGCAGATGCTGCTGAAATACTTCTCTGACGTGTAGCGGAAGCTCAGTCCGCCCGTCAGTCCGGTATGCATGCCCTGCGGTATCTTGGGCACGAAGCCCATGTTGCTCATCACATAGCCGCCGTTGACGCCCACTGCCAGTTCGCTGCGATGTTCGCCCACCTGGGCACTGGCTGGCAAGGCCACCACCGTGAGGGCCACCGCCGCCACCAGCTGCCGCCAAGCCGCAACCCATGTCTTGCAAAAGAATTCTCTCACCATTCCTTCGTCAATGCTTGCTGCTTAGTAGCTGATGGTCTCTATCTGGCCATTGGGCTTGTAGTGAACGAACATGAAGGCACGGTTCTGATAGCCTCCGCCCTGCAGGTGCTCGAACTTCAGCGGCGTCTGAACGGGCTGATAGCCAAAGCGGCCGGCAGCTCCATCGAAGGCCCTGCCATATTTATGCAGTCCACGCAGGAAGAACAAGGCATGGTCGAAACCCGACAAAGCCAGCCTGGGCGTGACCGTGAGCATGTCCTGCTTGAAGTTTGCCCTGTATCTCATGGCCAGCTTTTGCGAGGCCGGCTGCGTCAGGTTGGTGTAGAACGATGCCGGTATATACATATCATATTTATGGAAGTTGGCCTCCTGGCTGGCGGCCATCTCCATCCATTCCTGATAGCCGAAGATGCTGACCTTGACGTTTGGATTGGCGGCCACCACATCCTTCAGCTTGATGAACACCACCTTCAGGTCGTCGGCGCGTGCCGAGTTGAGCACCACCACGTTGGGGTGCTGGGGGCTGAAGGCGCTGGCAAACACGTTGTTCGCAGACTTGATGCTGGTCAGGCTGTACTGCTTGTTGCGCTGGTCCAGCTGCTGCCTCACGGCCGAGGTAAAGCCGCCCTTCGTGCTGTTGGGGTCGCCACAGTCGACGATGACGGGATGATACTCACGGAACCACTCAGCAAACCGGCGGCTCGTCGACTCGAACAGCCCCTCTGGGGCCTGGTGAATCTGGAACAGGTAGCCGTTTGACACCACCTGCGGGGCATTCACGGCAAAGGGCATCACCAGCTTGATGCTGTGCTGCTGGCAGAAGGGGGCCAGCGTGGCCATGTGCTTGGAATAGAGCGGGCCGAAGATGACGTCGCACTGGGAGGCCTCTGGCTTCGACAGCACTGCTGACAGGTCGCCGTTGTCGGGCGTGTTCCAGGCGTAGATATCCACCGAGATGCCCTCGTGCTTCAAGCTGTCGCAGGCCATGAGCATTCCCCTGTAGTATTCCACCATCCGGCGCCCCTCCACGTTCTGGTCGTGCAGCGGCAGCATCACGCCCACCCTGATGGGGCGCTGCTGCAGATCGTCGGCCACCACCGGCGCAGCGGGCTGCTGTCTGGGCGTCACCACGGGAATCAGGATCTTGTCGCCCTTCTTCAGCATATATCCCGGATCGTCCATTCCCGGGTTAGCCTTTCTCAGCTCCGCCTCGGTCAGTCCGTTGGCATGGGCAATGCCGTAAATGGTTTCACCCTTCTTCACCTTATGGGTCTTCACCGACTGTGCCGTGGCGCCACTGGCTGCAAAAAGCAGCATTGCAGATACACAAAAATATCTTAATAATCGCTTCATAATTTCATTTTTTTCCGTTTTCGCCTACAAAAGTACGAAAAATGTTTGTATCTTTGCACCTTAAACAGCAAGAAAATGAAAAAGAAATCAATATTTCTTACTTTGGCGGCCCTTTTTTGGTCGTTTTCTTCCTTCTCGCAAAAGGTAAACGCCCTTGCCTACTACACTGACAGCGACGGAAAGGAATTATCTTCGACAAGCATCAGCGACGGCGAGGCACCCCTGGAAATTACCTTCCGCGCCAATCCCGAAGGCATGGAATCGTTCACCCCCTCCTACGAGTGGCACTTCTACCGGCAGGAGGATGGCAAGGAGCCCGAAGAGCTGTTCGTGCGCTACGAGGAGGACACGCAGTACACCTTCAACGAGTCGGGCAGCTTCAGCGTGGTGCTCACCACGCGCCTGGAGCAGGACGGCCAGGAACTGCCCGCACAGACCATTACCATTGCCATAGCCGAGAGCCACCTGGAGTTTCCCAACGCCTTCTCGCCCAACGGCGACGGCGACAACGACACCTATCATGCCAAGAAGGGCTGGCGCAGCATTGTGAAGTTCCGGGCCATCATCATCAACCGCTGGGGCCAGAAGCTATATGAGTGGAACGATCCCGACGGCGGATGGGACGGCAAGCACAACGGCCACGACGTGAAGGAAGGCGTTTACTTCGTCATTGTCAATGCCAAGGGGGCCGACGGCCGCGAGTACAACATCCGCAAGGATGTCAACCTGATCAGAGGCTTCAACAAAGAAGGAGGAACAGGAGGGAACCCAAGTGGAAAATAACAGCATCATGCAGAAAACCATCAGCGTCAGGGGAGCCCGCGCCCACAACCTGAAGAATATCGACGTCGACATTCCGCGCCATTCCCTGACCGTCATCACCGGCCTCAGCGGCTCGGGCAAGTCGTCGCTCGCCTTCGACACCATCTTTGCCGAAGGGCAGCGCCGCTACATCGAGACCTTCTCGGCCTACGCCCGCAACTTCCTGGGGGGCATGGAGCGCCCCGACGTAGACAAGATTTCGGGCCTCAGCCCCGTCATCAGCATCGAGCAGAAGACCACCAACAAGAATCCCCGCTCCACCGTGGGCACCACCACCGAGATTTACGACTACCTGCGACTGCTCTTCGCCCGCGCCGGCAAGGCCTACAGCTACCTCACGGGCGAGCCCATGGTGAAATACACCGAAGAGAAAGTCATAGAGAAGATTCATACCGACTATGCCGGCCACCGCATCTACATCCTCGCCCCACTGGTGCGCAGCCGCAAGGGCCACTACCGCGAGCTGTTCGAGCAGATGCGCCGCAAGGGCTACCTCACCATGCGCGTCGACGGCGAGGTGACGGAAATCACACGGGGCATGAAGGTCGACCGCTACAAGAACCACGACATCGAGGTGGTCATCGACAAGCTGAAGGTTGACAATCCTCAGCCCCAGCCCTCTGAGCGGCTGGTGCGCTCGGTACAGACGGCCATGAAGCAGGGCGAAGGCCTCATCATGGTGCTCGATGCCGACACCGGCGCCGTGAAGCACTATTCGCGCCGGCTCATGTGCCCCACCACGGGCATCAGCTACAGCGACCCCGCCCCCAACAATTTCTCCTTCAACTCGCCCCAGGGCGCCTGCCCCCGTTGCCGAGGCCTGGGCACCATCAGCCAGATAGCCCTCGACAAGGTCATTCCCAACCGCCGCCTCAGCATCCACGACGGCGCCATCGTCCCCCTGGGAAAGTACAAAAGCCAACTCATCTTCTGGCAAATAGAAGCCCTGCTACGCAAGTACGACTGCACGCTGAAGACGCCCGTGGCCGACATTCCCGACGAGGCCATGAACGAGGTGCTCTATGGCTCGCTGGAGGACGTACGCATCGACAAGGACGTCATCCACGCTTCGAGCGACTATTTCGTGAGCTTCAACGGCATAGTGAAATACCTGCACGACATCATCGACAACGACGACAGCAACACCGGCCAGAAATGGGCCGACCAGTTCCAGACCGACTGCACCTGTCCCGAATGTCACGGCCAGCGCCTCAACCGCGAGGCACTCTCCTATAAAATCTGCGACAAGAACATTGCCCAGCTCTCCGACATGGACATCAGCCAGCTGCGCCAGTGGCTGGACGACGCCCCCAACCACATGGACGCCCAGCAGCAGCAAATAGCCTCCGAGATTCTGAAGGAAATTCGCACCCGCCTCAGCTTCCTGCTCGACGTGGGCCTCGACTACCTCTCACTCTCGCGCCAGTCGGCCTCGCTCAGCGGTGGCGAGAGCCAGCGCATACGCCTGGCCACGCAGATTGGCTCGCAGCTGGTCAATGTGCTCTATATCCTCGACGAGCCCTCCATTGGCCTCCACCAGCGCGACAACGAGCGGCTCATCCACTCGTTGAAGCAGCTGCGCGACCTGGGCAACACCGTCATCGTCGTCGAACACGACAAGGACATGATGCTGGCCGCCGACTACATCATCGACATCGGGCCCCGCGCCGGCCGCAAAGGCGGCGAGGTGGTGTTCCAAGGCACACCCGCCCAACTGCTGAAGACCGACACGCTCACCGCGAGGTATCTGAAAAATGAAGAATTAAGAATGAAGAATGAAGAATTTGCTACCGCACTTCCTGCTTCGGCGGCAGCAAATCCTGCCTCGTCAGGGGCCTCAACCTCGGCGGCAGCAAATTCAGCCTCGTCAGGGGCCTCAACTTCGGCGGCAGCAAATTCAGCCTCGTCAGGGGCCTCAACTTCGGCGGCAGCAAATTCTGCCTCGTCAGGAGCCTCAACCTCGGCGGCAGCAAATTCTGCCTCGTCAGGAGCCTCAACTTCGGCGGCAGCAAATTCTGCCTCGTCAGGTGCCTCAACTTCAGCGGCAGCAAATTCTTCATTCTTCATT
>JAFPTC010000092.1 GCA_017400455.1 Prevotella sp. | reverse complement strand
GAAAACACTATGCTGAAACTTGATCTTTACAGAAACAACAACGAGAGCAGCACGAAGTACGGCCGGGTGTACAGCCGCGTGAACAACGCCAAGCCCATCGACGAGATTGGACTGACAAAGGTTTGCGGAGCAAAATCGCTGGAAACCGTAGTGTTTACTATGTACTTACAAATCTTACATTCTTACATTTCATTTCACCCACTTTGCCCCCTTTTTCTGACATTTCCTATCGGCGCGAAAGGCGCAGCTGGTGACCAGAGAACGGGCTGACCATTATACGGCGGCGTTGAGTTTTGAAAAAAAATCTCACGTGAGATTTTTTCACGCCGAGCCCCGCCATTTCCGCAAGGGGCCTGTTTTTAAAAAAACGCATGCCGCCAACCATCTTGGCACGCCTTTTGCAGAGAGTAGGTGAAAGGAAAGTTAAAGGTAAAAAGCAAGTATTCCATCAATGACCAGTCAGTTTTCACCAAAGGTATCCGAGGTCCTGTCCTTCTCGCGTGAGGAGGCAGCACGCCTGGCTTCAAGCTCTGTTGGGCCTGAGCATCTGCTGCTTGGACTGCTGAGGATGCATGATGGCCCTGTCATCGACGTGTTCCATCGGCTGCGCCTGAACATTCCCGAACTGAAATATGAACTGGAAGCCAAGGTGCGACAAGATGACATCACGCAGCCCGTCAACACGCGTGAGCTGGTGCTCAACGAACGGGCATCGAACATTTTGAAGCTGGCCGTACTGGAGGCACGCATTCAGCGGCAGCAGCGCGTTGACGAGCAACACCTGCTGCTGGCCATCCTACACGATCAAGTGAACAACGGAGCGAAACAAATTCTGGAACAAAACAACATGAACTACGACGACGTATTGAGCCTGCTCAAAGCCAGGCAATCGCCAACGAGCGGCATCAGCCTTCCCGACGAGGACGAAGAGGACTACGAGGAGGCTTCCTCAGAAGAAGCCACGGGCAAGAACGCCACCGCCTCGAAGACGCAAACCGCTCAGAAACAGAAGAGTAAAACACCCGTGCTCGATAATTTCTCGACCGACCTCACCCTGGCCGCAGCCGAAGGGAAGCTCGACCCCATCGTGGGCCGCGAGCGCGAAATTCAGCGTGTGCTGGAAATCCTGGGACGCCGCAAGAAGAACAACCCCATTCTCATCGGCGAACCCGGCGTGGGCAAGAGCGCCATCGTCGAGGGGCTGGCCCAGCTCATCAGCCAACGCAAGTGCTCGCCCATGTTCTTCGGCAAGCGCATCGTCAGCCTCGACATGACCGGCATCGTGGCCGGCACGAAATATCGCGGACAGTTCGAGGAGCGCATCAAGGCCCTGCTCAAGGAGCTGGAGCAGAACCCCGACATCATTGTCTTCATCGACGAAATCCACACCATCATCGGAGCCGGAGGCTCGGCCGGTGCCATGGATGCGGCCAACATCATGAAACCCGCCTTGGCCCGTGGCACCATCCAGTGCGTCGGTGCCACCACCCTCGACGAATATCGCAATTCCATTGAGAAGGACGGCGCCCTGGAACGCCGTTTCCAGAAAGTCATCGTCGAGCCTACTTCCGCACAAGAGACGCTCACTATTCTGCATAACATCAAGGAACGCTATGAGCGCCACCACCACGTGGAGTTCACCGATGACGCCATCTTGGCATGTGTCAAATTGACAGAACGATACATTGCCGACCGCGCCTTCCCCGACAAGGCCATCGACGCCATGGACGAAACGGGCTCACGCGTACATTTGAAGAACGGCACCATTCCGCCCGAGATCACCGAAAAGGAGAAAGAGCTTGACCGCGTAAAAGAGCGCAAGCAGAGCGCCGTGCGCGGCCAGAACTTCGAGCTGGCTGCCAGCTATCGCGACCGCCAGACCGAACTGGAGGCCGAGCTGGCCGCACTGACCGAGCAGTGGCAGAGCGGCAACAGCGACGACCGCCAGACCGTGGGCGAGGAGGAAGTGGCCAGCGTGGTGTCGATGATGTCGGGAGTGCCCGTCCAGCGCATGGCCGAAAGCGAGGGCATCCGCCTGAAGGGCATGGCCAGCGAACTGAAGCAGGCCGTCATCGCCCAGGACAAGGCCATTGACAAGATGGTACGTGCCATCCAGCGCAACCGCGTCGGCCTGAAAGACCCCAACCACCCCATCGGCGCCTTCATGTTACTCGGCCCCACGGGCGTGGGCAAGACCTATCTGGCGAAGAAACTGGCCGAATTTATGTTCGGCTCGCCCGACGCCCTCATACGCGTTGACATGTCAGAATACACCGAGAGCTTCAACGTCAGTCGCCTCATTGGTGCTCCTCCGGGCTATGTGGGCTACGAGGAGGGCGGACAGCTCACCGAGCGCGTGCGACGCAAGCCCTACTCCATCGTCCTGCTCGACGAGATTGAGAAAGCTCACGGCAACGTGTTCAACCTCCTGCTCCAGGTGCTCGACGAGGGACGCCTCACCGACGGCAACGGCCGTTTCGTGGACTTCCGCAACACCGTCATCATCATGACGTCGAACGCGGGCACCCGCCAGCTGAAGGACTTTGGCCGTGGCGTGGGCTTCACGGCCGGTACTGCTGGCCTGGCCATGAACGAGCAGGACCGCGAGCATGCCCGCAGCATCGTGCAGAAGGCGCTGAGCAAGCAGTTCTCGCCCG
>JAFPTC010000091.1 GCA_017400455.1 Prevotella sp. | reverse complement strand
CTCATTGACCACCTCATCGACATCGTGGTAATAGTGGTTCCTGCACTATTGGTCTTCTTAATAGGATACCTATTCACAGGGCGCTGGCCTTCATGGTGGCTATTGGTGGATATAACGATAACAGTCCTGGTGATCGACTTCCTGATGAAAAGGTTCAGGAAGAAATGATTCTAGCCGAGCAGGCGGCAGTTTCTGCTGAATTAGGAAGATAAAGGTGAAGGAAAGACCAAAGAAAAAATGCCGTTTCTTTGGTCTTTCGCATTTATTTTTGTAATTTTGCAGGGCGATAGCAGTAACTTTTTCGTTTGTCAATCGTCTTAACTAAATAGAGAGGATGAAAGAACTCAGCTTCCGCACGGACGTGTTGCCGCTGAAGGACGAACTCTTTCGGCTGGCACTGCGCATCACTCTCAACAGAGCTGATGCGGAGGACGTTGTGCAGGAGACGATGCTGAGAGTCTGGAAACGCCGCGAGCAGTGGGACGAGCTGGAGTCGATAGAGGCTTTCTGCCTGACCATCTGCCGCAATCAGGCCCTCGACAAGATGAAGCGTGCCGACAATATGAACGCCACACTTGAAGAGGGACACGACAAGGCCGACCGCTCGTATGCCTCGAACCCCGAGGAGCAGGCGGTGCAGCGCGACCGCGTGGCGATGGTGAGGGCTCTGATAGCCCAGCTGCCCGAGAAGCAGCGCACCTGCATGCAGCTGCGCGACATGGAGGGAAAGGCGTACAAGGAGATAGCCCAGGTGCTGGGCATCACCGAGCAACAGGTGAAGGTGAACATCTTCCGGGCGCGCCAAACCGTCAAAGAGAGGTTTAAACAAATGGATGAACATGGACTATAAGTACATCGAACAACTGCTGGAGCGCTACTTCGAAGGGACTACGACCCTCGACGAGGAGCAGGCACTGAGGACCTTCTTCGCTCAGGAGCATGACGACATGCCTGAGGAGCTGGAGCAGTGGGCACCGCTGTTCGCCGTGGTGAACGAGCGGCCTGCGCTGGACGAGGACTTCGACAAGCGCGTGCTGGCCATGACAGTGGAGGCGGCACCGGTGAAGGCCCGCACCATCAGCCTGGCCCAGCGGTTGCGCCCGCTGTTTGGAGCAGCTGCCGTGGTGGCTATCCTGCTGACGCTGAGCCAGGCCATCAACCAGTCGCTGCGCTCGAACGACATCTGGGTGGATGCCGACCGGTATGCCAAGGTGAAGCAGGTGACCGATGAGGCTGCGGTGGCCTACGACCAGCTGGGCGACTCGCTGAAGCTGGCCAAGGACGAGATGGCGCCTGTCACTCCTGCCGACTCGATGATGAGCGGCAAGGTGAAATGATTGAGCCATCGGCCATTAAGGATTGAATTTTATTTCTATGCTTTCTCTATAACATTATCATTTAGGATTAAATCAACTTCAAACCAAGCTGTGAAGCTTCACATTTTTCCAAGAAAAGCCAAGGGCCGTGCGTCGAGAATGACGGACGGCCCTTAACTATTGTTGCTCCTTT
>JAFPTC010000090.1 GCA_017400455.1 Prevotella sp. | reverse complement strand
GAGCACCACATGCCCACCCACAGCATCGACGACATCCGCCGTTTCGTAGGCAATGGCGTACGGCTGCTTATGGAGCGTGCCGTACCTGACGGAGCACGGAACCCGCAATTCGACGACACCCTGGCGACCTTCCGACAGCACTATATGGAGCACTCGCTCGACAACACCAAGCCCTACGAAGGCATTCCTGAGCTCATCCGTGAGATGAAGCAACGCGGATGCCACCTGGCTGTCGTCAGCAACAAGATGATGGCTGCCACACAGTCGCTTGTGCGGCATTTCTTTCCCAACATCGAGGTAGCCATTGGTGAAAACGAGGCTGAAGGCATCCGCAAGAAGCCCGCCCCTGACACCATCCTGGAGGCCCTGCGGCAAATAGGGGCCTCGGCGCAGGGGGCAGTCTATATCGGCGACAGCGAAGTGGACATCCTGACAGCCCGTAATAGCGGCCTGGCATGCATCAGTGTACTATGGGGCTTCCGCGACCGCCACTTCCTGCTGCAGCATGGCGCCACCACCTTTGCCGAGCATCCCGCCGACATCCTGACCCTATGCAACAGACAAGGTGGGAAATCGGTTTGATTCCCCACCTTAAATATAGTCCTGTACAAAACAAGCTACTGAATCTCCCAGCCAATGGCCGAGGCTCCGAGGACAGCTGCCGAAGCGCCGTCGAGCCCGCTGATCAGGAACTGGGCCTTGCCCTTGAAAACATTCATGACATGCTCGTCATAGGCACGCTTGATGGGGTCCATAATCAGGTCGCCGGCCTTGACCATGCCTCCGAAGAAGATGAAGGCCTCGGGTGAGCAGAACGTGGCGAAGTCGGCACAGGCCTCACCTAGCATCTTGCCCGTGAACTCATATATTTCCTTGGCCACCTCATCGCCCTTTCCCGCTGCAATAGACACCTCCAGCGAAGTGATGTCCTCAGGATTGATGTCACGCAGGATGCTCGGACGTGTAGTCTTCGACAGTATTTCACGCGCAGTACGCGCCACGCCTGTTGCAGAGCAGTAGGTCTCCAGACAGCCCTTCCGGCCACAGCCGCACGTGCGGCCTTCCTCGCCGCGGACCATCGTGACATGCCCCAGTTCACCGGCAAAACCGTCGCTGCCATATACCAGCTGTCCGTTGACGACGATGCCCGATCCCACACCCGTTCCCAGGGTGATGACGATGAAGTTCTTCATGCCGCGAGCCACGCCGTAGACCATCTCACCGATGGCAGCAGCATTGGCGTCGTTGGTGACCGCCACGGGAATGTTGTCCAGTCTGTCGCTGAACATCTGGGCCAGGGGTACAACACAGTCGTGAGCCCACTTGATGTTAGGAGCGGTTTCTATAGTACCCTTATAGTAGTTGCCGTTGGGTGCTCCAATACCCATTGCCTTGATTTTCCCGATGCCGCCAACCTGCTCGATAACTGGCTGCAGGGCATTTACCGACGCCTCAACAAATGCTTCAGCGGTATCATACTGCTGCGTCTTGATGGCTGTAGTGGCTTTGATTTCACCACGTGTGTCAACAATACCGAAAACGGCGTTTGTACCTCCTAAGTCAAGTCCAATGACATAGGGCTTCATTGCTTGCTGTTCCATAATTTTTTATGTCTTTAGTTATGTATAATCTGTTATTCTGCCCACAAAGGTACGAAAAAAAACGAAAAGAGAAGCGTGAACAGTGAAAAAAATGCACCAAAATATAAAACAAGCTCCAGGCCCATGTCCCAGGCAAGAGGTCGTGCCCAGTGCCGTCAGTGCGGCGGTGATGATGCGTTCTCAGGGTCCTCAACGGTGCTGTCGTCAGTCGAGGTCACGCGCTTCACCTCCTTGCCGTCACGGTCGTAGCAGGTAATCTGCACAGCCGTCTTGGCCAGCTCGTCCTTCAGGTCAACGTCGGGCGTGAAGATGATGCGGCGGCTCGAAATCAGCCCTGCCTTCACCTTGTTCACGTCGTCCACACTCTTGGCGCGCTTGTGTTTTTGTTTTCAACGAAAACACTTGCGCTCAGCAGACTTCAAGCGAGCTTGGTCTGCATTCGCTTACTCGTGTTTTTAATGGTTAATACTAAAGGTTCCGGTCTGACGGCTGGCCACTTCCGTCTTCCATCTTCCTTGTCAAATCCGAAGGTCATCCGCGCCAGTTAACTATCGTTGACTTCTTTCACGACTCGGCCATTCATGCTAGCCTGATGGCTCTCGCTGCTCCAGAAGTTAACTCGTTCTTTTTACCTCTCCCGCGGG